>CAIVUE010000151.1 GCA_903909015.1 uncultured Methylophilaceae bacterium
ATGAGCTTTTCGATCTCTTTGATATATTTTTCTTCATCAGGAGATACTAATGAAATCGCAATACCTAATGCGCCGGCACGTCCTGTCCGCCCAATACGATGCACGTAGTCTTCTGGAGCACTTGGAATTTCGTAATTAATGACCATTGGTAATTGGTCAATATCTAAGCCACGTGCCGCAACATCCGTTGCAATCAGCGCATTAATCTTACCTTGCTTGAACGCTTCCAGTGCTTGAATACGTTCTCCTTGGCTTTTATCGCCATGGATTGCATCAGCAGAAATACCTTCTTTGACTAATTGGCGTGCCAAACGGCTTGCTGTTAGTTTAGTTTTGGTAAAAACAATGACTTGTTTAGTTTCAGTCTCGTTCAAAATTTGAGCGAGGAGAGCGTGCTTATCTTCTTGTGCAACGTGATAGACTTTTTGAGTCACATTCTCGTTTGTTGCGTTACTGCGGGCCACTTCAACAAGCACAGGATTTTTAAGAAACTCTTCAGAGAGTTTTTTGATTTCAGTCGAGAAAGTCGCTGAAAACATTAGATTCTGACGTTGCTTTGGCAATAAAGCCAAGATGCGTTTTAGATCAGGCATAAAGCCCATGTCTAACATGCGATCGGCTTCATCCAAAATTAACATCTGGACTTGGCCGAGTTGCAATGTACGTTGTTCGATATGGTCGAGTAAACGGCCTGGTGTTGCTACCAATATTTCCACACCTTTCATCAGGTGTGGTGTTTGGGTTTTGATATCAACACCGCCGTAGACGACGAGTGAGCGAAGTGGACTATGTTTGGCATACACTTTAACACTTGCTTCAACTTGGATCGCCAATTCCCTAGTCGGCACTAGAATCAGTGCACGGATCGGATGGCGAGCAGGGGAGGCGCTCGAGCTGGCATGGGGCAATAATTTTTGTAGCATCGGGAGCGCAAAGGCAGCAGTTTTACCAGTGCCGGTTTGAGCGCCTGCCATTAAGTCATTGCCATTAAGCACAACAGGAATCGCTTCTGCTTGAATGGGTGTCGGTGTGGTGTAGCCAAACTCATCTAGCGCCTTGAGAATTTCTGGCGCTAGATTCAGAGATGCAAAACTAATGTTTTCCGTACTCAAGTCTAATTACTCACTATCTTGGTTTTAATATTAAGCAAAATTACGCGGACGACGTGCTGCGCGAACACCATCAGCACCCTTAGGACCAGCAAATTTATCACCGCCACGGTTACCTTCAGGACGTGAGTTACGATTGCCATCACGGTTGCCTTCGTTGCGACCAGCAAAGCTACGGTTGCCTTCAGGGCGGCTAGAACCTGGACGGCTGTTTGCGTTGCCATCTTGACCACGTGGTTTAAAGCCTGTGTTGTTGCCTGGATAGCCGCTTGGTGCGCGGTCAGTTGCAATACGATCACCAAAGCTAGTGTTTGCTGGACGGCTTGAACGGTCCCCGAATGAGCGGTCATTTGAACGATCGCCATTTGGACGGCTTGCGCGGTCACCAAAGCTAGTATTTGCAGGACGGCCTGAACGGTCACCTGGGCGACCATTTGAAGGACGACCTGAACGTTCGCCAGGACGACCTGAGCGACTTGGACCGTCATTGCGTGGTGCTGCGCGTTTTGGTTCGAAACCAGCAATTACGCTAGGCTCTAGACGTTGGCCAGTGAACTGTTCAATTTTGCGTACTTGATGGCGATCCATATTTGATGCAAATGAAATCGCAATGCCAGTATTACCAGCACGGCCAGTACGGCCAATACGATGGACATAATCTTCAGCGAATTTTGGAAGGTCGTAGTTGATCACATGTGTGATGCCAGCTACGTCAATACCACGTGCAGCAACATCAGTTGCGACTAGTACTTTTACATCACCATGACGTAACTTAGTTAATGTACGGTTACGAGCACCTTGAGTCATATCACCATGTAAAGCAGCTGTTTTGTGACCAGCAGCATACAAGTCTTCTGCTAATAGGTCCGCGTGACGTTTTGTAGAGGTAAATACAATGACTTGGTTGACTTCAGGCGCAATCAAAAGATGCTCAAGAAGCTTGTTTTTGTGTGTCATGTCATCAACAAAGTGCAAGCGTTGCTCAATATTTTCATGTTTTTCAGTTTGTGAAGCAATTTGGATTGTTTTCGGGTTGCGCAAAATCTGGTGCGCAATACGACCAATATTGCCATCTAAAGTAGCTGAGAATAATAGTGTTTGGCGTTCTGCTGGTAATGAAGCACAGATACGTTCAACATCAGGCATGAAGCCCATGTCTAACATGCGATCAGCTTCATCTAAGATCAACATTTGTAAACGAGACATATCAATACGGCCACGTTCCATGTGATCTAGTAAACGACCTGGTGTTGCCACTAAAATATCTAATGGTTGTGAAAGCAATTTGTTTTGGAGTGGGTAAGGCATACCACCTACGATACTGACTGTACGTGCGCGGATGAATTTACCGTATTTGCGTGCAGCTTCATTAACTTGGGCTGCTAATTCACGCGTTGGAACTAATACTAAGATACGTGGACCACGGCTCTTAGATTCATGTGGTGTTGCGAGCAAATTAAGTGCTGGCAATGAAAAGGCTGCAGTTTTGCCTGTACCTGTTTGTGCTGAAGCCATCAAATCGTGGCCAGCCATGACTACAGGAATGGCTTGCGCCTGAATTGGAGTTGCGTTTGTGTAGCCAGATTCTTCGATTGCGCGAAGGATCAATGGGTGAAGATTTAAACTTTCAAATGTTACGTTGTCAACAGACATGGTATTCCCTTATAAAAAACTAAAAGGGCGCAAGCAGACACTGAGTAAGATCTTCATGCACAGGGCATAAAAGGTGACTCAAACAGCGCAATACATTTAATGAAATTAACTTAATAATTAAGTATGCATTTTTACCGGCGCACGGGCATTGCCACTAACCGGTAATCAATACAAGAAAGCCGCAAAATGTTACAACGGGCTTCGAGAGGCTAGGGCGATGAATAATCAGGTGGTCATCATCAAACTGTCATTAAACAATGCTTGAATGACAC
>CAIVUE010000152.1 GCA_903909015.1 uncultured Methylophilaceae bacterium
GATTCATGGTCGACTTGGGGATCGCCTGATTACAGGCCCTAGTTTTTTCAGGAAGCTTATAAGAGGACGGATCTCAAGGTAATCAACTATCTATTTTCTTTGGCCTGGTTTAGATTTCTCTATGCAAAGGTTTATGTGGTCTTTGCTCAATATCGCCATCAAGTGTCCCGGTTGATTGGACCGTTTTTGCTTTACTTGTCTAGAAAAAGATATCCATCGTTGGAAAAATAAAAAAGACTGGCGGCGGATGATCCTCTGCTTTGGATGAAGAACAAAATGATAGAAAAGAAATTAATCTTATTGCTTGGAGATCAGCTTGATATCAATAGTCCGCTTTTGATGGGCATTGATCCAGCTAGCTCTGAAGTCATCATGGTTGAGTCCCGCTATGAGTCTGATTATGTTTGGTCGCATAAAGCCAAAATTGCATTATTTTTATCCGCAATGCGACATTTCGCCCAAGCGTTAAAAGATCGGAATATTCCTGTTACCTATATCAAAGAGTCTAGCTTAACGATAGACCAAGTCCTAAGAACCCAAATCCAAGAAAAAGGCGCTACTCAGTTGATATGTATCGAGCCTGGTGAATGGCGACTGATGAAAGCTTTGGAAGAGCTAGCCTCTGATTTAAATGTGAAATTAATCGTGCACGAAGATGCGCATTTTTATTGCACTATCAACGAATTTAAGTTGTGGGCGGCGGATAAAAAAGAGCTAAGGATGGAATATTTTTATCGCTACATGCGGAAAAAACATCAGATTTTGTTAGATCAAGAAGCTCAGCCAGAGGGCGGTGCGTGGAATTATGATGATCAGAATCGACGCGCCTATTCTAAAAATGGCCCTGGACTTATTAGTGATCCGCTTAAATTTGAGCCGGACGATATTACCCGCGAAGTTTTTGAGTTTGTGGAACAGCAATACCCAAACCATCCAGGATCTCTTGAGCACTTTTCGTGGCCGGTGACTCGGGAACAAGCGTTAAGTGCCTTAGATCATTTTGTGAATGATCGCTTAGAGAGCTTTGGCGTTTACCAAGATGCGATGTGGAAAGAAACGCCATTTGGATGGCATTCGCTTCTCTCGGCGGCTTTGAACCTCAAACTACTTAACCCAAGAGAGGTCATTGAGCAGGTATTAGCCACCTATCAAAATTCCCAGCTATCCTTGGCCTCGGTTGAAGGATTTGTTCGGCAGATTTTGGGCTGGAGAGAGTTTGTCAGAGGTGTCTATTATCTCGACATGCCCGATATGAAAAAGGCTAATCATTATGACCATCAGCAGCCTTTGCCTGGATGGTATTGGACTGGTCAAACCCAAATGAATTGTATGAAAGATGCGATTGGCCAGACACTGAAGTATGGATATGCACATCACATTCAGCGCTTAATGATTACAGGTAACTTTGCGCTTCTTGCTGAAGTGTTACCTGAGCAGGTTTCAGATTGGTACCTTGCTGTCTATGTCGATGCGATAGAGTGGGTGGAGTTGCCAAACGTTGCCGGAATGGCGCTGTTTGCTAATGGTGGTCGCTTCACATCTAAACCTTATGTTGCAAGCGGCGCGTATGTGAAGCGCATGAGTAATTACTGTGATCGGTGTCAATATAAGCCAGAAGTGAGGTATGGTGATGATGCCTGCCCAATGACGACCTTGTATTGGAATTTTTTGATGAAGCATCAAGACGCCTTTAATCAGAATCCACGTACACGTTTGATGACCGCTAATTTATCTAAGATTGGTTTAGCAGATCAAAAAATGATCCAAATTCATGCCAAGTCAATCTTAGATAGAATTGACTCCATTTAATTAAAAGGGAAGGCGACAATCGACTTTACTACCCAATCGTCTTCTGCTTTTTGGTAGCCATGGCCAAGCCCGAAGTTAATTTCCATGCCTTTAACCTTGAAGTCAGCAGCTAGGTAAGTGGTATGTCCCTGATTTTTCCAGCCCTGTAAATTGCTGATGGGTCCCATTCCGCTATAGTGTTCAATTCCTAGCTCAAGGTCGCCATTGATTCTTCGCATGACCTTGAGTGATGGTTCAAATTCAGCCTTGTGCATTCCACCTTTAGAGAGTGGGATATCGAGGATCGGATTAAATGATACTAGCCAATGGTCATTTTCAAATCCAATGATAGGGCGAATTTCCATGCCCCACATCGTATCGGTGACTTTGAGTGAGCTATAGCCGAACTCTGTATTGAGACCCCAAAAAAATGGGTTTCCCTCTTCTCTAGGATGAATATATTTAAGTGTTGGGCGAAGGCCTGTGGCATAAAAATTTCCATCAGATGAAATCGCAGTGGGAACATAAAGCCCAGCTTCTAAGTATTTTGTGATGCCATAAGAAAACTCAGGGGTTGCTTGAAAGCGATGATTTGAAGCAATTTCAACTGGGTGGCTTATTTCTTTTGATCCTTTGGGGACGTAGTTAAGATGAAGTTCCACGCCGTATTGCCCTGGGTCGTTCATTTCGTCGGTATACACCTGAATCTCATCTGACGCTGCCCAGGCGGTTGTCGTTAGATTAATGGCTGTAAATAGTGTGATGGCCGTGATTCTTAGGTATTTCATGATGCCGAACTTTCATTGTTGATTCGATATATCTAAATGATAATCATTCTCATTAAATATGTAAAGAAAATATTTTGTCCTATTGTCATCCGATGTTCTGAGTGGGCGTTAAATCCTCAACTGCTAGTAAAAGCAGTATTGACGAGAGGAAGAAAAATGTCTTATGTGAGCTTAAAAAAAGCGTTACCACTTATATTTGGGATAGCCATATCATCACAGGTGATGGCTGATGATTATTATGATACTGCGCCC
>CAIVUE010000153.1 GCA_903909015.1 uncultured Methylophilaceae bacterium
ACAGGGTTTAATCTGTAAGCCTTTGTTTTATATGGTGCGCCCGAAGAGATTCGAACTCCTGACCCCTTGGTTCGTAGCCAAGTACTCTATCCAGCTGAGCTACGGGCGCGTGAGGCGTGAATTATACGCGAAATAGGGTTTATTTCCAGCAAAAAACACCTAAAACACTATATAACTGCCATTATTTGGCGGAGAGCGAGGGATTCGAACCCTCGATACAGATTTAAGCCCGTATGCTTCCTTAGCAGGGAAGTGCCTTCGACCACTCGGCCAGCTCTCCGTTTTGTTGCTGTATTGCGAGGGCGTAACGATACTGCATTACGCCTTAAAAATCAATCTAAGCTTCTTCTAACTCAAATGCTTTATGAAGCACTCGAACTGCTAATTCCATGTATTTTTCATCAATCACAACAGCAATTTTGATTTCGCTTGTTGAGATCATTTGGATGTTAATGCCTTCTTCCGCAAGCGTGCGGAACATTTGGCTAGCAATCCCAACATGTGAACGCATGCCAACACCAACGACAGATACTTTCGCAATTTTGTCATCGCCGCGAACTTCACGTGCGCCAATATGTGCTTGAACTTGATTAAGGATACCCAGTGCTTTGAACATTTCATTCTTATGCACAGTGAAAGTGAAGTCGGTTGTGCCGTCTGCCCCCATGTTTTGGATAATCATGTCGACATCAATTTTGGCATCCGCGATTGGGCCTAAAATTTGGTAAGCAATGCCTGGTTTGTCAGGTACGCCTAACACCATGATTTTTGCTTCGTCTCGGTTAAATGCAATGCCAGAGATGATTGGTTGTTCCATGTTACTGTCCTTATTTTCTGGATCTTCAAATGTGATGAGAGTGCCTTCGCCATCTTCCTCAAAGCTTGAGAGTACGCGAAGTTTTACTTTGTATTTACCTGCAAATTCAACAGAGCGAATCTGCAATACTTTAGAACCTTGGCTCGCGAGTTCAAGCATTTCTTCAAAGGTAATGGATTTTAGACGGCGCGCTTCTGGCACGAGTCGTGGGTCTGTCGTGTAAACGCCATCTACATCTGTATAGATTTGGCATTCATCCGCCTTCAGGGCTGTAGCAAGCGCCACACCGGTGGTATCTGAACCACCACGACCTAAGGTCGTAATGTTGCCTTTTTCATCTACGCCTTGAAAGCCTGCCACTACAACGACATAGCCATCATTCAAGTCTTTACGAATGCGTTCTTCATCAATGTACATGATGCGCGCTTTCGTATGGGCATCATCAGTCACAATTCGAACTTGTGAGCCTGTATAGCTTTTTGCTTTAAGTCCAAGTTCCATGAGCGCCATGGCTGTTAGGCCAATAGTGACTTGCTCGCCGGTCGCGACCATCACGTCCAATTCACGTGGATCTGGCTCTTGCATGATCTCTCTTGCCAAACCAATGAGTCGATTCGTTTCACCTGACATGGCTGAAACCACGACGACGACTTGGTGGCCGAGTGCTTTAAATCGTGCAACGCGACGTGCTAAATTTTTAATGCGATCTGGGCTACCAACTGAGGTGCCACCGTATTTTTGAACTATGAGTGCCATATGATTTAGTTTTTAAGGTTAATTAAGTTTTTGTTGAACCCAGGCTTGCACACTCGCAAGCGCTTGAGGGAGTTGGCTTGGATCTGTGCCGCCCGCCATCGCCATGTCTGGTTTGCCGCCACCCTTTCCACCGACTTGGCTAGCAACGTGGTTAGCTAAGTCGCCCGCTTTCAGTTTTGCGATGAGGTCTTGTGTGACGCCAGCCGCAATGCTGACCTTGCCATCATTGACGCTCGCTAAAACGATTGCAGCAGATTTTAGCTTGTCTTTGAGTTTGTCCATGGTTTCACGTAAAGCGTTAGCATCAGCGCCTTCTAATAGGGCTGCCAATACTTTGACCCCATTAATTTCTGTTGCCTGATCTGCAATTTCATCGCCTTGGGAAGAAGCAAGTTTCGATTTAAGTCTAGCGAGTTCTTTTTCAAGCGACTTTTGCGAATCAAGTAATTGAGAAATCTTGACCGTTAGTTCGTGTTCTGGTGTTTTTAGTTCACGCGCTAAATGACTCACTAAGGTTTGTTGGTTCTGAACTAGGGCAAGTGCATTGTTGCCAGTCGACGCTTCTAAACGACGTACACCTGCGGCTACGCCACTTTCGGATGTGATCTTAAATAGACCAATGTCGCCTGTGCGACTCACGTGGGTGCCCCCACAGAGCTCGCGTGATGTACCGATATCTAGAACGCGGACTTCGTCGCCATATTTTTCGCCAAACAACATCATTGCGCCAGTCTTTTGCGCTGACTCAATATCCATCACACGCGCTTGTGTTTGGGCGTTCTCGAGAATTTCCGCATTCACAATGCGTTCGACGCTTGCAATTTCATCATCCGTCATCGGTGCATTGTGCACAAAGTCAAAACGAGTTTTATCCGTATCAACTAAGGAACCCTTTTGCTGAACATGCTCACCTAGCACTTCACGCAATGCTTTATGCATTAAATGGGTCGCAGAGTGATTACGCATCGTGCTTGATCTTGCTTGTTTATTCACGCGTGCTTGTAGTGAGTCGCCGACACTTAATTTGCCAGTGCTGAGCACGCCATGATGGCCAAATACGCTGGCTTGAATTTTAAGCGTATCTTCAACAGCAAAAATACCGTTACTCGATTTTAATTCACCGCAGTCGCCAATCTGACCGCCAGACTCTGCGTAAAAAGGCGTTTCATTTAATACGACGACGCCTAAATCGCCTTCGTTTAATTCTTTAACTGCAGCGCCTTCTTTGTAAAGGGCGAGGACAGTGGCTTTCGTTTCTAGATGGTCGTAGCCTTGGAATTGGGTTGCTTCCCCATCGTATTCAAGGTTGGTTGCCATTTTGAATTTACCAGCAGAACGCGCTTGTTCTTTTTGACGCGACATCGCTTTATCAAAGGCCGCGGAATCTACGGTGACATTTCGTTCGCGGCAGATGTCGGCTGTTAGATCTAATGGGAAGCCATAGGTGTCATGTAATTTGAAAGCAGTTTCACCATTGAAGGTTGTATTCCCTGCTTTTGACATCTCTGCTAATTCAGTCTCTAAAATGGCCATGCCATTTTCGATGGTCTCAAAGAAACGGTCTTCTTCTTGTTTGAGCACTTCCGTCACACGGCTTTGCGTTTCTTTTAGTTCTGGATATGCCTCGCCCATCTGTGCAACTAGGTCTGCAACGATTTTATGGAAGAATGCTGCGCGAGCGCCAAGCTTGTAGCCATGACGAATCGCACGGCGAATGATGCGGCGAAGCACGTAGCCACGACCCTCATTGCCAGGGATGACCCCATCAGCGATTAAGAAACTGCAGGCGCGGATGTGGTCGGCTAATACTTTAAGGGATGGATTTTCTAAGTCGCTCGTTTTTGTTTCACGCGCTGCAGCGGCAATGAGCGCTTGGAATAAGTCGATCTCGTAGTTCGCATGCACGTGTTGAAGGACGGCTGAAATACGCTCCAAGCCCATGCCGGTGTCAACCGATGGCTTAGGAAGCGGATGCATGACGCCAGCTTCATCGCGGTTAAACTGCATGAACACGTTGTTCCAGATTTCAATGAACCGGTCGCCATCTTCATTAGGGCTCCCTGGCGGACCACCCCAAATATGTTCGCCGTGATCATAGAAGATTTCAGTACAAGGACCGCATGGACCCGTGTCGCCCATCATCCAAAAATTATCAGATGCGTAGCGTGCGCCTTTATTGTCACCAATGCGAATGATGCGCTCTTTTGGCACGCCAATTTGATTGGCCCAAATGTCATAAGCTTCATCGTCATCTGCGTAAACGGTGACAGTCAATTTGTCTTTAGGAAGCTTGTAGACTTCGGTCAGCAATTCCCAAGCATACTTAATCGCATCTTCTTTGAAGTAATCACCAAAGCTGAAGTTGCCCAACATTTCAAAGAACGTATGGTGACGTGCGGTGTAGCCCACGTTTTCTAAGTCATTATGTTTTCCGCCTGCGCGAACGCATTTTTGACTAGTGGTGGCACGTGTATAAGGACGTTTATCAAAGCCTAAGAACACATCTTTAAATTGGTTCATCCCTGCATTGGTAAAAAGCAGCGTTGGATCGCCGTGCGGAACTAATGAACTAGACGCAACAACTTGATGGCCTTTAGACGCGAAGAAGTCTAAAAACTGTTGTCTGATTTCTTTTACTGATACTGGATTGCTCATTCAATTAGCCTATTTTTTACCTGAGTGACGGCCATGCTAGATGTCGTGTTCTTGTTCGTTAATGACTTTTTTTATTATCTCAAAACTAAAGCCGCGGCTTTGTAAAAAGCGCGCTTGCTTTGCCCATTCTTCCCTTGTGTTAGGAGGATTAGAAAACTTCTTTTGCCAAACTGCTTTGGCATTTGATAATTCGTCTAGTTTGACATCTTGGATGGCATCACTAATGAGCTCGTCTGAAACACCTTTTTCTCTGAGCTCATGGGCAATACGCATGCTGCCAAATTTTGATTTTCTTGCGTGTAATATTTGTTCAGTAAATCTTGTGTCTGATACCCAATTACGTTTTTTGAAATCCGCTAATATCTCAGGAATTTCTTCTGCATCTAGTTCATATTGCTTTGCAACGTTACTAAGTTTTTGCGCAAGTTCCGCGATGCTATATTCACGTTTGCTTAGGTAATCTAGCGCACGCTGGCGCAGCGAAACCTGCGGCTTTTTTTCTTGCTTAGTCTGCTGCGTCATCCGGATTAACGGTTTTCACAATAGCGTCCAAGTGGCCTTTTGCATTGGCACGAATTAATGCATCAATTTCATTCGCGACTTCTGGATTCTCTTTCAAGTACTCGCGGGAATTGTCTTTTCCTTGACCAATTTTTTCGCCTTTGTAACTGTACCAAGCGCCAGCTTTCTCAACGATCTTCAGGTCAGAGCCTAATTCTAAGATCTCACCTTCTCTAGAAATGCCTTCGCCGTACAAGATATCAAACTCTGCTTGTTTGAATGGCGGTGCGACTTTGTTCTTAACAATCTTAACGCGCGTTTCAGAACCAATCACTTCGTCACCTTTTTTGATGGCGCCTGTGCGACGGATGTCTAAACGAACAGAGGCATAAAATTTAAGTGCATTACCGCCAGTGGTCGTTTCTGGATTACCAAACATGACACCAATCTTCATACGGATTTGGTTAATGAAGATCACCATGGTGTTCGTGCGTTTGATGTTGCCAGTCAATTTACGAAGCGCTTGACTCATTAAGCGGGCTTGTAAGCCCATGTGTGAGTCGCCCATTTCGCCTTCGATTTCAGCTTTAGGGACAAGTGCTGCAACAGAGTCAACGACCACGATATCCACTGAGCCTGAACGGACAAGCATGTCAGCAATTTCGAGGGCTTGTTCGCCCGTGTCGGGTTGAGAGATGAGTAGTTCGCTGACATTCACGCCAAGTTTTTGAGCGTATTGTGGATCAAGCGCATGTTCTGCATCAATAAAGGCTGCTGTGCCGCCAAGTTTTTGCATCTGTGCAATCACAGAAAGCGTTAATGTGGTTTTGCCTGATGATTCAGGACCGTAAATTTCAATCACACGACCACGCGGAAGTCCGCCAATGCCGAGTGCAATATCAAGGCCTAATGACCCAGTAGAGACAGATTGGATGTCCTCAGCGACATCGGTATCCCCCATCCGCATGATGGAGCCTTTACCAAATTGCTTTTCGATTTGCGAAAGTGCTGCTGCCAGTGCTTTGCTCTTATTGTCGTCCATGTCGTCCTCTGGTTTTAAACCTTGATTAGTTTTGGCTTTTTTTGCCGTAAAAATGCTAAAAAAGTCTTCAAATCAAGAATGTAATTATTCCACAATTCAGGGCTAAAAGTAAGGCTAAGCCAAGGACTAATTACCACCGATTCTTCATTTGGAAGAGTTTTTAGTGCTGGTTTTTTGATTTTAACAAAGCATTGTACGATCGTACACTAGTAATTGAAAAAATATTGGTGGCTTAGCTTAATAAGTCTTTTAAGCCCATCAGTAATGCGATTGTGGATTGTTCGCGGATTTGTTCACGATTGCCCTGAAATAAGTAGGTCTTGGATTTCGATGGCAGGTCTTCGCTAGTCCAGGCAAAAGATACAGTGCCGACAGGTTTGTTGATTGTTCCGCCGTCTGGCCCGGCAATGCCCGTGACGCTCGCTGCAATGGTTGCTCTGCCTTGTTGAAGCGCGCCAATCGCCATCTCCATTGCCACTTCCTCACTGACCGCCCCATATTTTTCTAGGCTGGTCGCTTTCACTTTGAGTAAGTCTTGTTTCGCTTGGTTGCTATAGGTGACAAGACCACTATCAAACCAGGCAGAGCTGCCTGCTGTATTGGTCATCAGCGCTGCGATGAGTCCTCCAGTACAAGATTCTGCCAGGGTGAGTACTTGCTTCTTGGCCATCAGTAGTTTGCCGATCTCTTCCGAGAGTACTTTTAATTCTGGGCTAAACATAGGCAATTATTTCTAGGCAAATGATTGCATAAATGGCTGCGAGCAAGTCATCAAACATCACGCCAAACCCGCCTTTTAGTTTTGCATCACATTGGCGGATAGGGAAAGGTTTCCAGATATCAAATAGGCGGAATAAGACAAAAGCGATGACCCACCCTAAAGGCGTTGCGGGCGTGAATTGAAGGACGAGCATCATTGCGACAATTTCGTCCCATACGATGCTGCCATGATCTGACACCCCTAGTGCGTTGCCTGCTTGCGTGCATAGTGGAATGCCGATTAGAAATAACAAAGCCAATATGATGAATTGGCTATGATCTGGCGCAAACGTAAGGAGCCAAAACAAGGGAAAGGCTACCAGTGTGCCAGCGGTACCAGGGGCTTTAGGTGACAAACCTGAGCCAAATCCGAGCGCAAAAAAGTGGCTAGGGTGGCTGAGTAAAAATTTCAAATTAGGGGGTATGGCATTAGCTGAAGTGGTCATAGCCTTTGACTTTCAATTCAATTCGCTGATGATGCGCATCAACAATATTGACGGA
>CAIVUE010000154.1 GCA_903909015.1 uncultured Methylophilaceae bacterium
GGTTGGAAGGGCTTAATTAACGACCCGTTCCTAGATGGTAGCTTCAAAATTAATGAAGGCCTAGAGATCGCTAGACGCTTCTTACTGGAAGTGAATGAACTTGGCATGCCTGCGGGTACAGAATTTTTAGACACCATCACGCCGCAATATACCGCCGACTTAGTGAGTTGGGGCGCCATTGGCGCACGCACCACCGAATCACAAGTCCACCGTGAGTTAGCCTCAGGGCTCTCATGTCCGGTGGGTTTTAAAAATGGCACGGATGGCAATATTCGTATTGCAGTCGATGCGATTAAGGCGGCAGCGAGTCCCCATCATTTCTTATCCGTTACCAAAGAAGGCCAATCTGCGATTGTTTCTACGGCGGGTAATGAAGATTGTCACGTCATCTTACGAGGTGGCAAGACCCCTAATTATGATGCGGCCAGCGTGAATGCAGCCGCCACAGAACTTGCAGCCTCTGGGCTCAACCCCAAGGTCATGGTGGATTGCTCTCATGGCAACAGCCTTAAACAGTACCGATTACAACTCGAAGTCGCTAAGAGTATCGCTGAGCAGCTTAAAGCGGGGGATGAACGGATCATGGGCCTGATGGTGGAATCACACCTCAATGAGGGTCGCCAAGATCATACCCCTGGCTGCACTTTGGAATATGGTAAGTCCATCACCGATGCATGCTTGGGCTGGGACGACACCCTCACTATCTTAGAAACGCTGGCCGAAGGCGTTCGCGCTAGACGCCGAGTGCATCAAAACGATCTAGACGAATAGCCCTACTGCCCCTACCCCTTTGGGAGGGGGTTGGCATAAGTAAACGCATCTGAGAAAAACTCATCCGCAGGCAAGCCCTGCGCCTGAAACGCAGCATGCGCCACATCGACCATCACAGGCGCACCGCAACAATAGACCTGGTGCGCACTTAAATCTGCAAAGTCTTGCAACACCGCCTCATGCACCATGCCGGTTCGGCCCTTCCAAGCATCGCTCTCCAATGGCTCTGACAGGACAGGAATGAATTTGAAATGCGGGTGCATACTCGCCCAAGCCTCTGGGAGCGTCGGCATATAGAGATCTTCTAATGCTTTGGCGCCCCAATAGAGCACCATCTCCCGCTCGGTAGTCTGATGCAAGATATGCTCAATGATGCCCTTGATGGGAGCAAAACCCGTACCCCCTGCAACAAAGATAATCGGTCTATTGCTGTCTTCACGTAGGTAAAAGCTGCCAAAAGGTCCCTCTAAGCGCAAAATAGCCTTTTCTTGCATTTCCTTAAATACGTATTCGGTGAACGTACCGCCTGGTACTAAACGCAAGTGCAGCTCTAAGAACTCATCGTTATGCGGTGCATTCGCCAATGAAAAGGCCCGGCGCTTACCATCTTTTAAAATAAATTCAATGTACTGACCCGCCATGAATTGGAGGCGCTCATTGCTTGGCAATTTCAGAAATAGGGCCATCACGTCATGCGAGAGCTTCTCCATGGTTTGAACACGGGCGGGCATGATGCGCGGCTTAATGGCATTTAAATTGGTGGCCTCTCGGCACTCAATCTGGGCATCTGAGCGCGGTTTTGCGCAGCAAAATAAAGCATAGCCGTCCGCCCTTTCAGCTTCACTGAGCGCGGTGCCTTGGTAATCCCCATAGTCCACTTCCCCTGAAATGACCTTCCCCTTACAAGCCCCACAGGCGCCATTGCGACAGCCATAAGGCAAATTAAGCCCAGCATCAATGGCCGCGGCTAAGAAGGTTTCAGACTCGGGCACTGAATAAACATTACCGCTCGGCTGGATAGTGACTTGGTAAGACATGTTTAAAAAATCCTATTCTTGTTATCGATCAACATTAATCATCACGCGTAAATTCGCCTTCAATGATGTCGTCATTGGCAGCCCCTTGCTTGAAAGCCGCCGCAGATGGCGATTTTGGGCTGGGGATCAGTAACAACATCACCGCAATGGCATCCGTAATCACGCCAGGGATCACTAACAAAACGCCAGCAAAAAGGTTTTTGACGCTGCCAAATAAAGTGCTCCCAGGTGTGGCACTTTGCGCTAAGGTTTGCATTAATCGCCCGGCAAATAACTGCTTTTCTTCTCGGATTAAACGTAAGCCCAGAAAGGTCACCAAGATTAAATAAGTGAACAACCACCAGCCGTATTTTGCGGCTAAATCTATCAGCAACCATATCTCCAATGCTGGAAATGCGAGTAAAATTAACAGCATGATTAAACGCATGAACGGCTCCCTTAAATTGTGCATTGAGCGAATAAATTAATATGCCGAGTCTATCCGGCAGTACCGCTATTTTAGTGCTAACCAACCTGCCCGACACGTCTAGTGCAGAAAAATTAGCAGAATTTTTAATTGCCGAGGATTTGGCCGCCTGCATCAATATTCATGCGCCGTGCATTTCGATGTACAAGTGGCAGGGAAAGTTCGAGAAGGCGAGTGAAATCCCCATGACCATTAAAACAACACAAGGTCATTACGCGGCATTACAAGCTACAATCTTAAAACATCATCCATACGAACTCCCTGAAATCATTTGTGTCACTATTGCTGATGGATTACCCGCATACTTGTCTTGGATTTCAGAAATAGATCAGAAACATTAACTAGGATTTTGGATTTGAAACTACGCGCATTTTTAATTAGCCTCCTCGTCCTTTGCTTCGGCATGGCTTCACCAGTCGTTACCGCCGAAGAAAATGCTTCCTCAAGTCAATTCAGCTTGTTTGACCGCGAAGATCAGGTCTTACTCCCCGACCAAGCCTTTAAGCTCGACGTCATCGCCCAAGATAAAAATACCCTACAGGCCAACTTTACTGTCGCCCCAGGCCATTATCTTTATCGCGACCGCATTAAATTTGAGAGCAAAGATATTCAGATAACGGAAGTTATCTTCCCCAAGGGCGAGATTAAGAAAGATACGCACTTTGGCGAAACGGTCGTGTTTCATGATAGCTTTACAGCACAGATTGGCCTCAAAGATGTTCCAGCCAATTTAGAAAAGATGACCCTACAGGCAAGCTACCAAGGCTGCAGCGTTAAGGGCCTATGTTATGCCCCCATCCACAAGAGCATTGAAGTTGCGCTCTCCCAGAATGCCGTCAAAGTAGCCCCAACGAGCAGCGACTCGGATGATCAAGTCACCACCCTGCTCAAGGGCGGTAAGATCTGGCTGATCATCATTGGATTTTTTGGTTTTGGTCTTTTATTGGCGCTGACCCCCTGCGTACTGCCCATGATCCCGATCCTATCTGGGATCATCGTCGGCGATAAAAAAGTGCACCATCACGCCACCTCACGCCTGCATGCCTTTAATCTATCCCTCGCTTACGTGCTGGGCATGTCACTCAGCTACAGCTTAGCTGGCGTTGCTGCCGGCTTGTCCGGTCAATTATTAAGTAGTGCCCTCCAAAGTCCGTGGGTGCTCGGTGCCACGGCCATCGTCTTTGTGTTCTTATCATTCTCCATGTTTGGGTTTTATGAGCTTCGCCTCCCAAGCGCGATCGAAAACCGCATGGTCAACGTGGCAAACGGCATCAAGGGCGGTCAATTCATTGGCGTGTTTACCATGGGCGCACTTTCAGCATTAATTGTGAGCCCCTGCGTGGCGGCCCCACTTGCGGGCGCACTCATTTATATCAGCCAAACCCACGATGTGTTTTTAGGGGGCATTGCCCTATTTTCACTTTCGATGGGGATGGGCGTGCCATTGTTATTGATTGGCGCCTCGGCTGGACACGTCCTGCCAAAGGCAGGCGTTTGGATGACAACGGTGCGCAATTTCTTTGGCGTCCTCATGCTGGGTGTCGCCATTTTCATGATCTCACCCGTCATCCCACAGAGCATACAAATGTTGCTTTGGGCTGGACTACTCATCATTCCGGCCATCTATCTCCACGCATTAGATCCACTCCCAGCAGATTCAGCGCCAGCTTCAAGACTGCTCAAGGGGGTTGGCATTATCCTATTAGCCCTTGGTGTCACGATGATCATTGGGGCAGCTTCAGGCGCAAAATCTCCTTGGCAGCCCTTGGCCGGCCTCAGCGCACAAAAATCGAACCCGACGAGCGCAACATTAAACTTCAAACGGATCCACAGCATTAACGAACTTGACGCCAGCCTTCAACAGGCAAAAGGCAAACGCGTGATGCTCGATTTTTATGCCGACTGGTGCGTGTCATGTAAGGAGCTTGAACAATTTACGTTTGCTGATGCAGGCGTGAAGCGCGCATTAGAAAACGTCGTATTAATCCAAGCAGATGTGACTGATAATAGCCCTGAGGAAATTGCACTACTCAATCGGTTTAAATTATTTGGGCCGCCGGGCATCATCTTTTTTAATAAAACTGGGCAAGAGATTGCACCCTTAAAAGTGATTGGTTACCAACCACCAGAAGACTTCATTAAAGTCTTAAATAAACTAAACTCGCTTGGAGATGATGAATGCAATCCTACGGTCGCCTGTTAATTATTGCCCTCTTATCGGGGCTATCTGGCTGGTTTTTGTTTCATCACACCTTAGAGACGAATAAAGCAGAGGCGCCCGCTGCCGTCACCACCTCGGCGAATACCCCGGTCTTTAATGCGAGCTTCCCGGATCTAAACGGCAAGCAACAGCCCTTAAAGCAATGGCAAGGTAAGGTCATCGTCCTCAATTTTTGGGCGACTTGGTGCCCACCCTGCAGAGAAGAAATGCCTGAGCTCTCTGCGATGCAACAACAATATAAAGACATCGTGATCGTTGGGCTCTCCACGGACGACTTAGAGAAGACAAAAGAATTCATTAAAACAGCGCCGGTGAGCTATCCGATTCTGGCGGGGGACATGGAAGCGATGAGCTTTTCTGAAACCTTAGGTGACGATCGCGGTATATTGCCTTACACTGTCATTATCGATACCAAAGGGGCGGTTGTTAAAACCTTTTTCGGGCGAATTAATCAACAAATTCTCGAAGAGACCCTGATTCCTCTTCTCAAAGTTTCAGCCTCCAAATAAAGCCAATAAAACACTTAATTTCGGCAAATTTCGGTAAATTGCTGTAGAATATCTTCTAATTTACATGAAAC
>CAIVUE010000155.1 GCA_903909015.1 uncultured Methylophilaceae bacterium
ACGCAGTTATTGGTGCTGGTGCTGTCGTGACCAAGAACGTTGCACCTGGACAAACGGTTGTTGGTAACCCAGCACGCCCAATATAAACCTTAGTGAGATATCCTTGTTAAATCATCCAATATTCTCAGCCTGGCCATCGTTCAGTGAAGATGAGGCTGAAGCCATAAAGAATGTGTTGCTTTCTAACAAAGTTAACTATTGGACCGGAGACGAGTGCCGAGAATTCGAACTGGAGTTCGCCAAGTGGTGTGGCACGAACTATGCTGTTGCCCTAGCTAATGGCACATTGGCACTAGACCTTGCCTTGGTGGCATTGGAAATTAAGCCTGGGGATGAGGTTATAGTTACCCCAAGGACTTTTATTGCGAGTGTCTCGTGTATTGTTAATGCAGGCGCTATTCCTGTGTTCGCAGATGTTGATAAAGACTCAGGGAATATCACCGCGGAGACTATTTCACGAGTGGCCACAAAAAAGACGAAGGCTATTATTTGTGTCCACCTTGCTGGCTGGCCCTGTGATATGGACCCGATTATGGCTTTTGCTGAGCAAAATAATATCAAGGTAATTGAGGATTGTGCCCAGGCACATGGTGCTGTTTATAAAGGCAGGTCCGTTGGAAGTATCGGACATGTAGGTGCATGGAGTTTTTGTCAGGATAAGATTATGACCACCGGTGGCGAAGGAGGCATGGTTACAACTAATGATGAAGCATTGTGGCGAAAGATGTGGGCTTATAAAGATCACGGTAAGAGTTATGAGGCTGTCTATGAACGGGTTCATGCGCCAGGATTTCGTTGGTTGCACGAAAGTTTCGGTACCAACTGGAGAATGTTAGAGATTCAGGCAGTGATTGGACGTATTCAGTTAAGGCGTATGGCAGATTGGACTGAAAAGCGTCTACAAAATGCACACATAATTGATGAGGCATTTAGATCATTTAAGGCCATTAGGGTGCCTGAATTTAAATGCAATAAAATCTGTCCTACTGCTTGTGATGCTAATAGTAAATGCACTCATGCTCAGTATAAGCGTTATGTTTATGTTGAAAGAAATCAACTTAAAGAGGGATGGTCCCGTGATCGAATAATTGATGCATTCAATCAACATGGAGTGCCCTGTTTTCAGGGTGGGTGCTCAGAAGTTTATTTGGAAAAAGCTTTCGATGAGACTAGATTTAGACCGGCTGAGCGACTGGCTGTTGCAAGAGAGCTAGGGGAGACCTCACTCATGTTTCTCATACACCCAACGCTTAGCGCAGAAAATATGCAAAAGACCACAGAGGTTATTAAGCACGTTTTATCTCTGGCTAGTGCCTAGTTGACGGGTAGCCGACTATCTTTATAAGATTTTTAATTTGCTCACTCCCGTAAAAATAAGATTAAGGTCTCTATGAAAAGTACGATTCAATCCTTTATCCAACTCTCAACGTTATGCTTTTTAATCGCGGCGTGCTTTAGCATTAATCTTCCTGTGGCGTTTGGCAGTGTGAGTTTAGGTCTCTTCCTCATATTTTGGCTTATATCAGGAGGTTATGGTGACAAGCTAGCGCGGATTAAGAGTAATCCTGGTGCACTTATTGCGCTTGCTCTTCTAGCCTTGTACGCAATTGGCGTGACTTATTCAAGCGCACCATTTCCCGTGGCCTTTCACTATCTGATGAAATATATTAAGTTTCTGATAATCCCATTAGTAGTTGGCGCAGTGGCCTCTGATTGTTACAGGAAGTATGCGCTGAATGCTTTCCTAGTTAGCCTAATTGGTTATCTTATTATTTCTTATCTCAATTGGTTCGGATTATTTTCCTTTGGTGTTATGCGACATGGCACGTATATGGCATTTGGCGCTTATCTGATGTTAAGAAATGCACATAGAAAAACAGGGCAATATCGTTTAGTCTGGATTGTAATTAGCGTACTCACAATACTCAATGTCTTATTCATTTCAGATGTGAGAACAGGAATTATTACGCTGTTTGTATTGTTGGCAGTTTTCGGGTGGGAGACATTGCGGGCAAGGGGTTTGTTCTATCTGGCATGCCTCGCGCTTGTTACCATTCTTATCTATAAAATCATCCCAGAAAGTTCGGGTTTGCGCGTCGTTGCTCTTAATAAAGAGCTTTCAACCAAGGTGAGTTCCGCTGGAGCTCGTTTCGAAATGTATAAAAATACTTTTACGCTAATCAAAAAACATCCGCTATTTGGCGGTGGTACGGGTAGCATCGAAACTGAATATAATGACCTTATAAAAGATAAGCAGGACATTTACATCACTCGGGTGACGAACCCACATAATCAATACCTAATGACCACCCAAGAGCTTGGTCTGGTTGGATTGTTAATGTTTTTTGCTTTTTTTTGGACACATTGGTGTCAATCATATAAGCTGAAAGAGAAAGAGCTTGGGCATGCTCTTAGAGCATTAATTATGTCTACCATGGTCGGATCGCTTTTAAATTCTCTCTTGCTTGATAGCGGTGACGGCAGGATGTACTGCCTACTTGCAGGTGTCTTGCTCAGTAATTACTCTAGGGTTCGCGATTAGGGCGCAAGTAAATTGGCGATCGATTCAGGACCGTTATCTAAATTTTTAGCTTTCTTTTTTGGTGTCCCTTATGCGTTATAGACCAGAAGTTGATGGCCTCAGGGCGTTAGCAGTATTAGCCGTCATTTTCTATCATGCTGGATTTACTCTATTCAAGGGTGGTTTTGTTGGGGTCGATATCTTCTTCGTGATTAGTGGCTACCTCATTACGTCAATTATCTTCTCAGAAATAAAATCCCAATCCTTTTCATTTGCAAATTTTTACGCGAGAAGAGCGGGGCGCATCATTCCTCCACTATTTCTAGTGATGATGGCGTCGATGCCATTCGCCTACCTTTACTTGCTCCCTATACACCTAAAAGAGTTTGCTAGGAGTCTCGTCTATATCCCAGTATTTGTCTCGAATATTTTCTTTATGAGGCAGAGCGGGTACTTCGACTCCGATGTCGAAATTAAGCCCATGATTCACACCTGGAGCTTGGCCGTAGAAGAGCAGTACTACCTCATGTTTCCCCTATTATTGTTAGTTCTTTATAAAGTCAATCGTAACTGGCTGTTGCCATTGCTGGCATTATTGGGGATTGGAAGTTTTTTGTTGGCGCAGTTTCATTTCACGGATGCAACAAGTAGCTTCTACCTTCTACATACTCGTGCGTGGGAGCTGTTGTTAGGGGTCTGCCTTGCCATATATCTGAGCGAAGGCAATAAGGGTAATCAGCCGGAGTTGAGAGTTGGTAATGTATTAAGCATTACGGGCTTAATTTTCATAC
>CAIVUE010000156.1 GCA_903909015.1 uncultured Methylophilaceae bacterium
CATCACTGACTAATGTTCGCCAAAAAGAGACTGCAGCATCCCACTGATCCGGCTTAGGGGCATAAGGTCGACCTTTTACGTAATGGATGGTCTTTTCATCCACAGCCACCATACCAGCACGTGCGCCTGCCTCAATTGCCATATTGCAGAGCGTCATACGCCCTTCCATGGTCAATTCACGAATCGCACTTCCGCCAAACTCAATGGCATAACCCGTTCCACCTGCAGTACCAACTTTTCCGATAATCGCCAAAGCAACATCTTTAGCAGTAACTCCATGGCCTAACTTGCCATCAACACGGACCAACATAGATTTTGATTTTTTTTGCACTAAACATTGGGTGGCCATGACATGCTCGACTTCAGAGGTGCCAATCCCATGGGCCAAAGCGCCAAATGCACCATGTGTGCTGGTATGAGAATCCCCACAAACCACTGTCATACCTGGCAATGTTGCGCCTTGTTCAGGCCCCATCACATGGACAATTCCTTGGCCTTTATTCATGAACGGAAAATAAGCCTTTGCTCCAAACTCCTTGATATTGCTATCCAGCGTCTCAATTTGAATGCGGGAAATTGGATCCACAATGCCATCCAAACCTTTTTCCCAGCCATTGGTCGGCGTATTGTGATCTGCAGTAGCCACGATTGAATCTTTACGCCAAGGTTTTCGACCAGCCAAACGCAAACCTTCAAATGCTTGCGGACTGGTTACTTCATGAACCAAATGACGGTCGATATAAATCAAAGCAGTACCGTTTTCTTCGGTGACCACATGGGAATCGAACAATTTATCGTAAAGGGTTTTTGCGCTCATTCAACTTCTAACAATATTAAAAATTAGTCTCTAAAATTACCGAACTGCAAAGGAAAGTCCGTCACAGATTTTTTCACTTGGGCAATCGTGTCTTGCAAAACGTCTCGCTTGGCGCCCACGACACGCACAGTGTCACCTTGAATACTTGCCTGTACTTTCACGCCGCTATCTTTAATTAACTTCACGATTCGCTTGGCAAGCTCTGTATCAATACCATCCTTGATCTTAAGCACTTGCTTAACTTTATTACCGGAAATCTTCTGAACATCTTGGTGGTCTAGGCGCTTGGCACTATCCGCCTCTTTTTTCTCCATCGCAGGCAACAAAATGTCTTTAATTTGATCTAGTTGGAAATCAGAGTCTCCAAACAATATCATTAAACTGTCTTTCTCATTTAACTCAACGTTGGCGCTAGTTCCTTTAAAATCGTAGCGATTAGTAATGCTGCGACCCACCACATCAATTGCGTTTTTCAATGCAACCATATCAACTTCAGAAGTAATATCAAAGGATGGCATATCGACCTCTTAATTATTCAAAATGACAGACGTAATCTAGCGTTTCAAGCACTTCAATATCAAATGAAGAGTTACCTGGAACAGTAAATTTTTCACCAGCGCCGTAGGTTTTCCATTCTGTTTCACCAGCAAGACGCACTTTGCAAACACCCAAACTAATTTCCATCAATTCTGGTGCTGCTGTGTTAAATGTAAGGGAACTTGGGAAAATCACGCCAATAGTGCTTCGTGTCCCATTAGGTAACAAGACCGTATGACTAACGCACTTACCATCAAAATAGATGTTTGCTTTTTTCTTGACGCTTACATTATCAAATTGAGCCATGATTTTTTCCTCTAAATTAGTGTTTCTTTTGTTTTAAATTTGCCGCAATACGCAGTCTTAATGCGTTTAACTTGATAAATCCAGCTGCATCTTTTTGGTCATAAGCGCCTTTGTCATCTTCAAATGTTGCGATCGTTGGGTCAAACAATGAATCTGTTTTTGAATCACGTCCAGCAACAATGACATTACCTTTATACAATTTCAAGCGCACCCAACCATTCACTGTTTTTTGTGTATGGTCGATCAGACTTTGAAGTGCCAAGCGCTCTGGACTCCACCAATAGCCGTTATAAATCATGCTCGCATAACGCGGCATCAAATCATCTTTCAAATGCGCCACTTCACGGTCTAATGTAATTGACTCGATAGCACGGTGTGCTTTCAGCAAAATAGTGCCACCTGGCGTTTCATAACATCCACGTGACTTCATACCAACATAACGATTTTCAACCAAGTCCAAACGACCGATCCCGTGCTTACCACCAACCTTATTCAAATGGGCCAGAATTTCATGAGCCTTCATTTTCTGACCATTTAAGGCAATAGGGTCGCCATTTACATACTCAATATCCAAATATTCTGCTGCATCAGGGGCTTTTTCAGGTGAGACTGTCCAGCGCCACATATCCTCTTCAGCTTCAGCAGCAGGGTCTTCCAAATGACGACCTTCGTATGAAATATGCAACAAATTGGCATCCATACTATAGGGACTGCCGCCTTGCTTATGTTTCATTTCAACTGGGATACCATGTTTTTCTGCATAAGCTAAAAGCTTTTCACGTGAAAGCAAATCCCACTCACGCCATGGCGCGATGATGTGAATATTTGGTTTCAATGCATAAGCGCCAAGTTCAAAACGCACTTGGTCATTACCTTTACCTGTCGCGCCATGAGAAATCGCATCAGCGCCGGTTTCATTGGCAATTTCGATTAATCGTTTCGCAATCAAAGGGCGTGCAATTGATGTCCCAAGCAAATATTCACCTTCATAAACGGTATTCGCACGAAACATTGGAAATACGAAATCACGCACGAACTCTTCACGCACGTCATCAATATAAATTTCTTTCACCCCAGCCGC
This sequence comes from uncultured Methylophilaceae bacterium, assembly GCA_903909015.1. Classification (GTDB taxonomy): domain Bacteria; phylum Pseudomonadota; class Gammaproteobacteria; order Burkholderiales; family Methylophilaceae; genus Methylopumilus_A. Next base: position 2,742 of record CAIVUE010000156.1, read on the forward strand.
TTTAGCTTTGGCACGTGCCGGCTCCAATTCTTCACCTTGGCCCAAGTCGGCAGTAAATGTCACTACTTCGCATTTATACTCATCTTGGAGCCACTTCAAAATTACAGAAGTGTCTAAGCCACCTGAATATGCCAATACTACCTTTTTAATTTCACTCATTACTTGATCATTCCCAAAATAAAATCAATGCTTTAAATTACTTAGCGCTCACACGACCTAACAATAAATATTCCATTAATGCTTTTTGAACATGCAAGCGATTTTCAGCCTCATCCCATACGACAGAGTGCTTGCCATCAATCACATCTGCAGAAACTTCTTCGCCTCGATGCGCAGGTAAGCAATGCATGAACAAGGCATCTTCTTTTGCAATTTGCATCATGTCTGCATCGACTTGCCAATCAGCAAAGTCACGCATACGTTCTTCATTTTCCGCTTCGAATCCCATTGAAGTCCACACGTCGGTTGTCACCAAGTCTGCGCCTCGAACAGCTTCCATCGGATCTGCAAACTCTTCATAGTGACTATCGCCGTATAAGTTAGCGCGTTCAGGCTCCACCTCGTAACCTGGCGGTGTGGAAACATGCACATTGAAGTCCAGGACTTCAGCAGCTTGCAACCATGTATTACACACGTTATTAGAGTCCCCAATCCAAGCCACTGTTTTGCCTCTAATCGGACCACGATGCTCAATGAAGGTAAAAATATCAGCCAAAATCTGGCAAGGGTGATACTCATTTGTCAAACCGTTAATCACTGGCACACGGGAATTAGCTGCAAATCGCTCAATAATGTCCTGCTCAAAGGTCCTAATCATCACGATATCACTCATACGTGAAATTACCTGAGCCGCATCTTCTACTGGTTCGCCGCGACCAAGTTGTGAGTCTCGGGTATTCAGATAAATTGCGGAACCCCCTAATTGCTGCATACCAGCCTCAAAGGATAAGCGAGTTCGCGTACTCGCCTTCTCAAATATCATCACCAAAGTACGATCTGAAAGTGGCCAGTATTGTTGATAAGCCTTAAATTGCGCCTTAATCCAACGCGTACGCTCAAAAATATGATTGAGCTCATCGAGATTTAAATCATTGAATTGTAAAAAGTGTTTGATTGTCATGATGTTGACCAAAAGTTTGGACGTTTAAACCATTAATTAAAAATATTATTCACTTAAAAACTGCTTAATTAACTTACTTAAGATTGCCACCAACTGTTCTGCTTCGCCTTGATTAATCACAAGCGGAGGCAACAAGCGCACCACGTTGTCTGCAGTAACATTGATTAAAAGTTTTTCTGCAAGGGCACGTTTTACTAAATCGCCACATGAGCGATCAAGTTCCACACCAATCATCAATCCTGCATTGCGGATAACATTGACACCAACGACCTCTTTTAATGCAGTACGTAAACCATTACAAATCACGTCGCCCATCTTTTCAGCATGCGCGCGTAAGTTTTCTTCTTCAATGATTTGCAATGTAGCAAAACCAGCAGCAGTCGCTAATGGATTACCCCCAAAAGTTGAACCGTGCTTACCATAAGTAAATGTTTCTGCAGCAACTCCTTTAGCCACACAAGCTCCAATAGGGACCCCAGAGCCTAAACCTTTTGCCAAAGACATCACATCCGGCACAATACTGGTGTGCTGAAAGGCGAACCAAGTTCCTGTCCGAGCGATGCCAGTTTGCACTTCATCAAGCATTAATAACCAGCCATTGTCGTCGCAAATTTTCCGTAACTGCTCCAAGTAGCCTGATGCATCATGCGGAATGTTAATACCACCCTCACCCTGAACAGGTTCAACTAGAATCGCCACAACATTTTTATTATGCGCTGCGACTTGACGCACAGCTTCCACATCATCAAAAGGCACCCTGACAAAACCACTCACGAGAGGCTCAAAGCCAGCTTGAGTTTTACGATTGCCAGTAGCTGAGAGCGTGGCTAGGGTACGACCATGAAAAGATTTTTCCATCACAATAATTTCAGGACTTTTAATCCCTTTATTGTGACCATAAAGTCTAGCTAACTTAATTGATGCCTCATTTGCCTCACAGCCGGAATTACAGAAGAAAACTCTATCCATCCCAGCAATTTCACAAAGCTTGTCCGCAAGACGCTCTTGTTCACTAATGTGATAAACGTTAGATACGTGAATTAACTTAGCTGCCTGCTCACTAATCGCTTTAACCAATTTAGGGTGGGCATGGCCAAGCCCATTTACAGCAACGCCTGCAAGCGCATCTAAATACCGATTACCGTCTGCATCAAATAGCCAAACACCTTCACCCTTCACAAAGGTAATAGGTTGACGTGCATAGGTATTCATCAAATGTTGTGACATATCACTTTACTCACTACTTCCAAAACAAAATTGGCAACCATCTGTTGCCATATAAAAATGAAAAAGGCGGCTTAAGCCGCCAATTTCAGCTTAAATAAAAATTTTATAAACCAATAAGCGCCTTGTGCGTCAAACCATTTGCCATAAAGAACAACATTGGGACAGAAAGCATCATATTTGTTCTGGATGCTAGAAATGCGATGCGACGAGCCTTCGCTTTTTCCTCATCCGTCGCTGAAACCATCCCCAGGATTTTTTGCTGGTTAGGCCAAATCAGCACCCAAACATTAAACAACATAATTGTGCCCAGCCATGCGCCGATCCCGATCCCGGTAAATCCAGATTGCAAAGCAAAGGCAGCACTAAAGTGAGGGCCAAGCAATGCAGCGCCCATTAGCCATGTAGCAACTGCAGCCCATCGAAACCAAAGCAATGCACGTGGGGCGACATGCTTAGAAATACCTGCAGCAGTACCATCAGCAGCAGCGTCTTTCATAGCGGGCATTTGCACCAAATTAAAATAATAAAGCAGACCGATCCAAGTGATGCCTGCCATGATGTGTAACCAACGGAAAATGCCTAATGAATATTCCATGATTACACCCCCGCCAATACGAAATGTTTTACAAATGAATACAATACAAACGTCAGAATCAAGCCTGAAATGATCGTGCCTAAAACAGAATCTAGTGGATTTTTCATTCACCTGCTCCTTAGCTTATAAAATTGTTTTACATCTAAGATGTCGAGATTATCTCAAAACAGCCTTTTAGGCAAGAATTGACGGCTTTTTCCAGCCTATTATTAATGTTTTAAGTCCCTGATACTTATTCTAATTTCCGCCTACCTAAATCAAGATTATGTTTAACCCAACTGGAAAAAACTTGAAAAAAAATAAGGTTCGGGCAAAATCCCAACCCTTAAAACAAATTAGCGTATTAAAACAAGCAGGTTTTACAAATAAGCCACATGATTTCTCTTCGATTAAACAACGACTTTCAAGTCAGAACTTCAGCACAACTCCCTGTCGACTGGTATACCGACTCTGCTATTTATGCACTCGAAGTCAAATATCTTTTTTCGAAGGCCCCGCAATATCTAGGCCATGAGCTTATGGTGCCAAATCAAGGTGACTTTTATACACTCAGTTGGATGCAAGATGGCAAAGCACTTGTCCATGACCAGCAAGGTATTAACTTGGTTAGCAATGTTTGCAGGCATCGCCAAGCTTTAATGCTCAAGGGGCAGGGCAATACTAAACATATTATCTGTCCGCTACATCGATGGACTTACAATCTTAAAGGCGAACTTTTAGGCGCACCGCATTTCGAGGAAAATCCTTGCCTGCATTTAGACCATACCCCACTCACTAATTGGCAAGGCCTGCTATTTAACAGCAAGCGGAATATTGCAGAAGACCTTGCAGCAGTAGGTTGTAAGCAAGACTTTAATTTTACTAATTACATCCTAGACCGCGTCACCGTCGATGAATATAACTTTAATTGGAAGACCTTTATTGAGGTTTATTTAGAGGACTATCACGTCGGCCCATTTCACCCTGGATTAGACCGTTTTGTAGATTGCGATGAGCTTCATTGGGAATTTGGTAAAGATTACAGCGTACAAACTGTTGGCTATAAACCATCTTATGAAAAAGCAGGCTCCGAAATCTACAAAAATTGGCAAACACAAGTCAAACAGTATCAAGAAAAAAAAGGCCTCCCCAAGCATGGCGCTATTTGGATGGTATATTACCCATTCCTAATGATTGAATGGTACCCAAACGTGCTTGTCGTTTCACACATTATCCCTCGTGGTGTTGATGCTTGCACTAATGTAGTCGAGTTTTACTACCCTGAAGACATCGCTTTGTTCGAACGTGCGTACGTTGAAGCCCAGCAAGCTGCTTACGAAGAAACTGCTGTTGAAGACAAAGAAATTTGTCAAAGGATGCATGATGGTCGTCGGGCACTTTTTGCACAAGGCATTGATGAGCGTGGCCCATACCAACATCCCATGGAAACAGGCTTAGAGCATTTTCATCATTGGCTTCGCGGCCAACTAAAACCGCACCTGTGAAGCAATTCAAATGGGGAAGCTTGTGGATGCTGGCAGCAGCATTTTTCTTCGCCGTCATGGGCGTACTGGTTAAAATCGCCTCACATAAATTCTCTAGTGCTGAACTTGTATTTTATCGCTCATTAGTTGGATTAATATTCATCGGAAGTTATGTATCAACTAATCGCTTATCACTGCGCACCAAGCTGATAAAAATGCAAATGTCGCGATCCATTATCGGGTTCATTTCAATGGTGATGTTTTTCTATGCGATTAGTGTGCTTCCCCTTGCAACAGCTATTACCCTCAACTACACCTCTCCTTTGGCAATGGCGGCTATATTAACGATTGCCCTTCATGAACGACCTAAGAAAATATTAATCATTGCCATCATTACAGGATTTTTAGGAGTCACCTTATTGCTTAAACCAAGCATTCATTATGGTGAGTTAATTGCTGGAGGCTTAGGATTGCTGTCTGGGCTATTAGCAGGTTGGGTCTATGTGCATGTCGCTCAACTAGGACGCGCTGGGGAACCAGACTGGCGGACCGTATTTTATTTTTCCTTAGTGTGTACTTTAGGTGGGGGGGGCTGGATGCTAATTCATCACTTTAATGCACTCGAATTAAAAGATATCCCTATACTCGCTGGCTTAGGCACTTGCGCAACTATCGCGCAACTAGCCATGACACGTGCTTATCGAACAGGCAACCCTTTAGTGGTAGGCAGCCTTGCATACTCGACCGTAGTACTGGCGAGCATATTTGGTTTTTTACTATGGAATGAAACGCTATCAGTAGATCGCTGGCTAGCCATTATTTTAATTATCAGCAGCGGTGTCATCAGTGTTACCGCCAACGCAAGCAAAAAATGAGTGCTTAAGGGTCAATCAATCCAGAACGCATTGCAATCAAAGCGATCTCAGCTGAGTTACCTGCATTCAGTTTTTGTTTGATATTGTATAAATGGGTACCTACCGTTCGTGGTGACAAACTCAAGGTCTCTGCAATTTGATTTGTGGTTGCACCTTTAGCTAGCGCCATAAACACCTCAAACTCACGATCAGAAAGCACATCAACAGGATTCTTTTCGCCATTTAATTGCTGAATTGCCATTTGTTGCGCAATGCTCGCTTCAAGATACATCTTGCGGCCAGCGACGGTACGAATTGCTTTAATCAATTCTTCTGCGGCACTGCGCTTAGTCAAGTACCCCATTGCACCGGCATTCAAAACTCGTTTGGGATGTACAGAGTCCTCATGAGCTGAAAGCACAAGAATACGCGCTGAATTATCCTTTGCAATAATGCGATCGGTGGCTTCAAGACCGCCAATCCCTGGCATAGTAATATCCATCACTACGACGTCAGGCTTATGCTCCATATACATTTTGACGGCGTTTTCACCGCTATCAGCTTCAGCGATCACTTTGATGTCGGCATCAGACTCTAAGAGCATTTTAAAGCCCATCCGGACGACTGCGTGGTCATCCACTAACAAAACATGAATGGGTGCGCTCATGCAATAGACTCCTTGGGAATATAAATCAAAATAGTAGTACCTTTTTCAGGCTTAGATTCAATCGTAAATTGTCCATGAAATCCTTGTGTGCGTTCGCGTATGCCCAATAAGCCAAAATGTTGACTTTGGTCAACGCTCGTCACATTCATGCCAACGCCGTTATCTTGTATCTTAAGAGTTAAATTTCCCGCGTGATCATGTTTCAAAAGCACTTGAATCATACTGGCTTTTGAATGCTTCACCGCATTATTTAATGATTCCTGAACAATCCGATAAAAATTAATATTTAAGTTTTCTCCCAACCGGTCAAGATTCCCCTCCAAATTAAGTTTAAACTCAATTTCGGGATGTTGTTTTTGAAGATGATGCACAGCATCTTTAAGCGTTTCTGACAATCCTAAATTATCTAATGCCCCAGGCCGCAAATGACGAATAATATTATGCATGCCATCATAGATATGATTTGCAGCTGCTACGATAGTCTGAGCGTTGGATGAGACGTCTGGCATTTTTTCTGTTGTTTTATTCGCAATACCAACAGCAAAAGTCTTAATCGCTGTCACATACTGACCAAGCTCATCATGCAGTTCTCGCGCAAGGCTTCGGCGCTCATCTTCAATATGCGTTTGAATTAAGGCTGTTAATTGGCGATTTTCCTCAAGCTGTCGCTCTGCCTCCAAAGATTCGGCCATACGATTTAAGCTGTGTCCAATCGTATCAAATTCAGGCAACTTAAAAGACTCTAGGCGGGTCGTCAAATCGCCCTGCTCCATCCGATTAATTGCGCCAAGAATATGTCGCACTGGACGTAATGAGTGGCTTAAAAGTGCATAAACCATCACGTTCAATATCAAAAAGAAACCTAAGCCCATCCACATTAGATTTTCGACACCTCGCCAAGCTTCCCTGATAGAGCCTGCGGCACTAGAGGTCACTACTAAGGTTCCAAAACGCACTCTGCGTTGAACAATTTCCTTTTTGGGCTCAACCAAACTAACAAACCATTGAGGAGGGTGAACTTCGCTGCGATAAGAAGACTGTGGCGATTCATAAAGGATATTGCCGCGAAAATCATATAAGTCAATTTGGCTGCTTCGCACGTAACCTAGTGAACGCAAAAAGACATTGAGAACATCAGTAGTATCGCCAAGGCTGGGATTCATAACGGAGGTCACAATCACATTGTCCAACAATTGCACCGTTACGCGAGAAGCTGCCTCAACACGCTCTCTGATTGAGACTTTTGCGTCATTCACAATCGCCCATCCTGCTGCCAGCATAAAGGCTAATGATAAGGCTGTGATTAGTAAATTAAGGCGTAACCGTAAACTCATGATAATGATATGAACACTTATTGCTTTAAAAGTTGCACAGTCAACAAGCCAAGCGCCGTCATCAATAAAGATCCTAATAAATGGCTGACTAAATGTAATGTCGCCCAACCATACTCACCCCGAGTGAATAATGTGACGGACTCGGCTGAAAAGGTTGAGAAGGTTGTCAATCCACCAAGAAAGCCTGTTGTAACTAGAAGCCTTACTTCAGGACTTAACAAGCCACCTAAACCGATGAGGCCCATGCTAATGCCCATCAAATAACCGCCCACCAAGTTAGCAATTAAGGTACCTAGTGGCAACAATGGAAACAAAGCGTTAAATGCCAAGTTCAACCCCCACCTTCCCCAAGCTCCAATGGCGGCGCCTATGCCCACTGCAAAAAAGGCTGTCATGCCCATGCTTATTTCCTCTTATTCATTCTTTGTGCCTTGATTTGGCATGATACCGTCAGTATGATGGACTGCATCAATTGATTCAACCGAGAGCCGTAAAAATTGCGCATTTTATTTGTCACCTCTGAAGCGTTCCCCCTCATCAAAACGGGTGGACTAGCCGATGTGAGTGGTTCACTCCCAGCAGCATTACAAGATATCAATGCAGACGTGCGGATTTTGATTCCAGGCTACCCAGCAGTTTTGAATAAATTAGCGAATCCAAGGTTCCTCACTACCATTTCAAATCTTCCAAATGTTGGCGCAGTCAACCTTATCATTGGAGAAATGCCGGAAACTAAAGTGCCTGTGATGGCAATTGAATCCGTTGGATTATATCAACGCGATGGTGGACCCTACGTTGATGCTACAGGCAAGGATTGGGAGGACAATCCCACGCGTTTTGGGATACTTTCTCTAGTCGCCGCTATTTTAAGTGACGAAAAAAGTCCTCTCGCAGACTGGGTGCCTGATATTACCCATTGCAACGATTGGCAAACAGGTTTAACCCCAGCCTTTATGCACTTTATGAGTGCAAGACGCACTCAAATGAAACAAGCAAAGTCTGTTTTAAGTATCCACAACCTTGCCTTTCAAGGCTGCTATGGTGCAGAGTGGGTAGGTCGCTTAGGCCTTCCTGCTGATAGCTATCAAATCAACGGGGTGGAATATTATGGCCAACTTTCCTTCTTAAAAGCAGGCATTTTCTATGCAGATGGATTGTCTACTGTAAGTCCTAATTACGCTAAAGAAATCCAAACTGAAGCCTATGGTTTTGGCATGCAAGGACTATTAACGGCCCGTGGCAAAGAGATCCATGGCATTTTAAATGGGCTTGACACGCAAGAGTGGAATCCAGCCACTGACCCTTATCTGGCCAAACATTACGATGTAAATAATTTAGATGGCAAACAAGCGGTTAAACAAGCGCTGCAAAATAAATTGGGACTAAAAGTTCAAGCAGAAACTCCTTTGTTAGGTGTCGTTAGTCGACTTACCTATCAAAAAGGTTTAGATATGCTTTTATCTTGCGCTGAAGCACTCATTAAAGAACACAACTGCCAATTAGCATTACTCGGGAGCGGAGATACCAACTTTGAACAAGGTTACCGCGAGCTAGCCAAGCGCTTTCCAAACCAAGTCAGCGTAACCATCGGCTACAACGAAGAACTTTCGCATCAAATCATGGCAGGCTGTGACATCTTTATAATGCCGTCACGCTTTGAACCTTGTGGTCTGAATCAAATGTATGGCTTGCGTTATGGCACTCCACCTATCGTGACGAATACTGGCGGTCTTGCAGACTCTGTTCAAGATTGCAATGAAATCAATTTAAAAAATAAAACAGCGACGGGATTCGTCATGCCCAAAGCTGATCCTAAAGCACTCGTATCTGCTATAGCTCGAGCGTTAAGCTTTTATCAGGATGAGAGCAAATGGAAATCTATTAAAGAAAATGGTATGCGTCAGAACTTGGATTGGACCAAAAGCGCCAAAGCTTACTTAACGATGTACCAGGCACTTTTAAAAAAATAATTGAAATTTAAGAGAAGGGATCAGAGAAGTTGGCACGTAACATGCTTATGTAATAGCGAGCTTACTCCTAAGCTACATTTCTCCTCCCTTCGGGTGCGCTAGCCGCACCCATTTTTTTGCCTAAAAATTAGTCGAGTCTTAAGAAATGCTCTCGATAATATTTAAGCTCATCGATAGATTCGTAAATATCCGCCAATGCTTCATGCTTACTTGCCTTTTTGAACCCTGAGTAAATGGCTGGCTTCCAGCGACGTGCCAATTCCTTAAAGGTGCTGACATCTAAATTGCGATAATGAAAGTATTTCTCAAGCTCTGGCATGTAACGCGCCATAAAACGCCTGTCCTGACAGATAGAGTTGCCACACATTGGGGACTTTCCTTCTGGGACATGTTGCTTTAAAAATTCTAGCATTTGTGCTGTCGCCTCGGCTTCATTGGTGGTTGAAGCCTTCACCTTTTCAATGAGGCCAGAACGACCGTGCGTGCCTTTATTCCAAGCATCCATTCCATCCAAAACTGCATCCGCTTGGTGCACCACAATGACGGGAGATTCAGCAATAACGTTTAAATCTGCATCTGTGACGACCGCCGCTAATTCTATAATGCGATCAGAATCAGGAAATAGGCCCGTCATTTCCATATCAAGCCAGATTAAATTGTCATTCGGATTTGCCATCATGATTTCCATTAAATTGATCTAAAAAGTTGCAATTAATTTGCAATTGATGAACCTTCGTGCATTTGAAGCTTCTATAATGGTGTTAGTTTAACTGAAAAACTTAAAAATCATGGCATCTACCCCAAGTTACACCCTTAGCATTATTTTCATTAGCCTGGTTGTATTAACCACGCTCACCCGTATTTGGCTCGGTAATCGGCATATTGGCTTTATGCGCAATCACCGAAATCAGGTACCAGCCGCTTTTAGCAAAGACATTAGTATTGAAGCTCATCAAAAAGCAGCCGACTACACCTCGGCAAAAACACAATTAGTAATTGCAGAGAGTATCGTTCAAGCTTTATTACTGCTCTCTTTTACATTAGGCAGTGGTTTACAGTGGATCGATTATATTTGGCGGGAAATCCTTCCAGAACAAGAGATGCTTCGAGGTGCTTTAGTCATTTTAAGCGCATTAATTATCAGCGGCATTGTCGATGGACCCTTCGATTATTACAAAACCTTTGTCATCGACGCCCATTTTGGCTTTAACAAAATGACACGGGGCATGTTTATTGTTGACATGATTAAACAAAGCATCCTCGGTATTTTACTTGGCGCTCCTCTCCTTTTCGCCGCTTTATGGTTAATGGATGGGGCTGGAAAATACTGGTGGTTCTACCTATGGGCAGTTTGGAGCATATTTAATTTATTAGTACTCGCTATTTACCCAACGTTTATTGCACCCATCTTTAATAAATTTACGCCACTTGAAGATCAGGCGTTGAAAGCACGTATTGAAGCCTTATTGGCTAAATGTGGTTTCACATCTCAAGGTTTATTTGTCATGGATGGCTCATCAAGAAGCAGTCACGGCAACGCTTACTTTACTGGCTTTGGTAAAAGCAAACGCGTGGTTTTCTTTGACACGCTGTTAGAGCGTTTAAATGCAGATGAAATCGAAGCGGTCCTTGCACATGAGCTTGGTCATTTCAAACACAAACATGTCATTAAACGGATTGTCATGATGTTTTTGATGAGTTTTATAGCATTAGCCGTTTTAGGATGGTTGAAAGACCAAAACTGGTTTTTTATTGGACTAGGGGTCAATGACATGAGTAGCTATATGGCACTGATTCTGTTCCTCCTAGTGAGCCCTGTATTTCTATTTGTCGTTCGCCCATTTATGGCCAATTATTCACGTAAAAATGAATTTGAGGCAGATGCTTATGCGGCAACGCATGCAAGTTCAAAGCATTTAGTAGAGGCTTTAGTGAAGCTATATCGTGATAATGCTTCAACCTTGACACCGGACCCGTTACACTCAGCATTTTACGACTCACATCCACCCGCAAGCATACGTATTGCAAAGCTTGCAAAATTTACGGGATAAAACTCAAATCAATGATTAAGCCCTTGTGTACTGCATTAATAATCTCATGCTTGAGTGCAAGTGCTGCTTACGCTGATCAATACTCAGCGCTTTACCAAGGGGGCGATCCTCTTGCTGGCAAATCATTGTTAGAAAAAAACTGTATCCAATGCCATGCTGGTAGTTTTGGTGGG
>CAIVUE010000157.1 GCA_903909015.1 uncultured Methylophilaceae bacterium
GTGCAGTCGATGCAACAGTCGTGCTGTTATTGAAGGTTTGGCTGCCTGTGACCGTAATGGGTCTTGCAGTAATGCTTCCCGTTAAACCAGCTGGCTGTGTCAATGTGTAGTTACCTGCACTCGCGCCAGATAGGCTATCGTTAGCCGTCACAACGATTGCAGTGCCTACGTTCTTAGAAGCAAAAGTGCCTGCTTGCGTTAAGGTCACCGTATCACCTGTGATGAGTCCAGATAAGACGCCAGTTGTTAATGTCGCCGTTGTGGTGCCATCGTAGACTTTAGTGATTACTTTTGTGCCAGTCACCGTTAAGGCTTTAGGCGTAATGTTGGCAGTAAGTCCCGTCGGTTGTGTCAGGGTATAGTTCGCAGCACTGGTACCAGCAATCGTATCGGCAATCGTCACTGCTTTGCCTGTCCCTACATTCTTATCTGCAAAGGTGCCTGCTTGGGTCAAGGTGACGGTATCGCCAGTGATAACGCCAGAAAGCGTGCCACCTGTTACGGTTGCTGCAGTGGTGCCGTTATACACCTTGCTTGCCACAGCAGTTGTACCGCTGACCGTTAAGGCTTTAGGCGTCACCACCACACTCCCAGTTGCGCCTGTTAAGGTGTAGTTAGTGTTACCGCTTAGGGTAAGTGCTGTGAAACTACTAATGGCATTTGTACCAGCATTTGCTGAGGCAATAGTCACTGACCCTGAAATCGTTGGCGCTGTATCGCCAGCAACAAGGTTACTGATGCTTAAAGCTGGAGAGACGACCGTCGTGGTTTTACTGTAGACCACAGTGCCTGTTAGGGTGATTGGTTTAGCAGTGATGCTAGCTTTTAGGCCTGTTGGTTGGGTCAGCGTATAGTTAGCCGCACTTGTGCCTGAGATACTATCGTTAGCCGTCACAACGATTGCAGTGCCTACGTTCTTAGAAGCAAAGGTGCCCGCTTGTGTAAGCGTGACCGTATCTCCTGAAATGACCCCAGATAAAGTGCCACCAGTCACCGTTGCTGCAGTCGTACCGTTATAAACCTTATTCGCTGCCACACTTGTGCCAGTAATAATTAATGCTTTAGGCGTGACCACCACACTGCCTGTTGCACCCGTTAAGGTGTAATTAGCATTACCAGAAAGTGTTAATCCTGTCAGAGCAGATATAGATTGAGTGCCCGCATTTGCTGAAGCAATGGTAGCAGTCCCTGCAATAGTAGGCGCTGTATCTCCAGACACTAGATTGCTAATGCTCAGCGCTGAAGCAGCAACTGACGTGGTTCTATTGTAAACAGACGTACCTGTAAACGTAATGACTCTAGGGGTGATGATCGCACTGAATGTTCCTAATGGTTGTGTGAGGATGTAGTTGCCTGCTGATGCGCCAGTTAAGCTGTCATTTGCAGTTACTGTATTTCCAGCGCCCGCGTTCTTCGTCGCAAAGGTGCCCGCTTGAACTAAGCTAACAGTATCACCTGAAACCATTCCCACTAAAGTATTGACACGCTTAGTGATGCGTGGTTTTGAGTGGGTATGTCTTGTGTGTTTAGTCATTTAAATGGCCATCTACTTAAATCTATTTTAATCACCTTGATTGTAAACCATAACGTTATAATGTTTTCATTATTAACAATAATATGCTTATAAAAATAATTCAATGCTAAGCAATAAAACCTACATGGCTCTAACCTTTCTCGTAGCCTATTGGCAGCCTTTGCAAGCGGCTTCTATTGAACCTTCTCTTCCCAATGCAGGTTCAATTCTACAAGAGGTCCAACCACTTAAACGGGCACTTCCACCTAGTAATGATAATAGTCTTAAGATCGATCAAGTTGATGCAAATCAACTCCCTGAAAGTGATCCATTTGAAGTCAAACAATTTGCAATTAAAGGCAACCGTAGCATTGATACAAAAACGCTTCACGCCTTAGTTGAAGGCAAGGAAGGGCAGTCACTGACACTCCGTCAATTAGGTGAGCTCGCATCAACCCTGACCCGTTACTACCACGAGCATAACTATCCATTGGCGGTTGCCATCGTGCCTGCACAGGAAGTCAAAGATGGCGTGGTGACCTTGCAGGTATTAGAAGCAAGCTATGGCAAAGTAGTGCTTGATAATCAAAGCAAGCTTCGGTCAATGCTATTTAATAACACCGCATCACCACTTAAAAGTGGTGAGTTAATTGCTGGCGATGCGCTCAATCGCACGCTCCTAATTCTTAATGACATCCCAGGGATTAACGTCAATGCAGAGATCAAACAAGGTGAAGCTGTTGGCACTTCAGACTTAACCATTAAAGCCACCGATGCTAAATGGTGGCGAGCATCGATAAGCTCATCGAACAGCGGGAGTGCATCCATTGGTCGAATGCGAGGTAACGCTAATCTCGATTTATTTAACCCATTAGGCTTAGGTGATATTTTAAGTATCTCTGGAATGACAGCAGGTAATAGTATGAATTACGGACGCGCTTCTTATGAGCTGCTGATCAATGGGCAAGGCACACGCGTTGGCGCAGCTTATTCCAACCTCTACTATCAACTAGGTCAACAATACAAATCCATCAATGCGCACGGCAGTTCTGAGAATCTAAGTGCTTGGTTTAAGCAACCACTGATTCGCAGCATGGGAATGAACCTGTATGCCCAAGCGGAAATAGACCACGCCGTGCTTAAAGATCATATCGATCAGATTAGCTCAAAGACAGATCGAACAATTGATTACGGTGTTATCTCACTGTCAGGAGATAGGCGAGACCACCTATTCTCAGATGGCATCAATCTATTTAGCTTGAGCTTAAGCACTGGCAAACTAAGCTTTGATGATGCGTATGCTAAATTTATTGATCGCTATACGACGCAGAGCCATGGGGAGTTCACAAAGCTCAATCTAAACCTCACGCGCATGCAACAGCTGGGGCATCAGTTTAGTCTTTACGGCAATTTAGCAGCGCAGTGGACCAATAGCAATTTAGATTCATCTCAAAAGATGATCATTGGTGGTCCGTATTCAGTCAGAGCCTATGACGTCAGTGCCTTGTCTGGGGATGCTGGTGAGACGGTCACGCTAGAGCTTAGAAAAGATCTCCCATCCTCCATCGGAAACTGGCAGGCGGTTGCCTTTTACGATGCGGCGCACATCAACATCAATCATGCGCCTTGGCGCTCAGGCACCAACGATGCCACCTTGCAAGGGGTTGGCTTAGGCTTGAGCTGGCAGAATAGTAACTTATGGAGTGCCCGCATGAGTATTGCCGCACCTGTTGGCAATGAGACAAAGCTATTATCCCTATCATCCATCGGTCCAAGAGTTTGGGCGGAAGTGAGGAAGGATTTTTAGGTTAGGTTATATGGCTAAATTTAGACATGACTTTTATACAGAATACGACTGGCTAGCGTTCTGTGCTGAGCATGGACTGTCTGACCATCAGGTTTGGTTTGCATCCCACATCATGACCAGCAGGACGGATGAGAATAGGGTCGTCGAAGCATACAAGTGGTTAATGATTGCTGAGACCTTAGTATGCAGTTAATGTGTCAGGCTTTTTAAGAACAAGCATGACGGAAGAGCAAGTTGCCAAGGCTGATCTATTGATAGATGAATGGATTGCAGCCCGTGATGATGATCTACTAAATAATCGGACTGATGATTGGTCGATGGAGTTGAAGCAGAAATTTAGAAGTGCCGCGTAATTTTCGTATCAGTTATTTTAGCTACTATTTTCAAAAGATTTAGATCCACCTTCATTCCCAGAAGTCCTTTTCAAAGGCTTAGAATTCAATGTGGGGAAAATTGTGGGGAAAAATAAAAAAAGATCCGACAACCCCTTTCTTCTTGACATATTGGCGGAGAGAGCGAGATTCGAACTCGCGACAGGGATAACCCTGTGCCACCTTTCCAGGGTGGTGACTTAAACCACTCATCCATCTCTCCGAGCGGAGCCGGATTATAACGCAACTATAAGCCGTTATAAATTCATTATTCTTTTTGAATCCTTCTCAGAAGATGCCCTTCTTGATGTAGAATAACGACTGGCGGGCCTCCCCGCATTGTAAGATAGCCAACCTGGTCAGGTCCGGAAGGAAGCAGCCACAACTGTCGAGCAAGTGCCGGGGGTTTGGCTCGCCTCATTCCGCTTTAAAAAAACAGTCAAATTAAACGCTAATTTTATTCACAAAACCCCAGTAATTTTTAGCCATTTTGTGAAAAATTAAGCTAAAGTTAACGCCTTATTTATTGAGCTAAATATTCGATGAGTTATCAAGTTCTCGCACGCAAATGGCGGCCAAAGTCTTTTGAAACATTAATCGGCCAAGAACACGTCGTCCGTGCTTTAACCAATGCGCTTGAACAACAACGATTGCATCATGCCTATCTATTAACGGGCACTCGCGGTGTAGGCAAAACAACTATCGCACGTATATTAGCCAAATCTCTTAATTGTGAAACAGGCATTACTGCTCAACCATGTGGAGTCTGTTCAACCTGCATTGATATCGATAGAGGGCGCTATATCGACCTAATCGAAGTTGATGCGGCATCAAACACCCAAGTAGACAACATGCGTGACCTGCTAGAGAACGCACAATACGCGCCAACTTCTGGACGATTTAAAGTTTATATTATCGACGAAGTGCACATGCTTAGCCGTAGCTCTTTCAATGCGATGCTCAAAACACTGGAAGAACCACCCGCTCACGTAAAATTCATACTGGCGACAACCGATCCACAAAAAGTGCCGGTTACTGTTCTGTCTAGATGCCTGCAATTTAATTTACGGCAAATGGCCAGCACCTCCATCACCGAGCACTGCCAAGACATATTAAAAACAGAAAACATTCAGTACGAATTACCTGCGCTACAACTGATTGCTAAAGCAGCTTCTGGCAGCATGCGCGATGCACTTTCATTACTCGATCAAGCCATTGCTTACGGCAATCAAAGTGTTCGTGAGAAAGAAGTGCGAATGATGCTTGGCGCTATTGATCAAAGCTATTTGTTTGAGTTGCTGAACGCCCTAGTTAGAAACGATGGCCATTCACTGATGGATCAAGCGAAAGCAATGTCAGAACGGAGTATCGATTTTGATGCTGCACTCAATGATATTACGAATTTATTACATCAAATTGCGATGATTCAGGTCGTGCCTGAAAGCATTGCATTAGACTTGCCTGAACGTGCTGCCTTACTTGCGTTATCACAAACCATAAGCGCCGAAAAAATACAGCTTTATTACCAAATCTCCCTTCTAGGCAAGAGAGATATAGGTTTGGCTCCAGATGAGTTTGCTGGATTCACGATGACATTGCTAAGAATGCTCGCCTTTAGTCAAAGTGAAATTGCACCACCTGCAAAAAAAACAGCCCCAGAAACAAAGACAATCGCCTCAACGAGTGCTGAACCTATGCAGAATACCGCAACAGCCAAAATTGAGCCCCAGGAGGTTTATGTAGCTACCGAGGCCACCATCGAGAGGGTTGCGACTCCTGAGGTATCTGCATCACAAGATCACCAGGGCGTCATTGCTCAAGGTATCGATGCACAAACAGATTCAAATCAAAATATTCAATTTAACGGAAACTGGCGGGATCTTGTAGACGCTCTTAAGTTGGGGCTCGCGAGAACATTGGCACAGAATTGTGAGTTAGAGAGCTTCGATGATGAAAGCATCAATTTAACCGTCCCCGACCTGCAAAAACATTTAATGGATCCAAATTATCAGGAAAAACTAAGTGCAGCGATTAATCAGCATTTTGGTAGAAAAATTAAGCTCACTCTTAAAATTGGTGGAACAGGTAATACGCCAGCAAAACAGATTTTTGAAGAGAAAGTGGCAGTGCAGTCAGTCGCAGTCAATGCAATTGAGCAAGATGATTTTGTTCAAGCCTTAGTCAAGGATTTTGGTGCTCAAGTCATCCCTTCCAGCATTAAACCAATTTAACACAACAATTACATAATATATTAATTAATAAAGGAAATAGTAAATGATGAAAGGCGGAATGGGCAACTTAATGAAGCAGGCCCAAATGATGCAAGAGAATATGAAGCGCGCTCAAGCCGAACTCGCAAATGTAGAAGTTGAAGGCGTGGCGAGTAACGGATTAGTTAAAGTGCTGATCACCTGTCGTAATGAAGTAAAACGCGTAAGTATTGATGATAGCGTCATGGATGATAAAGAAACACTTGAAGATTTAGTGCTAATTGCCATCAAGGATGCCATCACTAAAGCAGAAAAAACATCTGAAGCGCGCATGAGCGGCCTCATGCCAGCTGGCATGAAGTTACCTTTCTAATCGTCGTGCAAACCCCTGCCAGCTTAGAACAGTTAATTGAAGCTTTGCGTTGCCTACCAGGAGTCGGCCCAAAGTCAGCCACTCGTATGGCTTATCACTTACTACAACGTGATAGAAAAGGTGCAAACACCTTAGCCATATCACTAGATACTGCATTACAGGTGGTGAGTCACTGTCAGCTATGTAACACGTTTAGCGAAGAGCCCGTTTGCCCAACCTGCGCCTCAGGAAATCGAGATAACAGCCTTCTCTGCGTGGTTGAAATGCCAACAGACATGATGATGATGGAGCAAACCCATGCCTACCAAGGCATGTACTTTGTCCTAATGGGCAGACTATCTCCTCTAGATGGCGTTGGGCCAAAAGAAATACATCTGGAGAAACTTCTCAAACGTGCTCAAGATGGACTAATCAAAGAAGTCATTCTTGCAACCAACTACACTGTTGAGGGTGAGGCGACAGCGCACTACGTGAGCGAACTACTTAGCAAGCATGGCGTGAAAATCACCCGCATTGCGCGTGGGATGCCGATGGGCGGTGAGATTGAACATGTAGATAGCGGAACACTAGCACAAGCAATGATGGAACGCCGCAACGTCGTCTGACCATAGATAATAAAAAAGCCCGCATTTGCGGGCTTTTTTTACGCTATTAGCAATTAATTCTTAGAAATGCTTATAGTGCTTTTTAAGTTGCTTAACCACTTCCCATTGTGAGTTTAAGCCTTTTGGAAACTCAACATAGTCGCCAGCCTTAATCGTCACAGTTTCACCGCCTTGTGGTGTTACCTTGAACTCGCCTTCTAACACATAAGCTTTTTCTGTCATGCTGAAGTCAAGTGGGAATTTTGATGGAGGGCAATCCCAGATATTCCAAGAAGAAACGCCCAACTCTTGTAGTTTTTCTTGAGAAGGATTGTGGTCAATAATAATTTGGCTCATTTGTTATCCTAAATTTAAAACATTAAAAAAATAAAGCCGCAAACATGACATTTGCAGCTTTAGGAATTCTTGGCGGAAGAGGTGAAATATAGAGGCTATGTTAGGTAATAGCACTCCGTACAAACTCTTGACACCTAAAAAGGTCTGCTACGGCGCACATAATATGGTGTTTGTTAACAAACTACAAGCCCCCTATTTTCCATTACTTATCATCAACTCTCATTACCAAACATTACCTAGCATGATTTTCATGTGGGAACGTGTGGTAACAAATAAACCGAATCAGGAGATGATGTAATGAAAGCACTTACAGAATTGCAAGTTAAAAGCATGAACCATATTGGAAGGCACGCCGATGGAATAGTGAAGGGATTACACTTGTGGGTAAAGTCGCCAAAGCATAAGTACTGGATTCTACGTTATAGCTTAAACGGCAAGCGCAAAGACATGTCAATTGGGACTTACCCTAAGAAATCAGTCAAGGAAGCCAGAAATGAAGCCATAGACGCGAAAAGAATTGTAGACAATGGTATTGACCCAATCAACAATAAAAAAACGCTTACGGAGGCAAATATTGAACGAGAACAAAAAAAATTGTCATTCAAAGAGTTCGCATTGCAATGTGTTGAAGAAAAAGCCCATGAATGGCGAAATCAAAAACATGCCGACCAGTGGGTTTATACCCTAAAGGAGTTTGCTTTTCCTGTTATTGGTAATAAATCCCTAGATTCTATAACTACCAATGACATCCTTAGCATACTTAAACCTATTTGGTTAACAAAAACCAATACTGCTGTAAGACTTAGAGGCCGACTTGAGTGGATTCTTGGTTCAGCAACCACACAAGGTTTTAGGGATGGATTAAATCCAGCATCATGGAGAGGACATCTAATGACGGTTCTACCGTCGCCAAGAAAGGTTGCCAAAACAAAACATCATCCATCTCTTCCCTACCATCAAATTGGTGAGTTTGTAGCTAAACTAGGGCAAATGGACTGCTTGTCAGCGTTAGCTTTGGAATTCACCATACTCACAGCCGCCAGAACAGAAGAAACTCTAGCGGCAAAACGAAATGAGATTAAAGATGAACTTTGGACTGTACCAGCCGAAAGAATGAAAGCGGGAAAAGAGCAACGCGTGCCACTCGTTCCTAGAGCGATAGAAATACTGAGGATTGCTAAGCATATTGACCCTGATAGTGAATATTTATTCTCTAGAAATGGACGCAGATTATGCAATATGGCAATGCTCGCACTTGTTAAAGGCATGGGTTACAAAATTACAGTACATGGATTTCGCGCAACATTTAGAACATGGTGTGAAGAAGAGACAATGCACCACGACTCACTAGCAAAGAAAGCATTGGCGCACACAATCAAAGATAAGGTAGATGAAGCATACAACCGTGGCGATTTATTGAAAAAACGATTGAAGCTCATGGAGGATTGGGCTAAATTTTGTAATACGCCCTCCATAGAACAAAACCCAATCCTAAAGGCAGTGTAAATGGAAAAACTAAGTCCCTTAAAATTAATGCGGTTCATTGAATTAGAGAGGCTCACAAAGAATGAACTGATTACTCTGTGTATTTCACTAGACACAGAACTTGTAGAGATAGCCATGAAAAATCTTGAAAATAAGAAAAAAAGAATCAGAGCCAAGACTGACAAATACACTAAGCAAGTTACAGCAAAGGTTTTTGAAGTATTTGTTGACCTAACTGATAAGGATTTCCCCACTAAAGAAGAAACCGAACTGGAGTTAAATAGAAGGTTTCCTGAAACGAAATGGGTATATGACGATATTGACCCCCCAGAAAAAGATGAGCAGGGTTTCTACAGAGCACTCGTTCGCGTCAAAAAATATTTGAAGTTTATTAACAAACAACAATCGGGGCTGTAGTAGCGGATTATTCTTTCCAAAGGTTACTTTTTAATAACTTTTGGAGATTAGTATGGAATCACTAAATACTGCAGTAAATTGTTTTATTGACATTACCAATGTTTCAAAAATCACTTCACTAGGTAAATCAACTATACGACTTTGGGAAGCAGAGGGTAGATTTCCTAAGTCAATCAAACTTTCACTTACTAAGCGTGTTTGGCTTGAATCTGAGATTAATGATTGGATGTTAAGCAAGTTAAACGCTGCCAAATATAATTCAATAATTAAAAATGGCTAAGGTTCCATTAAAAGAGATTAAGCAGAAACGTGATGGATCTAGTGGAGCTGTAATGGTTATTCCCCATGTTGTTTTAAATAGCGACGCCTACAAAAGTTTATCCGCTTCGGCAAAAGGATTGTTATTTGATATAGCTATGCAATACAACACCATCAACAACGGAGCATTGTTGGCTTCATGGAGATACATGAGTGAGAAGCGAGGATGGACATCAAGCGATTTATTGAACAAGGCAAAAAAAGAACTGGTTGCCCATTGTTTAATTGAACAAACTGTTCAGGGGCGTTTGCCTAACAAGGCAAGTTGGTATGGATTAACATGGTGTGCGTTAGATACTATCAAAGGATTGGAAATTGCTGTGCAATCATGGCCTCGAGGTGCATATTCTAGATGGAAATCAACAGGAGATATGAAATCGAAACGTAAGCCGCCAATAAAAAATCATCTAGTCCGTACGGCGGATAAATATTAGCTTGTATAAGTCCGTATGTCGGACAATCAGCATGTGCAATATATCCGACTATCGGACTTATTTAGAATGATTCGATCCATTATCCATATCCGACCATCGGACACCTTCTAGTAATACCACTCCATTAGAGACTTTAATGAGAGGTTAAATGATGAGACAGAAAAGATTATGTAATGCCCATGCAAGATCCACTGGATTGCCCTGCAGGTGCAAGGCACTGCTGAATGGACGCTGTCGTCTTCATGGCGGGTTATCCAGTGGCCCCAGAACATCGGATGGGAAAGCGAGGGTAGCTGAAGCCACAAGATCACGGATGCTTAATGGGCAATCAGAACTTGCTAAGGCTGGTTTTCATAGATGGCTTAATAGTGGTGGCAGAGAGCACTTGCAAGCTTGTGCTATGAGCCGTAAACGCATTAAAAAGATTAGGTTGGCATATGATGCTTGGTTGCTCAATAATTAACGCATTCGTCACTTGTAATTGGGTATCGTGAACTCTTAAGTCTTAGTTTCCATACCAATACGCACGCACGCACGTTATGGGGTTTTAACTTTATTATGAATAAATCAAGGTGGAGTTTAATAACATTTAATAGAAAGTCTCTGCCACTCTAATTAAAAATTAGAGAAGTAAAAACCATCTTCAGGCTGGAAATTAGTAATTGAATTACTAGTCTGGGCTTTAATGAATGACACCAAATATCTGTTTAAAGGCTAGCAAATGCTAGTTCAACTAGTAATCTGATTACTAGTTGAATCAGTACTGAGAATGGATTACACCAACAATAAGTTCAGGGAATACTAATCTGATTAGTATTTTGGAGACAAAATAATTGACGTTCACCATTCAAAACATTAATATTCATTTATTGTACGATCGTACATTATGTGAATATCATGAGTCCCATCGATTTAATTCGTAGCTTTACAACTGCTTTAATAATCGATGTTAAAAGCTCTATGCCTAATTTTCTATGAAACGTGCCATTGCGCTCATCGATGTTAATAATTTCTATGCAAGCTGTGAGCGTGTGTTTAATCCTACGCTTGAAGGCAAGCCCTTAGTTGTCTTGAGCAATAACGATGGCTGCGCTATTGCCAGAAGCGCAAAAGCGAAAGAACTTGGCATCAAAATGGGTGAGCCTTGGTTTAAGCTTAAAGAAACAGCTAAGCAACATGGAGTCATTGCCGTTTCGAGCAACTATGCCTTGTATGCGGACATGAGTAATCGTGTGATGGACATTATTGGCCAGTACTCCCCTTCACAAGAAGTTTATTCCATAGATGAATCATTCTTGGATCTAACAGGCATTCAACCAGATCATGTAAAGATTGCACGTGAGATGCGTCAGCGCATCAAGCAATGGACAGGATTGCCTGTATGTGTGGGCATTGGCGAATCTAAAACATTAGCTAAGTTAGCCAATCATGTTGCAAAGAAACGTTCTGAATATGCAGGAGTATGCAATTTAAATACCCTGCGTCCAGATGCATTAGATGAACTGATGAAAAGGATTGATGTAGCAGAGGTATGGGGCATCGGAAGACAAATTAATACCAAACTTAAGGCGCTGGGAATAAACACTGTCTATGACCTTAAAACAGCGTCCCCTGAGTATCTAAGGCAGCAGTTTAATGTGGTGGTTGAAAAGACCCATCGTGAACTCAATGGCATTGCCTGTATGGAGCTTGAAGACATTACACCAGCAAAGCAGGAAATCATGTCATCCCGTTCTTTTGGCTACAAAGTCAGGGATCTAAAAAGTCTTCAAGAAGCAGTTAGCCTATACATCTCAACCGCTGCAGAAAAGCTACGCCGTCAAGACTCTGTTGCTGGTGCAGTTAGGGTATTCATTCGAACAAGTCCACATGGAGATTGCCCCAAATATGCGAACTCCATGACAATCGCATTACCTACCCCCACAGACGACACCCTTCGATTGGCGAAAACTGCATTATGGATATTAAGACGCATATACAGACGTGGTTATGAATATCACAAAGCAGGTGTAATGCTCACAGACATTCGATCTGTATCATCCCAACAAACAGACCTCTTTACATCCAATTCACCATCGAAGCTCATGACAGTCATGGATGCTGTAAACGCCAAGATGGGTAAATCGATGTTACGGATTGCATCTCAAGGGTTTGATGCGCCTTGGAAGATGAAACAAGGTAACAAAAGCCCAAACTACACGACGAATTGGAAAGATCTGGTTCAGGTGAAATAAGACTCTTAAACTTAATGAAAATCATTAGCCTTGATTCATGATGATGAGCACTTGCTAGACTAAACAAATGCGTATTATCTGTATCTAACAAACGAGCAAATCTTTTGCTTAATTTGATTAACCAATTAGGAGATTTATTATGTGGACTAAACCAGCAGCTACAGAAATGCGTTTTGGCTTTGAAGTAACAATGTACGTAATGAACAAGTAATCTTTTAATTAAGATTATTACAAAAAGGAGCTTCGGCTCCTTTATCATTTGTATGATCAACCACTGCTATTTATATACATTTACGCAAGTTTGCGTCATTGGCTATTTAGGCTGATGTTAAACTTTGCCAATCTAATGGGAATGATCGATCCCGAGCATAGGTCTTGGACTTCCGACCTCGACTTTCTATACCAATACACGCATGCGCACGGTGTGGGGTTTTAACTTTATCGGGGCCAAATCAATATGAGATTCACTAGCATCTA
>CAIVUE010000158.1 GCA_903909015.1 uncultured Methylophilaceae bacterium
CGCTTTATTGCTAAAAAAGTACAAAAAGACTCCTAGCTACGTGAAGCGATTCTAGCCATAGGAAAAACGAAAGTCAATAAAAATATATATATCTTATATAAGACATAAAACTATAGACTTTTGATATTTCCTTGAGTTAAACTTGCAACTATGGTTACTACAAATACATCGACAACCCTTTTATATCAGCCGCTCTACGAGCAGATTAAGCGCATGCTTACGCAAAGCTTAATTGATGGTGAGTGGAGAGCTGGAGAGATGATTCCCAGCGAAATGGAGTTGGCTGCGCGTTTTAAAGTGAGTCAAGGCACAGTAAGAAAAGCAATTGATGAGTTGGTATCAGAAAATATTTTGATGCGTCGTCAAGGTAAGGGTACTTATGTAAATACCCATAATGAAAAGGGTATGCAGCTGCGCTTTCTTCGTCTGACTGATGAAAGTGGGAATAAGGCTTTTCCTAAGAATGAATTGCTTTCATGTACGCGAGGCAAAGCTAACGCCAAGATTGCTAAAGCATTAAATATTAAAGCCGGAACTTCAATTATTGAAATTAAGCGGCTGTTGGGATTTGAAGGGCGCCCTTTAATTCTTGACCACATTATTGTGCCATCTGCTGAGTTTTCAGGTTTGGGGGCAAAGCAGATTGAAGAATATAAAGGCTCGCTCTATAGAATGTACGAGCAAGAATACGATATTCGTATGGTTCGCGCTGTCGAAGATATTCGCGCTGTGGGGGCAGACGAAGAAGCAGCGGATGCCTTGAATTTAGAAGAGGGCGCGCCTTTGCTAAGAATTGAACGTATTGCTTTTACTTATGGAAATAGGCCATTGGAATGGCGCTTGGGTTTGTGTTTGACCGATAGCTTTCACTATCGAAACGAACTTGAGTAATTAAAGTTTTAATCACGAATTTATTTTACAAAGAAGACATCATGAGCGACTTAAAAACTAGAGCATTACATTATCACCAGTTTCCTAAGCCAGGTAAGTTGTCGGTTGAGTCCTCTAAACCTTGTGCTACACAAGCAGATTTGTCTTTGGCATACACCCCTGGGGTTGCTGAGCCAGTGCGTGAAATAAATCGTGATCCTGAAAATGCCTACAAATATACAAATAAAGGCAACTTGGTGGCGGTGATTACTGATGGCACTGCGGTATTAGGTTTAGGAAACATGGGTGCGCTAGCCAGTAAGCCGGTGATGGAAGGCAAGGCAGTTTTGTTTAAGCGTTTTGCCGATATTGATGTGTTCGATATTGAAGTTACCGCACCTAGTATTGAAGCCTTTATCGAAACCGTTGTGAATATCGCGCCAACTTTTGGTGGTATTAATTTAGAAGATATTGCTGCACCGCACTGTTTCCGTATTGAAAAAGAGCTGCGCGAGCGTTTAGATATTCCAGTATTTCATGATGACCAACACGGAACGGCGGTGATTGTTGGCGCTGCATTGCTTAATGCCTTAGCGCTTCAAGGTAAAAATCTCCCCGATGCTCGCATCGTGTTTTTAGGCGCTGGCGCTGCTGGCTGTGCATGCGCGCGATTGCTTAAAGTGATGGGTGCAAAGCATTTGGTGATGGTTGATAAGTCAGGCGTTCTCAAAACAAGTCGTCCAGATTTACATGATATGAACCGAGATTTAGCGACGGCTCGTGATGTAAATACTTTGGCGGACGCCATGGTAGATGCGGATGTGTTTATCGGTGTTTCTGCTGCCAATGCCTTATCTCCAGATCTATTGAAGGTGATGGCGGCTAAGCCAGTAGTGTTTGCTTTGGCAAACCCAGATCCAGAAATCTTACCTTCAATAGCGCACGCAGTTCGTGATGATATTTTGATGGCGACAGGCCGCTCTGATTTTCCAAATCAAGTAAACAACGCATTGTGTTTCCCTTATTTATTCCGCGGCGCCTTGGATGCGCGCGCTAAACAAATCAGTACAGCCATGCAAGTAGCCGCAGCTGAAGCTTTAGCAGAAATCGCGCGCGAACCAGTGCCGCAAGAAGTGTTGGATGCTTACCAATTAACTGAGTTGTCGTTTGGCAAGGAGTACATCATTCCTAAGCCTTTTGACCCACGTTTGATGGCACGTGTCTCTGGACGTGTGGCCGATGCTGCACGTGCTGAACAAGGAAAATAAAATGGGCTCACCTTATCCAAAAGCGCCTAAAAGAAATCGTCCAAAAAATCTTAATTTATTGACGATACGTCTGCCGATTCCTGCTTTGGTGTCGATTATGCATCGGGTTAGCGGCGCGTTTTTGTTTATATTGTTGCCGGTTTTGTTATGGGTATTGCATCAGAGTTTGGCAAATACTGCGTCTTATCAGATGGCGCAAGTGGTTCTCCATCATCCGATTGCTAAGCTGATTTGCTTGGCAGTGACTTGGGCTTATTTGCATCACGCTTGTGCGGGCATTCGTCATTTGGCCTTGGATGCGCATTATGGATTACGTCTTAACTATGCACGTGCGACGAGTCGTGCAGTGTTAATCATTAGCGGGTTGCTCACATTAAGAATGGGAATTTGGCTATGGTAGATCGTAAAAAACCTGCTCACGGCTTTAGCGATTGGGCTTGGCAACGTGCGACTGCCATCACCATGGTGATATATAGCTTATTGCTTGTTGTCCGCTTTCTGGTGGATGCGCCTAATGCCGGCTTTGATGGGTGGCATGCCTGGTTTGCACCATTATCGTTTCGTGCAATAACGCTGCTGTTTTTATGGGCTTTGATTTATCACGCATGGCTTGGCGTAAAAGAAATTTTAATGGATTACGTTCACAACATTGGTATTCGCGCTAAGTTACAAAGCGTGTTTGGCTTAGTGTTGGTGGGCGACGCCGTTTGGGCAGCTTATATACTTTGGAGTCTAGCATAATGGCCTCAGCAATCGAGATTAGAAAATACGATGCCATCGTGGTTGGTGGTGGTGGAGCAGGCTTGCGAGCAGCTTTGCAATTAGCCGATAGCGGCTTAAGCGTTGCGGTACTTTCAAAAGTATTCCCAACTCGTTCACACACCGTGGCAGCGCAAGGTGGGATTGCTGCTTCGCTAGGTAATGTGGGTGAAGATAATTGGCATTGGCACATGTACGACACAATCAAGGGCTCAGACTATTTGGGCGACCAAGATGCGATTGAGTTTATGTGTAAAAACGCGGCTGAAGCGATTTACGAACTCGAACATTTTGGTATGCCTTTTGACCGTTTAGAAAATGGCAAAATTTTCCAGCGTCCATTTGGCGGCATGTCCAAAAAATATGGTGCTGAATCTGTGGCTCGGACTTGTGCTGTTGCAGATAGAACAGGTCATGCGATGTTGCATACACTTTATCAACGTAATGTGTACGCTAAAACTGACTTTCTCATTGAGTGGTTTGCGCTCGATTTAATCCGTGACGCTGATGGGGATGTATTGGGTGTGACCGCGATGGAAATTGAAACAGGTCAGATTTTTGCTCTGCATGCTAAATCAACATTATTTGCAACCGGTGGGGCAGGCCGCATTTTCCAAGCAAGTACTAATGCATTTATTAATACCGGTGACGGCTTAGGAATGGCTGCTCGTGCTGGCGTCCCTTTGCAAGATATGGAGTTTTGGCAATTTCACCCAACAGGTGTAGCGGGTGCCGGGGTATTAATTACCGAAGGTGCGCGGGGAGAGGGTGGTTACTTAGTGAATTCGCAAGGTGAGCGCTTCATGGAGCGCTATGCGCCTAATGCAAAAGACTTGGCGAGTCGTGATGTAGTTTCACGCGCAATTGCTACTGAGATTAAAGCAGGTCGAGGTGTTGGTATTGATGGCCAAGCGGTCTTGCTTAAACTAGACCATTTGTCTGAAAAAGTCATTGATACTCGCTTGCCGGGTATTCGAAATATTGCGATTAAATTTGCGAATGTGGATCCAGTGACGTCACCTATCCCTGTTGTGCCAACTGTGCATTACATGATGGGTGGTATTCCAACCAACCTAAATGGCCAAGTGATTGATGGCGACCAAGTGATTAATGGCCTTTATGCGATTGGTGAGTGTGCTTGTGTTTCTGTTCACGGCGCTAACCGACTGGGTTCAAATTCATTGCTCGATTTGATGGTGTTTGGCCGTGCTGCCGGCAACCATACAGTCCAAACGCTAAAAGGCGTTAGCCATAAACCATTGCCTGCTGATTTTGCAGACCAAACGCTAACTCGTCTTGACCGTTTAGATAACCAAAAATCAGGTGAGGTTGTGGCTGAGGTCGGTGATGCCATGCGTAGAACCATGCAAGTGCATTGTGGTGTATTCCGTTTCCCAGATTTAATGGCAAAAGGTGTTCGCGAGATTATGCAAGTGGCAGAACGCGTAAAAACTTTAGAAATTAAAGATAAGAGCAAAGTGTTTAATACTGCCCGTGTTGAAGCGCTTGAGCTCGAGAATCTCATCGAAGTTGCAAAAGCGACGATGGTGGCGGCAGAGGCCAGACAAGAGAGCCGTGGCGCACATTGCCGTGAAGACTTTGCAGCGCGGGATGATGAAAAATGGCTCAAACACTCGCTACATTATCGTGAAGGCAACCGCCTTGCTTATAAGCCTGTGCGTTTAAAACCACTCACCGTGGATAGCTTTCCATTAATTGCTAGAACCTATTAGTCGGGGAAAAGGACAAAATGAAATTCTCTATTTACCGTTTTAACCCTGATGTTGACAAAGATCCTTACATGCAGGATTACGACATTGAGCTGTTGCCCGATACGCGCATGTTGCTTGATGCCTTAATTCAAATTAAAGCGTTGGATGATACTTTAAGCATGCGTAAATCTTGCCGCGAGGGTGTTTGCGGTTCAGATGCAATGAACATCAATGGCAAGAATGGCTTGGCTTGTATGACGCCATTAGAAGGAATTAAACAGCCTGTTGTGTTGCGCCCGCTTCCCGGCTTACCAGTTGTACGCGATTTGGTTGTGGACATGGAGCAATTCTTTGCACATTACAACTCGATCAAGCCTTATTTGATTAACAATGACCCGCCGCCAGCCACAGAGCGTTTGCAATCGCCTGAAGATAGAGCAAAGTTAGATGGGCTTTATGAGTGTATTTTGTGCGGCGCTTGTACGGCGTCATGTCCATCATTCTGGTGGAATCCGGATAAGTTTGTGGGCCCTGCTGGCCTAATGCAAGCTTATCGTTTTATTTCAGATAGTCGCGACCAAGCGCAAGAAGAACGTTTGGAAAACCTTGAAGATCCATATCGCTTGTATCGTTGTCACAATATTATGAACTGCGTGGATGTTTGCCCTAAAGGCCTAAATCCATCGAAAGCAATTAATGAAATTAAAGCCCTAAAAGTGAAGCAGAAATTTTAAAGATGAATGGCGCTATAACAGTAGACATACATGATGCTGCTTTAAGGCGCATGGAATGGCGTTGTCGGCGGGGCATGTTGGAAATGGATTTGTTGTTTGTGGATTTTGTAAGTCGCCATCTACCAAGTTTGAGCGATGCGCAAATTACCGCTTTGGATAAATTATTAGATTTGCCAGATAACGAGCTTTGGAACTTAGTTTCTGAAGGGGACGATGTAAGTGATCTGACCACTTCGCAAGTGTTAACAATGTTACGTGGCAAACAATAGTGTAATAAACGGATAGTTCTTTTTTAATCCCATTTAATAGGGAAAGTATGATGAGCCAAGACCATACCTACAATTCAGACCCATATGCTAACGCGGATTATTGTCGTGTTATATCGCCACATGTATTGGGTGACTACTGGCCGGGTATTCAGCTTTACTATCCACCGGTCAAATATTCGCCAGCGCAGGGGATTTATGAGGACTTAGAAGCAGCATCTAAACGCATGAAAAAACATGCGCTCAATACTCATGCCCATACGCTGATTTTTGACCTTGAAGATGGCTGTCGTCAAAAAGAAATGAGCCGTGAGTTACTTCGAAACGAGCTCCCAGCGTTCATGACTAGCAATAAAAAAGTCTCGATTGCGATTCGTATCAATCCATTTAGAACAGAAGAGTATGAGCGCGATATTGCTTTTGTGCGTGATATGGCTGATGTCATTGATGTGGTGATGCTGGCAAAAGCAGGTGAGGCATATGGGGCTGCTGAGGTGCGTGACCTATCTAATCTATTAGCTGGCTGGAACGACAAAATCACCATCCAGCCAATTATTGAGCATCCTAAATCACTCAAAATTGCCCATGAGCTGATGCAGTACTCAACCGTTAAGCACGTTGTTTTTGGTATCCATGACTTTTCAAAAGCGATGGGTATTCATATCACCCCAGAACACTGGACTGAAGAATTGAAATACTTCATGAATCAGCTCATGTTTGAAGCACGTATTGCAGGGAAAGGCGTCATTGGTGGGGTGGAAACTTTGATCGGTTCAAGCAGTATGCCAGAGAAGTTTTTAGAGCCGCATGATGTGCGCCGTTGGTTAGATTTGCATGGCGAAAATGAGTCTCGCATTGTTTACAAACATGCCTGCCAAGAAGCGGCGATGGGCTTAACAGGTAAGCAAGTGATTCATCCTGCGCATATCCATTTGTGCAAGGTGGCTTATACGCCTTCACCTACTGAGATCTCGCAAAAAATAAAAATCCTAAAAGCGGCGATTGAGGCAGACGCCTTGCTTGGTGGTGCAATTAAGTTTGAAGGTGAGATGCTTGATCCGCCGATGTTTGGTAAGGCTTTACAAACGTTACTACGCGCCAATGCTTTGCGCGCATTAGGCCCAGAAGATACAAAATTTGCACTGACTGTGATGCAGATGTTGCCAACACAAGTAATCAGTCAAAACTGGCCATATGGCTTGATTTTGTAAGTGCATATTTAGACCGAATATAAAGAGGGAGTTACCAAATGTCATCAACGACTACACAAACGCCATTTGCACCGTTTGAAAAATGGGTGTGGCAAGTGCCATCACATTTTAATATTGGCGTGGCTTGTACTGATATTCATCTTGGTACTGCGGCCGAGTCAGCGATTGCGATGATTGTTGAGGATGACACGCTGGGCACTTCTGAAATCACCTTCGCTGGGCTTTCAAAACGAACGCATCAGTTTGCACAATTGCTTCGCAATATTGGCATCGCTGCAGGAGATCGCGTCTTAATTCGCCTCCCGAATAGCTTGGATTATCCTACGGCATTTTTGGGTGCGATGAAGCGTGGAGCGA
Organism: uncultured Methylophilaceae bacterium; assembly: GCA_903909015.1. Classification (GTDB taxonomy): domain Bacteria; phylum Pseudomonadota; class Gammaproteobacteria; order Burkholderiales; family Methylophilaceae; genus Methylopumilus_A. The sequence goes on from CAIVUE010000158.1 coordinate 7,178, forward strand.
TTTCTGTTCCAACGTCAACTTTGCTGACAGCTGATGAAGTGGTTTATTTAGCGAAAGATTCTGGTGCGCGAGTACTAGTCACTGACAAAGCTGCCTGGAAAACCTTGCGCGAAGGCTTGAACGGCGTTGCTGGTTTAACCCATGTCTTGCTATCTGGCGAGGGGGATTGTCTACCTGCAGACGGTTTACAAGTGCTCGATTTAGCTTCTAGTTTAGACGCGATTACCACTTGGGATGCGCCACATCAAACCAAATCAGATGACCCCGCTTATTTGGTATATACATCTGGCACCACAGGTTATCCAAAAGGTGTTTTGCACGCACACCGTTCTATGATTGGTCGTCAGCCGGCCTCTAAATACTGGTTTGATTTTAGCCCGAACGGCGACCGTATTATGCATTCAGGCAAGTTCAATTGGACTTATGTGCTCGGCACCGGCTTGATGGACCCGCTCTACCAAGGTAAGACGGTTATCGTGCATGAAGGTAAAAACGATGCGAATACCTGGCCTCGCCTGATTCAAAAACATCAAGCCACGATCTTTATCGGCGTGCCGACCATTTACCGCCAAATTTTGCAAAAAACAGAGTTCGTGCAAAAAGATTTACCTAGCTTGCGTTATTGCATGAGCGCGGGGGAACACTTATCTGATGAAGTCCTAGCACAGTGGCACGAACGCTTTGGTATTGATATTTATGAAGCGGTGGGGATGTCTGAATTCTCATATTACTTGTGTGAAACCAAGTCTCGTCCAATTCGCCCAGGTTCAGCTGGTTTTGCACAGCCAGGCCATGATATTGCCTTACTTGATCCTGAGACATTGCAGCCTGTAGCCCTAGGTGAAGAGGGCGTGATTAGTGTGCCCGATACTGACCCGGGTCTCTTTATTAACTATTGGAATCAGCCTGAAGAAACAGCTAAACATAAACACGATGGTTGGTTTATTACAGGCGACTTTGCGCGCATGGATGCCGATGGTTATATTTGGTTCTTAGGTCGTAAAGACGACATTATTAAGAGCTTTGGCTTCCGTGTCTCACCTTATGAAGTAGAGCGTGTATTGAAGTCCCATCCTGAAGTTGCAGATTGTGCTTCAGTGGCAGAAACCATCGAAAAAGATAAAGTCTTGGTTGTGGCTTATATTATTCTGCAATCTGGCAGCACAGCAACAGCTGATGATTTATATGCCTTTGGCAAAAAACATTTGGCGGCATACAAAGCGCCTAAAGTGGTTTATATTACCGACCAATTTCCACGCACCAAAAACGGCAAAATTTTACGCCGTGATGTGAACCCAACTATTGCATTAAGCAGATCAAATACATGAGCCTAAATAAGCCAATCATCACTAAAGCAGACTTTGTTGAGAGCGTCGCAGATGCCTTGCAATTTATGTCTTATTACCACCCTGTAGACTTTATTCAGGCATTAGGTGACGCATATCTGATTGAAGAATCGCCAGCAGCCAAAGATGCGATTGCACAAATATTAACTAATTCACGTATGTGTGCTGAAGGTAAGCGCCCTATATGCCAAGATACCGGTATCGTGGTGGCATTTGTGAATGTTGGTACCGACGTGCAATGGGAGAAGGGCGCTGATGTAGAGGCTTGGGTGAATGAAGGTGTGCGTCAGGCATATATGTTGCCTGAAAATCCACTCAGGGCCTCTATTGTTGCTGATCCAGCTGGTAAGCGAGCGAATACAAAAGATAATACGCCAGCAGTTGTGCATGTGCGTTTGGTGCCAGGTGATAAGGTTGAAGTAAATATCGCTGCCAAAGGCGGCGGTTCTGAGAATAAAGCAAAACTAGCGATGCTTAATCCTTCTGACAGTATTGTCGATTGGATTCTGAGTGTTGTGAAAGATATGGGAGCTGGTTGGTGTCCACCTGGAGTGCTCGGTGTTGGGATAGGTGGTACCGCTGAAAAAGCGGTATTGCTGGCTAAAGAGTCCCTCATGCAGCCGCTAGATTTGGCCGCGTTACGTAAACGCGGTGCAAATAATCGGATAGAGGAGTTGCGCCTTGAGATTGCCGACAAAATCAATGCGCTGGGCATAGGTGCACAAGGCCTGGGTGGCTTAACCACCTTGCTAGATGTGAAAATTCTCGATTACCCAACACATGCCGCCTCATTGCCAGTCGCGGTCATTCCTAATTGTGCGGCGACGCGCCATGCACACTTTGTGCTGAGTGGCGCTGGTGCATATAAACAAACGCCCCCAAATTTGAATGATTGGCCGAATGTGACTTGGGCGCCGAATCAAGACTCACGTCGCGTTGATTTGAATACTGTTACCTCGGCTGATGTGCAAACGTGGCAACCGGGTGAGACTTTGCTGTTAAGTGGCAAGTTGCTTACAGGCCGCGATGCAGCCCATAAAAGGATTGCTGAGATTTTAGCCCGCGGTGAATCACTGCCTGAGGGCGTTGATTTTACGAATCGATTCATCTATTACGTTGGTCCAGTTGATCCTGTGCGTGGTGAAGCCGTTGGCCCTGCAGGACCAACCACAGCCACGCGTATGGATAAATTTACTGACATGATGTTAGATAAAACCGGCTTGCTTGGGATGGTGGGTAAGGCAGAACGCGGTGAAGAAACCATTGAAAGTATCAAGAAGCATCATTCGGTGTATTTGATCGCCGTTGGGGGTGCTGCTTATTTGGTTTCACAATCGATCCAATCAGCTCGTGTGGTTGCCTTTGCAGATTTGGGCATGGAGGCGATTTATGAATTTGATGTCAAGGATATGCCTGTCACCGTTGCGGTGGACGCTCAAGGGACTTCTGTGCATACGACGGGCCCTGCTAAATGGCACAAGCTCCTCGCTAAGTAGACTAATATTTAATCAGCCCCAAATAAGTCCCTAGTAAATACCTTTTCTTTTGTATCAATCAAATCTTCGGTCATGCGGTTGGTGATGATGATGTCAGCTTTTAGTTTAAAAGCTTTTAAGTCTGTAAAAACCTTGGACTTAAAGAATTCTGATTCTTTAAGTTCTGGTTCGTAGACAATAACTTCAATTCCTTTAGCTTTGATTCGCTTCATTACCCCTTGAATGCTTGAGGCTCTAAAGTTATCTGAGCCACTCTTCATGATGAGCCGATAAATCCCCACGACCTTAGGATTGCGTTTCATGATGCTATCTGCAATAAAGTCTTTGCGTGTGCTGTTAGATTGCACGATGGCATTGATCAGATTTTGTGGAACGCTGCTATAGTTAGCTAGCAGCTGCTTCGTATCTTTTGGCAGGCAATAGCCACCGTAGCCGAATGATGGGTTGTTGTAATGGCCGCCAATGCGAGGGTCTAAACATACGCCTTCAATGATCTGTTTAGTATTTAAACCATGTGACTCTGCGTAGGTGTCAAGCTCGTTAAAGTAGGAAACACGCATCGCTAAATAAGTGTTAGCAAAGAGCTTAATGGCTTCTGCTTCTGCACTATTGGTCAGCAAGATCTCAACATCAGGCTTGAGCGAGCCTTGTTGAAGTAAGTCTGCAAAGGTTTTGGCGCGCGCTGAAATTTCCCCCACAATAATGCGAGAAGGGTAGAGGTTGTCGTATAGAGCTTTACCTTCACGCAAGAACTCTGGGGAGAAGATGATTTGCGCGCTTGGGAAGCGCTCTTTAATGCTATTCGTATAGCCAACAGGGACGGTTGATTTAATCACCATCACGGCGTTTGGATTGATGCTTAATACATCTTGAATGACAGCTTCAATCGATTTGGTGTTGAAGTAGTTTGTTTCAACGTCATAGTCTGTTGGCGTTGCAATCACGACATAGTCAGCACCCTGGTAGGCCTTTTCTTTATCGAGGGTTGCGGTTAGGTTGAGTGGTTTATTTTTAAGATAGTCTTCGATCTCAGTATCTGAAATGGGAGACTTTTTCGCATTAAGCATCTCGACCTTTTCAGACATGATATCTAAAGCGACGACTTCATTTTTTTGAGCTAATAGTACCGCTAAAGATAAGCCTACATAGCCTGTGCCGGCAATTGCGATTTTCATATGCTTAATTACCCAACTTTTTTAGCGATGAGTACGCCACTGGTTCCACCAAATGCAAATGAGTTAGACATGATGGTGTCGACTTTGACATTCTTACGACCAATATTAGGTACGTAGTCTAAGTCACACTCAGGATCAGGAACGACTAAGTGCGCAGTTGGCGGAAGGGCTTGCTCTTGAATTGCCATCATACAAGCCACGAACTCAACAGCGCCTGCAGCGCCCATTAGATGGCCGTGCATTGATTTTGATGAGCTCACAGGAATTTTATTGCCACAAACCTGCTTGATCGCATTGGTTTCAGTAATGTCATTGAGTTTGGTGCCGGTGCCGTGCGCGTTGATGTAATCCAGTTGGTCAGCCGTAATCTTAGCTTCAGCTAATGCTTTACGCATAGCGCGGGCTTGACCTTCTACTGAAGGTTGAGTGATGTGGCTTGAGTCATTACTGCTGCCGTAGCCAATCACTTCAGCATAAATCTTAGCGCCTCTAGCAATCGCTCTGTCCATGTCTTCTAGGACAATCATGCCAGCACCCTCACCAAGCACTAGGCCTGATCGGTTACCCGAAAAAGGTTTGCATGAAGCACTGGGGTCTGTTTCATCCTCATCTGCAAGAGTGCGAAGCGCTTCCCATGCTTTGATGGTGCCAAAGGTTAATAGGGCTTCTGATCCACCTGCGAGCATGACGTCGGTATAACCGTGTCTGATTTGTCTAACCGCTTCCCCGATGGCGACAGAAGAGGATGAGCATGCAGTACAGAATGTGAGGTCTGGGCCTGTAATGCCAAAATCCAGTGCGACTTGCGCACTGGCGGCATTGTTCATGGCCATGAGGACGGTAAATGGTTTGAGACGTCTTGCTTGCTCTTTATAGAGCCTTACGTAGCCTTCTTCAATTGAAGCGGCGCCGCCCATGCCGGTTCCAAGGTAAACGCCAAAGCGTTCTAAGTCTTCTGTTTCTAAATTGAGGCCTGCGTCATTGATGGCTTGTTGGCTTGCTGAAACAGCGAATTGCGTCACGCGGTCCATCGTTGCTGCTTTATTTTTTACAAAATGGTCGAGTGGCTCGTAGTCGTTAATGTAGGCCGCAATTTTACAATCGAGACTATCTACAAAATCGGTTTCCATTCGCTTGATGCCAGACTTGCCTGCCATCAAATTCGCAAAAAAAGTACTTGGGTCATTTCCTATTGGGGAAAGTACGCCTAGGCCAGTGACAGCAACGCGTCTAACAGTCATTATTTGCCTTGTGCAGCGCGGAGACGGTCCAGTAGGGCAACTACGTCGCTTACTGTTTTAATATCCACTTCATCATTTGGAACTTTAATCCCAAATTTTTCTTCGGCATCGAAAATAATATCGAATGTGTCCAATGAATCAATTTCAAGAGACTCAAAAGTAGCATCAGGGGTAATTTCTTCAAGCGGTTTATCAAATTTAGTTGCGATAATATCTCGCAGTGTTTCAAAGGTGTCCAACATACTCTCCTAGACTACAGCCGCTTCAGTGGCGACACATTTCTTAAAAAATTCACCCATATGTAAGGCAATATCATTCTTGCGCTTATCTAGAGTTAATACATGGTAAGTATCGTCTACTAGAAAAGTCTCTACTTTACGCGATGAAATACGTTTTGCAACTAAATGTGCGTTTTTGACGCTAGCCATGTCATCTTCAGTTGAATGAACGATCAAGGTTGGTGAGTGTACTTTAGGCAAAGCTCTTTTGGCTGTTTTTATTAGCCTTGTACTCTCTTTGATAGTCACGGCAGGCGTATTAAAAATGCCCACTTTTTCAGAGGCCATTGAGTCTCTGTTTTCAAGTACGGCATGGACTAATGCACGCGTTCTTTCACATTTTATACCGTAAGGTGGGGTTTCCTCCCAAGACATAAAGTACTGAAGTGGAGTGTGTAAGACAAAAGGAAGTAGTAATTTACGTTTCAAGCGCGGCATGTTCCAGCCATCGTAAAAGAAGGTGGTCGATAGTAAGCCAAGCCCATCCACACGTTCGCCTTTTTCTTCAGCTAACTTGATTGCTATTAAAGCGCCCATTGATAAGCCTGAAACAAAAACACGTTTGTGTTCTTTTTTTAGAGCTTCAAATGCCACTTCCATGGATTTATACCAGTCTTGCCACTTTGAACGCTTGAGGTCGCTTACTGTGCCGCAATGGCCAGCAAGTTGTGGACATGCAACACTAAATCCTTGTTTTAGTAAGTTTTTTGCTATGTAGCGCATCTCCGCTGGCGTTCCTGTGAGCCCGTGAATTAGTAAAACAGCATCTTCACCACGTTTGTCGTAAAAGCCGGTTGATCCGAGACAGTTTAGAATTTCTTGTGTCATGTAGTCTTTTTTAGTTTGTTAAGTCGAACAATTGCTATAAATTAAATCGGGGCGCTAAGCCCCGATTTAAAGTCATTTACTCAGCACCACATCGTTTGAGCAGTGCTTCAAATAGTTTAATTCCCAAGTCAATTTCTTCTTCGGAAATTAAAAGTGAAGGAGCTAAGGTAATAACATTCTTTTCATAACCACCAATATCTAGTACGAGACCATATTGTTTACCGTCAATCATGATGTCGCCTTTTAGGCCTTCGTTGAACATGCGGTCTGCCAAAGCGCGACTTGCTTTAAAGCCATCACTTTCACATAATTCAATACGAAGCGCTAAACCTAAACCGCTCACATCACCAATGCATTTCCATCTCGATTTCAATTCTTGAATGCTTTTCAAGAAGTATGCGCCACGGCTTCTCACGTGAGGTTCAAAGTCTTTTTCCAGCGTCATGTTCATTACTTCTAGCGCCACAGCAGTTCCTAATGGGTTAGATGCGAATGTGGAGTGTGTTGAGCCAGGAGGGAACTTTTCTGGGGAGATTAATTCTTCACGCGCCCAGATGCCTGATAATGGGTTCAATCCATTTGTAATCGCTTTACCGAATACAAAAATATCAGGAATGATGTCAAAGTTTTCCCATGACCAAAGTTTGCCTGTTCGGTAAACGCCCATTTGAATTTCGTCAGCGACTAACAAGATATTACGTTTCTTCAATGATTCTTGAAGTTTTTTCATGTAGCCAGCTGGTGGAACGATATAACCACCTGTGCCTTGCATCGGCTCAATATAGAAAGCGCCAAATTCACTTTGCTTTGCTTTCTCATCCCAAACAGATTGATACTCCGTATCAAATAGCTGTTCAAACTGTTTGTGGCAGTATGTGTCGCACGTTTCTACTTTCATGCCGTATGGGCAGCGGAAGCAGTATGGATAAGGGACAAAGTGAGCGCGGTCTGCAAAGTTGCCAAAGCGACGACGATAGCGATAGCTTGAGGTGATGGCTGATGCACCTAGTGTCCGGCCATGATACCCACCCATAAATGCAAATTGATGCGTCTTACCTGTGTGGTTACGGACTACCTTGAGTGAATCTTCAACAGCTTGTGCGCCACCTACGTTGAAATGAACGCGGCCTTTTACGCCGTACTTCTCTTCCATGTATTTACAAATAACTTCAGCAAGATCAACTTTTTCTTTATGAAGGTATTGGCTTGCTAATTGTGGAAGTGTATCCACTTGCTTATGTAAGACGTCAGCAATACGTTTATTTTTGTAACCGAAGTTAACTGCTGAGTACCACATTTGCCAATCTAAATATGGGGTCTTATTTTCATCAAACAAGAAACTGCCATCGCAGTTTTCAAATACTTTTGGAGGATCCGCATAATTAACGGTATCTCCGTGTGAACAATATTTGTCATTCTTTGCGAGAATTTCAATGATTTTTTTATCCATGTTTTTGGCTTTCGAAAAAATTAAGCAGATAAACTAGTGATGTTGCGATGCGCTTCTTGCGGCCATGTTTTTACTTTCGTTAAAACATCCGCAAAGGTTTGAAATTTGAAGTGAGGAATATTGTTTGTTTCGCAATATTTGATGAGTGAGCCTTTAGCAAAGACGATATCTGCTGATTTGGCTAAGCATGCATCTGATTTGCCGTCACCAATTAATACCACTGGCTTTTCACCGCCAGATAAATCTTGCGCTACCTTACATTTACATACGCCATTGCCCGCGTTACAGCTTGGGTTTTTGTGAGGCCAGGACATATCAATGCCATCAGGGACGAAATGAAGTTTATTTGCGTAGATTGGTAATTCTGGGAATGCAGCATTTTTCATAGCTACTTTGATTGCATGATCTAAGCCGTCACTAACTACAGCTACTTTTGCAAATTGGCTAACATGTTTATAGAAGGGAAGAAAACTTGCATCAAGCTGGATACTTCGGAAGAAGTTCTCAAGAGAAACGTGATCAGCTTTAACCATGCGCAGTTGTTTTTGCATACATTGAACTGCAGTGATGTGGCCATCTAGCCATTCTTGTTCAATTTCTTCCCATGATGGGTCTGCGAAACGTTCAAGCATTGCATCTACAGTATCGCGAACAGATAAGGTACCGTCAAAGTCAACTACAAAAAGCATGGAATCACCCTCTAAAAATGACTAAGGCAATAGTAAACATGCTTCCTTACAAAATACTTACAACGAATAATTTTTTAGTGTTCATATTGGTGTTTTTTAGGCGATCGACCACATTATGTTGTGGTTATTTAATTTTATGATGCTTAAACAATATATTTTGGTAAATAAACACTTGACTTGGTGTAATTAACCCAGTACAAAGCACATTGGGCGTTTTTACTTTGATCTTTTTTTGTTGGCGTAGCTGGCTTTAGTTCGTGAAGTACAAACTTTTGGGGCGCCTCCCCTTGTTTTAGTAAGGAAGTATGCAATGGCAACTGGTACCGTAAAATGGTTTAATGATTCTAAAGGCTTCGGCTTTATCACTCCTGATGAAGGTGGCGATGATCTTTTCGCTCACTTCTCTGCGATCGTTGATAGCGGCTATAAGAGCTTAAAAGAAAACGAACGTGTTAGCTTCGATGTAACTGACGGCCCTAAGGGTAAACAAGCGTCAAACATTCAAAAGGCTTAATTGCTTTTAGTAGTGTTTAGCTACATGCTTTAATTAAAACGGCTCGTTAATCGAGCCGTTTTTTTTGATATTTTTCACTCATTAGGTTACATCAAAATAATGCCTTGGATTTTATATCTTTTGGAGTGTAAAGGCGGTAGTTATTACGCTGGGATTACGAATAATCTAGAGTCAAGATTTCTGGCTCACTCTGAGGGCAAAGGTGCTAAATATACCCGCGCACATCCTCCTATTAAAATCTTAGCGCATAAGTATTATGCTGACAGGTCTGAAGCGAGCAAGGCTGAAGCACAGCTCAAAGCTTTAAAAAGAGCAAAGAAAATAGCTTTTTTTGAATAATTCTTCAATAAAAAAATAACCATTGATACAAAGTAATAACAAAGTGACATATTCCTGTTACAAGCTAGTGCTTAAATATGCTTCATTAGCTTGTTTGGATTAATAAGTTATCTCCTTGTATTACCTCCAATGGTATTTAGATATACCAACTTCATGGCGAGATTTTATATCTCGCCATTTTTTTTGCCTATTTTGATTTGTTATTTAGATAACGGATGCTTTTTTAAAAATGAGAAAACATGGTTTGTGGCAACCATCGCTTTCCAGTAAAATAAATGTAAATAAAGCTCTTGTCCGTAATATCTAGAAAAGTATTTTCATGACCAAATTCGTGTTCGTTACAGGTGGTGTTGTTTCTTCATTAGGTAAGGGTATCGCAGCCGCTTCACTTGGTGCCATTCTTGAATCACGTGGCATTAAAGTGACCATGTTAAAGCTAGACCCATACATAAATGTAGATCCAGGCACTATGAGTCCCTTCCAGCATGGTGAAGTTTTTGTGACGGATGATGGCGCTGAAACAGATTTAGATTTAGGCCACTATGAACGCTTTGTTAGTTCTCGTATGGGCAAGCGTAATAATTTCACGACAGGTCAGATCTATGAAACTGTCATCAAAAAAGAGCGTCGCGGAGAATATCTTGGTAAAACTGTTCAAGTTATTCCTCATATTACCGATGAAATAAAAACCCACATTAAACGCGGTGCCGAAGGTGCTGAAGTAGCGATTGTCGAAGTTGGTGGCACTGTTGGCGATATCGAGTCGTTGCCATTCTTGGAAGCTATTCGACAAATGGGATTTGAAGAAGGGCGTGAAAATACTTGTTATATTCATTTGACTTTATTGCCCTGGATTCCAACTGCAGGGGAATTGAAAACCAAGCCGACACAACACTCTGTTAAAGAGTTGCGAGAAATCGGTATTCAGCCTGATTTATTGCTTTGCCGATCTGATAGAAGCTTGCCTGAAGAAGAGCGTCATAAAATCGCGTTATTTACTAATGTTGCTTCAGAGGCTGTAATTTCAGCAGTCGATGCAAGTTCTATCTATCAAATTCCTGGCTTGCTTCATGCGCAAAAGATGGATGAGATTGTTTGTCGCAAGTTGAATATATCAGCAAAACCAGCCGATTTGACAAGTTGGGATAAAATTGTCGATGCATTAGCTCACCCAAAAAATGAAGTCAACATTGCCTTTGTTGGTAAGTATGTTGATTTAACTGAGTCTTACAAATCATTAACCGAAGCTTTAATTCATGCTGGTATTCATACGCAATCTAAGGTCAGAATCCATTACATGGATTCTGAGGATATTGAGCGTGATGGGACAGCATTGCTAGCCCCAATGGATGCAATCCTAGTGCCTGGTGGCTTCGGCAAGCGCGGTACAGAAGGCAAGATAAAAGCAATTCAATTTGCTCGTGAAAATAAAAAGCCCTATTTAGGCATCTGCTTAGGAATGCAATTGGCCGTGATTGAATATGCTCGACATGTTGCAAACCTAAAAGATGCCAACAGTACTGAATTTAATCCTGATAGTCCAAACCCATTGGTTGGATTGATTACTGAATGGCAAGATGCTGATGGTAATGTTGAGTTGCGATCAGAAGATTCAGACTTAGGCGGCACAATGCGATTAGGCGCACAACGCTGTCCAATCGAAGCGGGAACCTTGGCGGCAGAGATATATGGCACGGAAGTCAATGAGCGCCATCGTCATCGATATGAAGTAAATAATCATTACGTTGAACAATTAAAAGCTGCTGGATTGGTTATTTCAGCACGCACACCAACTGAACAACTCTGTGAGATGGTTGAATTGCCAAAAGCGGTTCATCCATGGTTTGTTGGTTGCCAGTTCCATCCTGAGTTCACTTCGAATCCACGTACTGGTCATCCGCTCTTTAAGTCTTACATTGCGGCTGCTTTGAAGTACAAAGGATCTAATTAATGAAGTTATGTGGCTTTGATGTAGGAATCGAACATCCAATATTCCTGATTGCTGGACCTTGCGTAATTGAATCAGAACAAATGGCAATTGATACAGCAGGTCAGCTCAAGGAAATTTGTGCAAGTATTGGTATTCCCTTTATCTATAAGTCTTCATACGATAAAGCAAACCGCAGTTCCAATAAAACCTTTCGTGGTTTTGGCATCAGCGAAGGGTTGAGAATTTTAAGTGAAGTGCGAAGTCAGATTGGCGTGCCTATCCTGACCGATGTTCATACGGAAGATCAAGTTGCAGAAGTGGCCTCAGTTGTTGATGTTCTGCAAACGCCAGCCTTCTTATGCCGTCAGACTGATTTTATTACTGCTGTAGCGACCTGCGGAAAACCGGTAAACATTAAAAAAGGTCAATTTTTAGCCCCAGGTGATATGAAGCAAGTAGTACAAAAGGCAAAAGAAGCCAACGGGGGGGCTGATACTATTATGGTCTGCGAACGTGGCACTTCATTTGGCTACAATACTTTAGTATCAGATATGCGTGGTTTGGCTATTATGCGCGAGACTAATTGTCCGGTTGTGTTCGATGCGACCCATTCTGTTCAGCAACCTGGTGGACAAGGTGATAAAAGTGGAGGTCAGCGTGAGCATGTCCCTGTATTGGCTCGCGCAGCTGTCGCAAGCGGGATTGCTGGATTGTTTATGGAAACTCATCCAGACCCTTCTAAGGCATTGTCAGATGGGCCTAATGCATGGCCTTTAGGCAAAATGAAAGATTTGTTAGCGGTACTTGTAGATTTAGATAAAGTGGTAAAAAAAGCAGGCTTTATTGAGCAGACGCTTTAAAGAACAATTTCAAACTAAGGAAAAAAAGCATGAGTGCAATTGTCGATATTATCGCCCGTGAGATTATGGACTCTCGTGGAAATCCAACGATTGAGGCCGATGTATTATTGGAATCGGGAATTATTGGGCGTGCTGCAGTCCCTTCTGGAGCATCAACTGGAACCAAAGAAGCAGTTGAGTTGCGTGATGGGGATAAAAAGCGCTATCTAGGTAAAGGCGTTTTGCAAGCTGTAGAGAATGTTAATACAGAGATTTGTGAAGCTATTATCGGCTTAGACGCAGAAGATCAAAGTTTCATTGATGCAACATTGATCGAAATTGACGGAACTGAAAATAAAGC
>CAIVUE010000159.1 GCA_903909015.1 uncultured Methylophilaceae bacterium
CCAAGATCTCGCCGTCGCCGTAGAAGAAAACCTAGCGCATAAACATGCATCAAGCTTTTATCGCGCTCGGCAGCAATCTGCAAAATCCGCAGGAACAAATCCAGTTTGCATTACAGACAATTGCAAATGCGCCGGATATTGAGCTCATCAAATCATCGTCGCTCTACCAAACAGCGCCTGTTGGTTATGACGATCAACCAGATTTTATCAATGCTGTCGCAGAAATCAGCACTACACTCCCCCCATTAGCATTAATGCGAACACTATTAAAAATTGAGGCGAGTCAGGGACGGGAACGTCCGTTTCCGAATGCGCCTAGAGTCATTGATTTAGATCTCTTACTTTATGATGATGTGGTCATGGAGACCGAAGAGCTTACATTGCCGCACCCCAGAATGAGTGGGAGAGGATTTGTCATACTGCCACTTGCAGAAATTGCACCAAAAATTACCGTAGGCACGTATGGATACGCTGACGTACTTGCTGCAAAATGCGATAATCAAGGCGTACATAAACTTTAATTTTTAAAGCGAATAAGCAAATCGTTATGACTGTAAAAAACAATATCACTGAAAAATTTCCATACATTGTGATTGAAGGTCCCATTGGAAGTGGAAAGACAACGCTTGCTCGTAAATTGTCTGAGCGTTTTCCTGTGAATTTGTTGCTTGAAAAAGCTGAGGCCAATCCTTTTTTAGCTCGGTTTTACCAACATCCTGAACGATATGCCCTACCTACGCAGCTTTTCTTTTTATATCAACGCGGCAATCAAATTCGTGACCTCAACCAACATGACATGTTTGGTGACGCCACGATTGCTGATTTCTTTTTAGAAAAAGATCCAATTTTTGCGCGACTGACCTTGAATGATGAAGAGTTTTCACTCTACCGCCAGATTTATCAAAGCATGCATGTGCATGCCAGCAAGCCTGACTTGGTCATCTATCTTCAAACGCCTGTAGAAGCTTTAATTGAGAGAGTTCAGCAACGAAATATCAGTTATGAACAAGAGATCTCTTCTGAATATTTAATGCGTCTCTCAGAAGCTTATAGTGAATTTTTCCATGTTTACGATAGCTCTCCATTGTTAATCGTGAATAATCAAAAGATCGACATCACGACCAGTGAAGAGGCGTTGGATTTACTCGTTGAGCGCATCATGCAAGTCCAAAGCCGTCGAGAGTTCTTCAATCCCAACTGGGATTAATGTCATGTCGCAAGAAAACCTTCAACGACTCATTGCAGGCGATGAAAACATCGCAATGTTGACTTGCTACGATTCAACATTTGCCAAAGTTAGCGAAGCTGCTGGCGTTGATCTGCTGTTGGTTGGAGACTCTCTTGGCATGGTATTACAGGGCGCTGAAAATACCTTAAATGTGACCATGCAGGACATGGAATATCACACAAAATCTGTCGCAGCAGGCTGCAAAGATTGCTGCATCATGACGGACATGCCCGCTGGCAGCTATGAAAAAGAAAAAGAAACGGCGCTGTTAAATGCAAAAAAACTGATGGCAGCGGGCGCTGATATCGTCAAGATTGAGGGGGGTGGCGAAATGGTCAAGACAGCGCAATACCTCATTGAGCATGGCGTTCCAGTTTGCGCTCACTTAGGCTTTACCCCGCAATCAGTCAATCAATTTGGGGGTTACCGCATTCAAGGTAAAACTGACCAGAGTGCAAAGTCCATTTTGCAAGATGCGATTGCGATGAGTGCGGTGGGCGTGAGTTTTGTGTTACTTGAAATGGTGCCTGCAGTATTGGCAAAAACTATCACAACGTCGATCAGCGCACCGACCATTGGGATTGGTGCAGGGGTTGATTGCAAAGGACAAGTCTTAGTCCTGCAAGATTTACTTGGGATTTATACTGGAGTTGCCAATAAAGCCCCACAGGACTTTAAGTCACCGCGGTTTACTAAAAATTTCTTGGCAGAACAGGGCAGCATCCAAGGGGCGATCGAAGCTTATGTGGCCGCAGTCAAAAATAAAACGTTCCCTGCCCCTGAACATAGTTATTAGTTTTCATGCAAATCGTCAAAACAAACCAAGCCTTATCTCAAGCGTTAGAGCATCAAAATGCTATCGCTTTTGTGCCGACGATGGGAAATTTGCACGCCGGGCATATTCAATTGGTCGAGCTCGCTAAAAGCAAAAATGCCTGTGTTGTTGTGAGTATTTTTGTGAACCCGCTTCAGTTCGGCAAAAATGAAGATCTCAGTAAATATCCTCGCACCTTAGAAGCCGACTTAGAAAAGTTAAAATCAGCTGGCGCTGATGTCGTTTTTACGCCGACTGAACAAGAGATCTATCCTGATTTTGATGCGAACACTAATGCAACGCATCAAAGCATCACAGTTAATGTTCCCGCGATTGCCGATGAATTATGTGGTGCAGTTCGGCCTGGTCACTTTTCTGGAGTCGCGACGGTTGTCCTGAAATTATTTAATCTAGTCTTCTCTCATGGCGCAAAAACCAAAATCGCGATATTTGGAAAGAAAGATTTTCAACAGTTATTCATCATTCGTGACATGGTTAAGCAGCTCAATTTACCGATCGAAATTGTGGCTGGCGATACCAAACGCGAAGCCGATGGACTGGCCATGAGCTCACGCAATGGGTATTTAACTCCAGCACAAAGATTAGAAGCGCCGCGTTTATATCGTGCATTAGGCCTACTTGTGGATGCCATTAAACAAGGCCGCACTGATTTTTCTGCGCTGGAAACACA
>CAIVUE010000160.1 GCA_903909015.1 uncultured Methylophilaceae bacterium
AAATTAGATGAAGGCAATATTTGGCTCACAGTGAGCCTTCCACCATCTGCTGGACTTGAAAAAACAAAAAGTATCGAACGAAATATTCGTAGCATTTTAACCAGCTACAAAGAAGTAAATCTTGTTGTGAGCCATGTTGGCCGCCCTGATGATGGCACAGACCCTAAAGGGCCAAATAATATTGAGATATTGGCTGACTTGAAACCAAAATCAGAGTGGCGATTCTCGAACAAAGAAGAATTAATACAAGATATGTCTGCAAAAATGCATGACATTCCTGGCATTCCGACCAACTTTTCACAAGTAATCGAAGATAACGTTGAGGAAGCGCTATCTGGTGTTAAGGGTGAAATTGCTGTCAAAATTTTTGGTCCTGACCTTAGTATTTTAGAAGCAAAAGCAGATGAAGTTGTGGGAGTGATCAACAAAATCAAAGGCGCTACTGACGTTGCTGCTATTCGGATTTCAGGCAACTCCGAAGTAGACATCACTTTAGATCGTGCAAAACTGGCACGTTACGGTCTAAATACAAATGATGTGAATGCTACAGTACAAACTGCTTTAGCTGGAAATGCAGCCAACACATTCTATGATGGCGATCGTCGGTTTGATGTAACTCTCAGATTGGATAAACAGTATCGTGACGCAGTCGATGACATTAGTAATCTTCCTATCGCGCTTCCAAATAATGCGGGGGTTATTCCACTCGGTGAAATCTCAAGCGTTGCTGTAAAACAAGGCGCATCCAGAGTAAGTCGAGAAGGGGTTTCACGTATCGTATCAATCAAAGCAAATCTAATTAACCGTGACCAAGGAAGTTTCGTCCAAGAGGCCATGTCCAAGGTTAAAACGCAGGTCAAACTCCCACCAGGCTACACAATGACTTGGGGTGGCCAATTTGAAAATCAACAGCGTTCGATGAAAAGACTAAAAGTAATTGTACCCCTGTCAATTCTATTAATCTTTGTAGTTCTATTCTCAGCGTTTCGATCAGTATTGAATGCTATTTTAGTTTTACTAATGATTCCTTTTACTCTGATCGGAGGGCTAGCAGGTCTTGGTCTAGCAGGCCTCCATCTATCGATATCAGCGGCTGTTGGATTTATTGCACTCGCGGGAATTTCGGTTCAAAACGGAGTAATTATGGTGGAACAGATTAAACATCTAATTTTAGAAGGAAGTAGCGTTGCCGATGCAATAATTGAAGGTGCTGTAGTTCGTCTGCGCCCCATTCTAATGACCGCCTTGATGGCTGGCTTAGGCTTACTTCCAGCTGCGCTATCACACGGAATCGGCTCTGAGACTCAGCGCCCATTTGCAGTAGTGATTGTTGGAGGTTTGATTACTGCGACATTCTTTACACTACTACTCTTACCAATACTCTTCCCATTATTCTCTGACGAGGTTAAAGGCAGAAAGTGGGAACCTAAAGAGAATCAGGAATAATAAAACTAGGCTAAGGCGGCTTGAATGAGACAAACCGCCTCGGCAGCAATGCCCTCGCCTCGTCCAGTAAAACCTAGTTTTTCAGTGGTCGTTGCTTTTACATTCACCTGAGTTCTTGCAACTGCGCAATCATTTGCAATATTCACACACATCGTTTCGATATGCGGCGCCATTTTGGGCGCTTGAGCAATAATCGTCGCATCTAGATTACCCAACACATATCCATGCTGCTTTAATAACGCCACAACGTGCCTTAGCAAGTTTCTTGAGTCAGCATTTTTGTAATACGCATCGGTATCTGGGAAGTGTTTACCAATATCCCCTAGCCCCGCCGCACCCAGCATAGCATCACAAATTGCATGTAATAAAACATCCGCGTCAGAATGCCCTAATAGACCTTTTTCATAGGCAATTTCCACACCACCAATCACGCATTTACGGCCTTCAACTAATTGATGCACATCGTAACCATGTCCGATTCTGATCATTTCCTCTCCCCTTGCTGATCCGCTGCAATAATCGCTTCGGCCAAAGCCAAGTCTTGCGGGTAAGTGATTTTTAAGTTGCGTAACTGACCTTTGACTAGCTTTGGACTTAAGCCCAAAGATTCAATGGCCTGCGCCTCATCGGTAGGCGCACCGCCTGATTTGGTTAACGCTTCTTTTAAAATGCGATAACGAAACATTTGTGGCGTTTGTGCTTGCCATAAGCTTTCGCGTGGTTCTGTGCTAACAACCCGTTGTTGTTTACTTGCCCGTTTCAAAGTGTCAGCCACAGGAATTGCTAACAAGCCACCTACTTCGTCGTCTTGAATTTCATCTAATAAATGATCTAATAAATCATGCGTCAGCCCTGGTCGTGCAGCATCATGCACCAGCACCCAATCTTCGGTATCAACGTTCAATAGATTTAAAGCATTAAGCACCGTATGAGCACGTGTTTCACCACCACAATGCAATATCGACAACTTTGGATGATGCGTAGCATGGGCCTGCCAATGTGCATCATCACCACTTAATACCAGATGCACCGAAGCAATGCGTTCACACGCTAAAAAAGTGTCTAGCGTCCATGCAATAATGGTGCGACCCAGCAATGGCAGGTACTGCTTAGGCAGAACACTTGCCATACGACTACCAGAGCCAGCGGCGGGAATGATGACGTGAAATTTTGCCATGATATTTTATTGCGTCAATGGCAATGA
>CAIVUE010000161.1 GCA_903909015.1 uncultured Methylophilaceae bacterium
CACCTGCGAAAACATCGCGGAACAGGACTGGGTGAGAGCGACCCAGTCTCAATTTGATCCCATTAAAATTACAGAAGACCTATGGATTGTGCCGACTTGGCATGACGCACCCAATCCTGATGGCATTAATATTGTCTTAGATCCCGGCCTAGCATTTGGTACAGGCAGCCACCCAACGACCCATTTATGTCTGGCTTGGCTGGTGAACCAAGTGAAACCCAATGACAGCGTTTTAGACTACGGGTGTGGATCAGGCATTCTCGCGATTGCTGCCAAGAAACTGGGCGCAAAAAAAGTGGTTGGTGTCGACATTGATGGCCAAGCAATTATTTCCAGCGAATTTAATGCAGAGCAAAATCATGTCGCTGCCGAGTTTTATCTCGCCACGCATTATCCAGAAGAGCAAGTTGATATTGTCGTCGCCAATATCCTCTCAAGCGCATTGAGTGTTTTAGCGCCCGCTTTAGCCAGAGCATGTAAACAACATGGGCGGATCGCTTTATCCGGTATTCTACGAGAACAGACTGAACAGGTTTCAGCGATTTATGCGGAATGGTTTGATATGAACCCGCCTGAATTTATGGATAGCTGGGTTTTACTGACTGGCACTAAAAAATAAGCCCATCATCATGAATTTGGTCACGAAATGTCCATCATGTTATACCAGCTTCATCGTCAAACCCGATCAGCTTAAGTTACACCGCGGCCAAGTTCGATGTGGTCAATGCCAGAAAGTCTTTATCGCCGCCGAACACCTTAATGAAAAATATACCCATCAAGCGTTTTTAAGCGGACCTAAAAACAAAAAGCTGATTGCCCTCAGTGTCGTGCTCGTTTTATTAGCCATCGGCCAAATGCTTTTCTTTTTACGTGGTGACATTGCAAAGCACTGGCCTAAAAGTAAGCCCTCACTTGCGGCGATATGCCATACTCTAGGCTGTAAGATTCCCTTACCCCAGCGCGCTGATCTGCTCGCACTCGATGACACCGAACTCATCAAAGATGAAACACGCAATGATGTCATTCAGTTTAATGGCGTCATCATCAATAACGCGCCCTACGCGCAATCTTTCCCTTCACTTGAGCTCACCCTCACAGATGATCAAGATATGCCCGTCATGCGCCGTAAAATTGCGCCCAGTGAGTATTTAAATGGATTGAAGACCCCCTTGGATGAGGGAATCCCCGGAAATGACGAAATTCATGTCAGCATTCATTTAAAAACGACCGATATTGCTGCGACCGGATTTCGGGCTTTTGTCGGTTACTAATGCATTAGCCTAAAGATCTATAGAAGGCCATCCGCAAACATTGCTAATTGGCGAATGGCTTTACCAATCTCTTCGACCGCTTGTTCTCTGCCGTAACTCTTGCGCCAAGCCAACGCAATTTTCCGAGTTGGAACAGGTTTCTTAAATGGGATAACTTTTACTAATGGGTTTTCATAGCGACTGATCGTGGCGCTGATGGGTAGAACGGTAATGCCCAGGTTGGAAGCCACCATATTTCGAATGGTGTCTAATGAATTGCCCTGCAATATTTCTCCATTACGACTCAAACTCGGACAGGCTTGCAAAACCTGATTACTAAAACAATGTCCGCTATTTAAAAGCAGTACTTTTTCATTCGCCAACTCACTCGCATCAACCGCTTTTAGTCCTGCCCAATCATGTTCACTTGGCACCACCACCACAAACTCTTCTTCATAGAGCGGCAGGGTTTTAACACCAGGGATCTCAAAGGGAAGCGCAATAATGGCGACATCAATGACCCCATTACGCAGTTGCATCTCCAAGTTACTTGTGAGATTTTCTTCTACGATTAAAGGCATTTCTGGGGCGGTTTTACGTAAAATTGGGATAATTTCTGGCAATAAATAAGGCCCGACGGAATAGATCACGCCAAGCTTTAAGGCCCCCGCTAATTGATTATTGCCTTGTTTAGCGATCTCCTTGACGCGGTTGGCTTCATCAATCGCCCGCATCGCCTGCTCAACTACTAACTCACCCACGACCGTCATCGTGACATCACTGCGACTGCGCTCGAAGAGCAGCACGCCTAACTCGTCCTCCAGCTTTTTAACCGCCAAACTCAACGCTGGTTGGCTCACAAAGCAATTTTCTGCCGCTTTTCTGAAATTACGGGCCTTAGCCAGCGCGACAATAAATTTGAGTTCGTTCAGGGTCATGAGTTAATTTCTTCTTTTAATTCATCTGGCACTTCAATGGTGTGGATTGAAAGATGAATTTCTCGTAAAAAGCAAATTAAGCCAAATATTAAACTGACCATGGCAGAGATAAAAAGTGGCGACACAAAATGGGAGGGATCTTTACTGCGCTCATAGCCAATGAATAACACCACGATCACCATGGCGACCAGCAAAGCCGAGACGGTACAAAAAGTAATAGACCAATGCACCCATACCGCCCTTTTTGATAACAGCCGTATTTCATTAATATTTCTAGGCGTATGGCAGTCTCTTTCAATCAGCACGCGATATCGATCCACCACGCGTCCAAGTCTTTGCGCTAAAACAGAAATGATCGCGCCAATTCCTGTGAGTAAAAAAGCCGGGGCGACGGCTAATTGAATCACATGTGAAACGGTACCTAATTCTTCAATAAAGGTTTGCATTTTTTAATTCTTAATCCGTAATTTCAAAGCATTAGTTTGTCATAGAAATAGTGACTCGAAAAAAATTTATTAAAAAAGTAATGGATATTTGATAATTCTTCGAATTATCAGTTAATATAAGGATTCCGCAACCCTTTATGAATGATTATCCTATGAACAAACAAGAATTGATTGCAAAGATTGCTGCTGAAGCTGACATTTCTAAAGCTGCTGCTGCTAAAGTTGTTGATGCTTTTACTGGTAGCGTAACTGCTGCTCTTAAAAGTGGCGATACAGTAACATTGATTGGCTTTGGTACATTTGCTGTTAGCCAACGTGCTGCACGTATCGGCCGTAATCCACAAACTGGTAAAGAACTTAAAATTGCCGCTCGTAAAGCACCAGCTTTCCGTGCAGGTAAAGCTTTGAAAGATGCTTTAAACTAAGTTTAAAGAGTCATCCAAAAGCAAAAGGCCAACATGTAGTTGGCCTTTTTTTATTTCCGCTCTACAAGCGTCATCACACTACTCGCTTACCAGTTGCATCCACAACCAACTCACCATCCTCTTTTGCAAAGGCGCCTAATTGCGGCTTAGGTAAGATATCCAACACCTCCTCAGAGGGTCTGCATAACTTGGTCCCCATCGAGGTGACCACGATAGGCCGATTAATTAAGATCGGATGAGCC
>CAIVUE010000162.1 GCA_903909015.1 uncultured Methylophilaceae bacterium
AGTCGCACCATCCATACTCCGCCGAGCATGCCTCCAATCACACTTGGCCAAAGACCAGCATTTTTAGCAACCAAGCCGATTTCAGTTTTACTAAATCCCATCTCTAGATAAAAGGGGGTTGCGAGCGCCGTGGCCATGCTATCCCCCAGCTTATACAAGAAGATAAAGAGCAGAACGGTTAAGGCACTTTTTAAACCATTACGTTTGATAAATTCCTGGAAGGGTTCAACGACTGCCGCACGGAGTGTTTTGGGTGCGCTATTTTTAAGTAAGGGCTCGCTAATACATAGCGTCATGATTAAACCGGGCAACATGAATAGGGCTGTGATCCCAAATACACTAGACCAAGCCATATGGTCTGCGAGGATCAACGATAAAGAACCTGGTACCAAGCTTGCGATTTTGTAGGCGTTCACGTGCACAGCGTTACCCAGTCCCAATTCTGCATCGGGCAATAATTCACGCCTGTAGGCGTCCAATACAACATCCTGGCTCGCACTTAAGAAGGCAACAAGCACACAGCAATACACGATGGCGACAATATCTAATTGAGGATGGAATAAACCAAAGAGTGGCAAGGTTGCCAATAGCCCCACTTGGGTGATGACTAACCAGCCTCGCCTGCGCCCTAATGGTGGGGAGAAGCGATCAAATAAAGGCGCCCAAATAAATTTCCAAGTGAATGGCAAACCAATCAAAGCAAATAAACCAATTTCCTTTAAGGAGACGCCCTCGCTCTTAAGCCATGCGGGCAGAAGACTAATCAAAATATAGAGGGGAAGACCGGAGCTAAATCCTGTAAAGATGCAGATCAGCATGCGCCGATTGAGCAATCCCTTTAAAAAGTGGTCGTTATTTTTCATAGCCTCAACATTACCCGAAAAGTACTGACTCATGCCACAATATCAGCATGTTAGAGCTCAGTTTAATCAGCGCATTTTTAGTTGGCCTCCTCGGTGGCGTCCATTGTGTTGGGATGTGTGGTGGCATCGTTGGCGCCGTCAGTGTGCACTTACCTCAGCATAAATCCAATATCCACTTCTTACTCGCCTATAACGCAGGAAGAATATTAAGTTACGCGCTCGCCGGCGCATTAGCAGGACTCTTGGGCGCCTCTAGCTTTTTCTTGAACCACATCCTACCCATCCAACAAGTCCTTTATGCAATGAGCAGCCTCCTATTAATTGCACTTGGTTTGTATCTGGCTGGGATCTGGCATGGCGTCACTTACTTAGAAAATAGTGGTCGACTGCTCTGGAAAATCTTACAGCCTTATTCAAAACGCTATATTCCCGTCCAAAAAATATCTCAGGCTTTTATGTTAGGGACTTTATGGGGATGGCTGCCCTGCGGCATGGTCTATAGCATTCTCATCGGTGCAATTGCTACTGGCAGTGGATTGCGCGGGGGCCTTTTAATGATTGCCTTTGGGATGGGGACGCTGCCATCGCTCCTCACAATGGGGATGAGTGCAGTGAAATTAAAATCGCTGCTTCAAAATAAATGGATGAGAAGGGTCAGCGGATTGATCGTTCTAGGATTTGGGCTTGCGGGGCTCATTAGACTGATTTAGCACGGAGTCGGTACATGGCCAATGCGCCCATCAGGTTGGGCATAAAGTTGACCGGCGCTTTATCATTGAGCACCAAACGTTCCTCCACCAAGATATCACTTTGACGACAAAACTCATCAAAGTCTTTAATCGTGCACAAGTGAACGTTTGGCGTGTCATACCATTGGTAGGGCAAGGTCTCAGAGACTGGCATATGACCACCCACGATGATCTGGAAACGATAACGCCAGTAACCAAAATTAGGAAAAGTCACAATCACTTCCTTACCCACCCGAAGCATCTCTTTGACAATGGCTTCGGTATTGAGCACCGCCTGTAAGGTTTGCGACAAAATCACCACATCAAAAGACTGTGCCTCAAAACCTGATAAGCCAGACTCCAAATCCATCTGAATGACATCGATGCCGTTATTCATGGCCTTGAGCCAATTCGCGTCATCTTTTTCAACCCCATAACCATGAATCTGATGAGTCTTTTTGAGCTTTGTAAGCAATGCACCGTCGCCACAACCTAGATCCAAGACTTTGGCCTTAGGCGAAATCCAATTTGCAATTAAGGCAAAATCAGCCCGATTTTCAGCATTGATAGCGATATTTTTTTCTAAGTTGCCCATATCACACCTCAATCTTTGCAAAATAAGCCCGCATGAT
>CAIVUE010000163.1 GCA_903909015.1 uncultured Methylophilaceae bacterium
ACGGATGTGCGTGCGCTCTATGCCAATTATGCAAATTGGTTAAAAAATGTCCCGCCTGAACAATTGGATGCTAAGCGAAAAGAAGCTGAACTATTGTTTAGGCGTGTCGGTATTACCTTTAATGTTTACGGTGAAGATGCAGGTACCGAGCGGCTCATTCCATTCGATGTGATTCCACGCATGCTTTCTGGTAAAGAATGGCAGGTGCTATCTAAGGGCGCAATTCAGCGTGTGAGGGCGCTTAATATGTTCTTGGATGATATCTACCATGGCCGTGAAATTATCAAGGCGGGCATCGTTTCTGAAGAAATTTTAAAGCATGATCAGTATCGCCCTGAGATGTTTGGGGTGGACGTGCCCGCAGGAATCTACGCGCATATTGCGGGGATTGATATTGTGCGTACAGGTGAAAACCAGTTCTACGTGCTCGAAGATAATCTGCGCACTCCCTCTGGTGTCTCCTACATGTTAGAAGACCGTAAGATGATGATGCGACTTTTCCCGGAACTATTCCGTCGTTATTCCATTGCGCCCGTTGAGCATTACCCACAAGTGCTTAAAGACAACCTCAGGGCTGTGGCACAAAAAGGCGTCAAAGATCCAACCGTCGTGCTTCTGACGCCGGGCGCCTATAACAGTGCTTATTTTGAGCATGCCTTCCTAGCGCAGCAGATGGGGGTTGAGCTCGTTGAAGGCCAAGATTTGTTTGTGCGTAATAACTCGGTCTATATGCGCACGACCGAAGGTCCTAAACGCGTGGATGTGATTTATCGCCGCTTAGATGATGACTACATCGATCCGCTCGCCTTTAATCCTGACAGTATGCTTGGGGTGCCAGGCTTATTCTCAGTCTATCGCAACGGTGGCGTGACGCTTGCCAATGCCGTAGGCACCGGTGTGGCAGATGACAAATCGACCTATATTCGTGTGCCAGAGATGATTAAGTTCTACCTTGGTGAGGAACCCATCCTAGCGAATGTGCCGACGTATGAGTTAAGTAAGTCCGAGGATTTATCCTATGTGCTGGCGCACTTGCCTGAACTAGTGGTGAAGGAAGTTCAAGGTTCCGGTGGTTACGGCATGTTGGTGGGGCCCGCAGCGACTCAACAAGAGATTGCCGACTTTAGGGATCGCATTCTTGCTGATCCAAGCAACTACATTGCCCAGCCAACCTTGGCTTTATCGACTTGCCCGACCTTGGTTGAAAAAGGCATTGCCCCTCGCCATGTCGATTTAAGACCATTCGTATTATCAGGGGAGACCGTGACCTTGGTGCCTGGCGCACTATGTCGGGTGGCGATGCGCGAAGGTTCCTTGGTGGTGAATTCTTCACAAGGTGGCGGTACCAAAGACACCTGGGTGCTACAAGATCATGATGAGGACGCTGTATGTTAAGTAGAACCGCAAATCATTTATATTGGATGGCACGCTATATTGAGCGGGCTGAGAACATGGCGCGTATTTTAGACGTCACGGCCAGCATGGCGCTCATTCAGTCAGAGTCAATGAGTGAGGCTGACTTGTGGCAACCAGCCTTGGAAATCTCAGGTAATGTCGAGCACTTTGAAGCGCATTACAAAGAGTTAACGGCCAGCAATGCAATCCATTATTTGGCCATGGACCCAGAAAATCCATCGAGTATTTATTCTGCCCTGCAAAGTGCACGTGAAAATGCACGCTCTGTGCGCGTCGCCATGACTTCAGAAACCTGGGAAAACATTAACTCCTTATGGTTAGAATTTCGTCAGTTTGATGGTAAGAATCTTGCTCAAGAAGGCTTGCGGGAATTTTGTGACTGGGTAAAAGCACGTTCCCATTTATTTCGCGGCGTGAGCTTTGGCACCATGCTTCGAGATGACGCATTTCAGTTCTTACGCCTAGGCACGTTCATTGAACGTGCTGACAACACGGCGCGCCTATTAGATGTGAAGTATCACCTGTTATTGCCAAATGAAGAAGAGGTGGGCGGCGGCGTTGACTACTATGAATGGAGTGCATTGCTGCGCTCAGTCTCTGCCTTTCAAGCCTATCAAAAAGTCTACAACGATACGATCGTGCCATGGCGAGTGGCAGAGCTACTTGTGCTTAGAAAAGACATGCCGCGCTCCTTGCATGCTTGCTTTGATGAAATTACCAACATTCTTGAAGGCCTCACGACGGGCCGTCACGTGGAATGTAAACGTATTGCTGGTGAGATCAACGCGAGCTTACTCTATGGGCGTATGGACCATATTTTCCAAAATGGTTTACATGAGTTCTTGACCGAGTTTGTTGATCGGAATATTCATTTAGGTAAAGAAATTCAGGCTACTTTCCTGAATATTTATGCCGCTTAAGCCCCGTCATCCCTTTTTTGAAGAATGATAAAATTTTATGCAACTCAGTATTCAGCACACGACCCAGTATCAGTATAGCGAACCGCTTAATTACATTATTCAGCAGTTAAGGCTCACGCCTCAGGATGGCTATGGGCAACGCGTCAAGCATTGGTCCATTACGGTCAATGGACAGTTGAGTCAGCACGTCGATACCTTTGGAAATGTTGTCCATACCGTGGTGTTGGAAGGCAACCAGACGGAAATTAATCTTGTCGCTAAAGGGGAAGTGGAAACAGGTTTTGCAATTAAGGCAGACGAAGAACGATTGCCATTGACGATCTACTTGCGTGACACAGGATTAACCACACCAAGTCAGGAAATTAAAGCTTTTGCAGAAGGGTTCGAGCCCATCACCTCAGCAGAGATTTTAGTTAAACTCAGCGAGGCCATTTTAAAACGTGTGCCTTACGTCAAGGGCGCAACAGGGGTTTATACCAGCGCCCAGCAGGCTTTTGAAGATCAAAAAGGGGTGTGCCAGGACCATGCGCACATCTTTATTGCATGTTGCCGCAGTATTGGGGTGCCAGCCCGTTATGTCAGTGGTTATTTATTTACCAATGATGGGCATCTCTTAGAGAGCCATGCCTGGGCAGATGCTTGGATTGATGGAACTGGTTGGGTCAGCGTGGATGTCTCTAATGCTTGTCTTGTTGATGGTGCTCACGTACGATTAGCAACCGGTTTAGATTATCATGACGCTTGCCCTGTGAGCGGCGTGAGAGTTGGCGGTGGGACGGAGAGGATGGATGCGGGTGTGCACGTCAATCAAATTGGCGCTAAACAACAATCACGCCAGATGCAAAGCCAGATTGAACAAATACAACAATAATTTAGATTGAATAGAATATGACCTACTGCGTTGCCCTCTTACTTGATGAGGGGTTAGTCCTGGCATCGGATACACGTACCAATGCTGGTGTCGATCAAGTCGCGATTTTCCCAAAAATGCATCATTTCCAAGTTCGTGGTGAGCGCATGATTACCTTGTTAACTGCAGGTAATCTTGCAGTGACACAGTCAGTCGTGAACCGCTTACGTGAGGCGGTTAAAAAAGATGATGGTGCACATCTTAATAATGTCAGCAGTTTATTTGATGCGGCAACTCTGGTTGGGGATGAAGTACGTTATGCCTTTAAGCATGACGCTGAGCATTTGAAAAATCATAATGCAGATTTTCATGCCAGCATCATTGTGGCTGGCCAAATCAAGGGGGAAAAGCCGCGTCTTTTTAATGTCTACAATGCAGGAAACTTTATTGAGCCCAGCATTGAAACGCCATATTTCCAGATTGGTGAAACTAAGTACGGCAAGCCCATTATTGACCGCGTGATCAAGCATGACACCGAGATGATGGACGCAGTTAAATGCATCCTAATTTCTTTTGATTCAACGATCCGCAGTAATATTTCAGTGGCGGCGCCCATTGATTTATTGCTCTATAAAACGGACTCTTTCAGTGCGGATAATCAACAACGCATTGTCGAGAGTGATCCTTATTATGCACTACTCCGCAAAGGCTGGTCGGAAGGCCTTAAAAAAGTATTTCACGACATTCCTAATCCTGATTGGCACTAAATGAATTTGCATGCCCCCATTGATATCCGCGATATTGCGGTCGCGATTCATGACGCCGTTGCACCTGTTTTTTTACTCACGGGGATTGGTTCGATCTTGGGTGTCCTCGTGAACCGATTAGGCCGTTCGATTGACCGTGCCCGCGTCATTAATAGCCTGAGTGATGAGCAGTTTGATCTTTGCTTTGATGAGCTCAGCATTATCGTCAGAAGAACCCGCTGGATGCGCTGGTCGGTGGGCTTGTTTATTTTTGCAGGGTTATGTGTGGCGATCTCGATTGCATCGGTGTTCATGAGCGTTGAGCTCGAAATGAACCTGCCACACTTTGTGCTCATCACCTTCATCACGGCCATGTGCTCTTTAGTGCTAGGGCTGCTTTGTTTCCTAAGAGAGATTGTCCTTGCCTCGAAAGAGGTGGTCGCTGTTAGACGCGAAAAACGTGAATCAAATTGACTTGTGAAGCCAGGCGCCTAGGCTAAGTAAGATTCTCTGGTAGCGCTGGCCACTCAAGATCGCTAGTAAGTTCTCATAAGCAAAAATATCACAAGGTGAAATTAAGAACTGGCCCAGCCATTCCAGGTCTTGGATGATGCCAAGGGTGTCTTTGTCTGTGGCTCGGTAGCCGCTGTAGGCAAGCGCGCTGGCAAGGCGACTATTCGCAAGTTTCATGTGATAAACCGCTGGGGTGTGGTTGACCTTCATTAAGATTTCTTGATTCTCTTGCATGCTGGTCAGCGCCTCTTGCATGATCTGCAATGTAGTTGGTGGCTTGCTGTAGCGCTTAATACTCATGGCCTGGGCATGCCTTTTAATGAGGGGTTGTGGCCGAAGATATCGGTAGCCCATCTGTGCCTTGCTTCCATTCTCAATGTGCATGGGAATGTCTTGCTGCAACTCTAATGCGAGGTCAAAGAGGTGGCTGGTTTTCCCTTGCTTGAGCTCAATTTCTAGCTCCTCAATTGGCGCAATATGTTCACATGCGTTTGTCGTCGAGCTTTTAAGGTCGCCAATATCCACCGAAACTTCAATGACAGAACCATCTGGGTATTTGAGTAGCCAATCGGTGCGCATCACGTCCACGATGAAAATGGGGTTCAGTTTCTCGCGAAATCTAAGATCTGAAAAGATATTGGCTAGATGCGGGTCGGTGATTTTGTCAAAGTTCACCTGATTTTGGGTGAGGAGGTCCTCCCATTCCAAACGTTGATGCAGGCCACCTACGGAGTGCCCAGTACTTTTAATCGCCTGAAACCATCCCCCGTTCATACTGCGGATGCGAAGGTTGAGTCCTGCATCTAGGAGCGCCAGTTCAGGCGTGTCGTAATAGATGCTAACGAGCTTGCGTGTCCACGGTGTCTCATTTAAATGCTTGGTGATGGCGGGGTGGTTGTTTAATAAGTCGGCATGACGTTCGGCAATGCGAAGCTTAAGTTCGATTTCGTTGGCCATGACAGATAAATTAAATAAGAATTAAAGCAGATCAGGGGAGAGCACGGCGCGAATCAAGGCCTGCTCTTCTTCCGCTCGGACGCGGCTGGCAATCCACCAGATGGCACCTTTTTTAACACACCAGTATTGAACCTTATGGGTCATGGCAATCGCGGCGGCAATCCCTAGGGTCGGTTGATGGCCGACGACCAGATACGCGCCTTTGCTTAAATCCCAATTAGCCACTTGAAGTAAAGTTTGTGGCGACCCACCCGGGGCTAATTCCTCCAAGGTCGTGAAAGGAAGCTCAAGGGCGCTTGCGGTTTGTTGGGCTCGTTTGGCTGGGCTCACTAAAATTTGGGTATCCTTAGGCATCCGTTCTTTTAGCCAGGCCGCCATTTTTTTGGCTTGCTCTTGCCCTTTGGCAGTCAGCGCACGTTCCTCATCAGGATAGCCGTCTTCGGCTTCTGCATGCCGCCATAAAATTAGTTCCATAAGTAGGATTGATTTCAGTTAAATGTGTGTAAAAATGTTAGCGCTAAACGAGATTTTTTGAAAGCGATTTATGCCCGCATTGGCGCATGGATGCTTCGATTCAGGAACGAGTGACGATTGACGCTAGATATTTATTTTCCAAGATTCGCCCCATTTTTGTTAAACGGCCATCAAACGCCTGCTTTTGCCAAACTTTGTGCGGTGGGGTCCTGGCATCGGGACGAGGATCATCCCCTAGAGGTTAGCCTATGTCGACACTTTGGCTTAAGTAAACAGCAGGACTGGCCCTTGGCCTTAATGTCGGCTTTGGGGGAGGGTTTGGTTGTTGATGCGCCCTATCTTTTATTGGTGCATCCAGCCAATTTCATAGTGCAGCGCGATTTCTTTAGCTTTGGTGAGCCTCTTGCGCTGTCACTTGATGAAAAGACGACCTTAATTCAGACGTTGAATAATCACTTTGCTGAGGATGGCTTTCGGTTGATATCCGGTGCCTCATTATCGTCTTGCTACT
>CAIVUE010000164.1 GCA_903909015.1 uncultured Methylophilaceae bacterium
CCGTTTTGCATCGTTCATCGCATCTTCTAAGGTCTGATCGGGGAGTGCGTACATCACATCTAAGTTAACACTATCAAACGTAGTGAGCGCTAACTCGGCGGCTTTCATGGCCTCGTTTTCATTGTGAATTCTGCCAAGCGCTGAGAGGTAGCGATCATCAAAACTTTGAATGCCAATCGATAGTCGGTTGACCCCGGCGGCTTTGTAGCCTAAAAAGTTGGCAGCATCCACGGTCCCGGGATTGGCTTCCAGTGTAATTTCTGCGCCGTACTCTAAGGGGGTGAGCATGCGGACGTGGCTTAAGATCTTATCAATCGCGGCCGCTGAAAATAAGCTAGGCGTTCCCCCGCCAAAGAAGACGCTGTGGATCTTTCTGCCCCACACTAAAGGCGTCGCCTGTTCTAAATCGGCAATGAGCGCATCCACGTAAACATCTTCTTGTAGGTTTTGTTTATTTTCGTGGGAGTTAAAGTCACAATAGGGACACTTGCGTACACACCACGGAATATGAATGTAGAGCGATAGGGGTGGCGGGTTCTTTAAGCCGGAGATGGTATGGCCGCCGGCGAGGGGCGCTTCTGCGTTTGGGGACGCGGATTGTTCAATCGGAATGATAGGAATCATTGATTGCTTAGACTATTTTGAATCGTTATTTGGGTAGGGGTTGATCAGGCTTTCCACCAGCGCATGCAAGGCCTCACGCATTTGTGCTTCGGAGACCTCCATGAGCAAACCATCTTCAAGCGCATCTTGGGCGATCTGTTTGAGCTCATCAAAGTTCTCCGTCATCACCTTCACTTTTTCAGTGCAGGAGACGACGGAACCGTCATCACGGACCCACTTAGGCCAGTCTGGTTTGTTGCCGTGACTCATGAAGAAAGTCTCTCTAATTTTTGCATTAATTTAGTCATGGCGTGGCCGCGATGGCTGATCCGACTCTTAATCTCTAATGGCAGTTCAGCAACGGTTTTTCCAGTCTTGTCATCCAAAAACAATGGGTCGTAACCAAAGCCGTCATCGCCCCTCAGTGCCGTTAAAATCTCACCAGACCAAACCCCTTCCGCAATGATCGGTTCCGGGTCATTGGCATGGCGCACTAACACAATCACACAATAAAAATGTGCATGACGATTCTTTTCACCCGCCATGACCGTCAACAACTTTTCGTTATTACGGGCATCGGATTTCGGCGTGTCCGCATTTTCACATGCGTAGCGCGCAGAGATGACCCCCGGCGCGCCTAACAATGCATCCACACATAATCCAGAGTCATCCGCTAACGCGGGCAGTCCAGTGATCTTGCTCGCGTGACGGGCTTTCGCTAAAGCGTTCTCAATAAATGTCGCATATGGCTCCTCGGCCTCAGGCACACCCAGTGCCGCCTGTGGAATAATTTCTAGCCCTAGGGGGGCGAGGAGGTGTTCTAACTCGCGCAACTTGCCCTTGTTCCCAGAGGCGATGACCAGTTTTTGAAAGGGTAAGTGCATTAAAGACCTAGGGCTTCTTTTTGTTTCGTTGAAAGGGTTTTGATGCCGCTATCTGCGAGATCCAACATGGCTTTCATATCGGCATGACTAAATGGCTCACCTTCAGCCGTGCCTTGAATTTCTACAAAGCCACCCTTGCCCGTCATCACGACATTCATGTCGGTATCACAGTCTGAATCTTCAATGTAATCGAGGTCGAGGACGGGCGTGCCCTTATAAACGCCGACTGAGATGGCTGCGACAGAATCCTTTAGTGGAGACACTTTAATCAGGTCCTTGCCGATGAGATAGGAAACGGCATCTTGAAGTGCGACGTAAGCCCCAGTAATGCTCGCTGTTCTTGTGCCGCCATCGGCCTGAATCACATCGCAGTCGATTTGGATGCTGCGCTCACCTAGTTTTTCTAAATCAATGATGGCTCGTAAGCTGCGGCCAATTAAACGCTGAATTTCTTGGGTGCGTCCAGATTGTTTGCCTTTTGCTGCCTCTCTATCTATCCGGCTGCCTGTCGAGCGCGGTAGCATGCCGTATTCAGCCGTGACCCAACCTTGGCCCTTACCCTTTAAAAAGCCTGGGACCTTTTCCTCAACGCTTGCCGTGCAAAGCACGTGCGTATCACCAAACTTAACGAGGACGCTGCCTTCGGCGTGCTTGGTGTAGTTGCGGATAATTTCTACATCGCGCAATTGATTGGTGGCGCGACCGCTTGGGCGTGAGGTGTTGGCGGACATAAGGTTTCCTAAATTTGTTTTTCGCTTAAAGCGCCATTATAAGCCAGAAATATCTTGTTATTCATCGCATGAAGGTGACCAGATTTGATACCATCTAGACTCTTAAAAGGAATCACACTTAAATGATTTATAGCATGACAGGTTTTGCTTCGCTTGAGAGGCAAATGGCAAATGGCGTTCTAGTGATCGAACTGCGTTCGGTGAACCACCGCTATTTAGAGTTACACATGAAGCTCGATGAGCATTTGCGTAGCTTCGAACCCATGGTGCGAGAGATGATTGCCGCTAAATTGGGTCGCGGCAAGGTGGAATGCCGAATGAGTTTGGTGCAGCGTGGCGCTGGAGATAAGGCCCTCTCGCTAGACGAAGAGCTGCTGAGTCATTTATCCAAAGTCGCTGGGGAAATTCAAAAGCGCTTTCCTAGTAGCCAAGCGCTCTCAGTGGCTGAAATATTACACTGGCCTGGTGTGGTAGAAAATCAACATGCTGACAATGATCAATTGGCCGAAGAAATTAAGAGTAGCCTCACGCAAATTTTAGAGGACATGAGCGCATCTCGCGCACGCGAGGGTGCGAAGATGAAAGCTTTAATTCTGGAACGCCTGGCTGACGCGGAGCAATTGGTCGCAACCGTCAAACCTTTATTACCGCTTCAAGTGAAAGCTTATCAAGATAAGCTTACGGCTAAGTTACAAGAAGCGCTTAAGAGCGTGGACGAAGATCGTGTCCGTCAAGAGCTCGTCCTGTTTGCACAGCGTATTGATGTGGACGAGGAGCTCACCAGACTCACTGCCCATGTGAGCGAAGTCAAACGTATCTTGGATGCGGATCAAGCCGCTGGTAAGCGATTAGATTTCTTGATGCAAGAATTGAATCGCGAAGCGAATACCTTAGGCTCTAAGTCAGTATCAACAGAAGTCTCACAAGTGTCGATGGGGTTGAAGGTACTCATTGAACAGATGCGCGAACAGATTCAAAATATCGAATAATTAAAGGCAGGATCATGTCAGGTCACTTATTTATTATTACAGCAGCATCAGGGGCAGGCAAAACGAGCTTGGTAAGAGCGCTGTTGGCCGCTGATGCGAATATTAAATTATCCGTTTCTTACACCACGCGTCAGCCGCGGCCAGGGGAAGTCAGCGGAGTGCATTACCACTTTGTGGACGAAACGCAATTTTTAAACATGCTCGCTGCTGGGGACTTTCTTGAAAGTGCCCACGTGCACGGTGCTCGTTATGGGACTTCACAAACTCGTGTTGAGGCAGCCTTAGCCTCAGGGGATGATTTGATCTTAGAAATTGACTGGCAAGGGGCGGCAGCAGTGCGCAAGTTGTACCCGAACGCCATCAGTATTTTTATCTTGCCACCATCGATTGCTGAACTGGAATCTC
>CAIVUE010000165.1 GCA_903909015.1 uncultured Methylophilaceae bacterium
CACACCTAAGGGGAGGGCGATTACAATAATCAGAATGAGACTCAGGACATTAATTAGTAATGTCACTGGTAGTGCCTCTTGAATCATGCCCTTCGTCACATTCCCATCCTTATCGACCTCTTGCCAGAAGACTGGGCTTTGATGGCTGGCAAATGAGTGACCAAAATCTAGTGTCGACATGCGTTTAAGCCATAGTCCGTATTGAACAATGACGGGCTTATCTAGGTTATAGAGCTCACGGAGTTTTTGTCTGGACTCTTCGCTGGTCTTAGGGTTAAAACTTGCCTCTGTGGAGGTGATATCCCCAGGGGCTAAGTGCATAATTAAAAATGAGATAAGGCTGATTCCCACCAGGAGTGGCACCATCCAGAAAAGTCGATTTAATAAATATTTAAGCATGGTTATTGTGCGCTTATTTCGTTACGTCTTAGCGGTGCAGGAATGTACCACTCATAGGAATTATGACCGATTCCAGCAGGTGGCGCTGGATCATCAATGCCTTTTACGCGTTTATGGATGGCAGGTAAGCCATAGCCTGCAAACAAGTACACCACAGGACTGTCTTCTAATAAAATTTTTGCAAACGCATGATAGATCTTCATGCGCTTGTCAGGATCGAGTTCTGTTCGGCCATCTTCTAATAATTTGTCGACTGTTGGGTTGTTGTAGCCGATGAAATTAAATTGCCCCGGCGCCTGCTGGGAAGAATGCCAGATATTGAATTGATCTGGCTCTAGTCCCAATCCCCAGCCTAACAACACCACATTGAAGTCACCTGTCTTGATGAAACGACTTATGAAGGTTGCCCACTCAACAACGCGAATTTTCACATCAATACCAATTTCTTTTAATCGCCGCTGGACTAGTACCGCGCTCATCTCGCGCTCTTTGTTCTGGTTGGTGAGAATCTCGAAGCTGAGTGGCTGCCCATCTCGATCTAAGATCCCATCGTGATCGTGGTCTTCGAAACCCGCTGCTTTAAGTAATGCAATCGCTTTTCCTGGATCATATGGGTAGGGTTGCAGGCTAGGATTGCTCCAGCGCGTTCCAGGTTTGTAGGGGGATGCCACAGGTAGGCCTAAGCCCAATAGCACTCCATCAATAATTTCTTGTTTATCAATGGCGTAGTTGATCGCCTGTCTCACGCGAACATCATCGAAAGGTTTGCGTTTTAAATTAAACCCCAAATAGGTATAGCTGTTACCCAACTCTTTGTATTGTGCAATCTTGGCCGTCAGGTCAGGGCGAGAAGGGAATATACGGGCATATTGAATTGAGTTTAAACTCATCGAGTCGATGTTGTCCGCCATTAACTCTAAAAACTGGGCGGCACGGTCTGGGATGATCCGAGAAACTAAGCGATCGATCCTCGCTTGGCCTTGGGTGGCATTTACATTACGTTTTAATGAAATGCTCTCGCCTTTCTTCCATTGGTCAAGTTCATAGTAGTGGCTCCCAACCGGATTGCGAGCAAATGGCGTATTGTTAATGTCCTGACCCTCGAGTAGGTGTTTGGGAAGGATATGTAAGCCAGACCATGAATCTAACGCTGGCGCATAAGGCTGTGCATAGGTCACCTTGAATGTGTCTGGATTTGGGGCCTCTGCCTTTTTAACCAACTTGTAATCCGCTCCATAAGGGGTGCGTGTCTTCTCATCTGTGACGAGCTGCCATGTAAATAAGACGTCGTCGCTGGTCAGTGGTTTGCCATCCGCCCATTTCAAGTTGGGTTTTAGATGAAAAGTGATGGTTTTTTGATCGGGCGAGACATCCCAAGACTGAGCAAGCTCGCCTGTTAATTCTAGATTCTTGTCGTACTTGAGCAAGCTATTGAAGATGTTAGATGCAATGGTCGATGCTGAGGATTCACCCGCAATCATTGCAATCAGTCCGCTGGGCTCCCCTGACATGGCGTCTACCAAAGTGCCACCCGACTCAGATGCATAATTTTGATTGTAGTTGCTAGTAGTTTCGTTCTTTTGCTGACTGCAGCTCATCAGCATGAATGCTAATGAAAGACCAATTAAGCATTTAAGTGCTCTTCTGATTTGAGGCTTTTCTTGCATGTGCGTTATTGCCTTAAAAATAAAGCGATTTAGTTTTATTTGCCAGCTTTATGCTTGGCATGTTTTTTGTTGCCAGACGTTTTTGAAGCAACTTCAGTTTTTTTCTCTTTGCTTGTGACAGTGCTTTCAACGTTTTGTTTCTCTTTTTTGCTTGATTTTTCATTTGCAACGGACGGAATCGTAATGACTTGGCCCGCCTTAACGCTTGGTTTTTGTAAATGATTGAATGCGATAAGTTTTTTGACGCTCACATGATACTCACGTCCAATAGAGGCAAGCGTCTCTTTTGGCGCCACGGTGTGTGTTTTTGTCTCATTGTTATTAGCGGGAGCGTCGGAAATGGTCGTGGGCTGAGATGAGTCAGTGTCGACGGGACTGCTATCAGGATTTGTAGCACTATTGGGGACTAGAATGGACTGCGCTCCATTTAGTTTTCTGCCATTTGGAATATCATTGACATCCCGTAATTGACTCACATTAATCCCAAATTTCTGCGCAATTTTCTCCATCCGCTCACCGCGTTTGGCATGATAAGTTTGCCAACTAACGAGGGGTTTATCGTAATTCGCTAAATTGGTTTTAAAAGTATTGGCTGCGGAAACCGGTAATAAAATCTCATGCGCATTGCCTGTTTCTGTCATTACGGGACGATTGTATTCAGGGTTGAGTGAGATCAATTCTTCATATGAAATTTCTGCCAAGCCTGCTGCTAGCTTGGCGTCAATTTGTTCTGGTGCGATGACCTTAGTGAAATAGGGGCGATTGGGAATGACATCGATATTTAATCCATAGTTTTCAGGTTGTTTCATGATGTTCTTGATGGCTTGAAGCTTTGGTACGTAATTCTTTGTTTCATCAGGCAGTGGAAGGCTAGCATAATCAGTGGGTAAGCCTTTTTTACGATTACGGTCAATTGCGCGTTGGACCGTGCCTTCCCCTGCGTTGTAGGCGGCCAGTGCCAGGTCCCAACTTCCAAACATGCCATGTAACTTCTGAAGATAATTGAGCGCCGCATTTGTCGCAGCAGTCACATCACGACGGTTATCAACCCACCAATCTTGTTTAAGTCCAAACGTTTTCCCAGTGGCTGGCATGAACTGCCAGATACCAGAGGCCTTGGTGCGGGAACTGGCAATTGGGTTAAAGGCACTTTCAACCATTGGTAACAATGCGATTTCGCTCGGCATGCCACGTTTTTCCACTTCAACCACGATATGGTATAGATATCGTTGGCTACGCCCAATCATTCGTTTCACATAATCGGGTCTTGAGGCATACCAAGCTTCGTGGGTGCCGGTAAAGGATGAGTTGATGTCAGGCATTGTGTAGCCGCTGATAATACGTTGCCGGAGATCATTTGCGTTCTTATCAATGGCGGCAGACGACTGATCTGTAGTTTGGTCAGGTAGATAGTTTAAGACTGGATCTAGCTGCGAATTTGGGGTGATGTTAAAGCTTGGATCTAGGGCTTCTCTGTTGGAAGGGCCGCCATCAAGAATCACAATATAATCACCTTCAACATTAGTTTCGGCACTGGTATTTTTCACTACAATAAATAGTGAAATGAATATTAAAGGGAGTGCAAATTTGTTGAGCATGAACACTTTCAGGCAGGCTTGGATTTAAGCGCAAACGGCCTGTGATAGTAGCTAAACAGGGGGTGTACCGTCAAGATAAAATAGGCGGAAATCATACCTTAGAATTGATTTCGCATTTGCCTAAGTGTAGTAAAAATTTCAATTGGATCAGCATGTTGCATATTTAATGATTGGCTAATCTCCATGGATGCGCATCTTAAGAATGGATTGGTGGCAAGCTCTAATTTAATTGAGCTAGGGATCGTTGGTAATCCAGCGGCTCTGGTGATGCTGGCCTGACGAATTCTCTCGATCAGATCTGGATTGTTTTTTTCTACTGATTTTGCAAATTGTAAATTATGCTCAGTATACTCATGTGCGCAGAAGACACTGGTTTCAATTGGTAAATTTGCAATTTTTCGAAGGGATGTAAACATTTGTGTTGGCGTTCCTTCGAAGATTCGACCGCAGCCTCCTCCAAATAACGTGTCGCCACAGAACAGCGAATTTGCACCATAATAAGCGACATGACCAAGCGTATGGCCCCCAACGTCCATCACTTCAAGTGAAATGTTAAGGTCTTTGATATGCAGAGTTTGTTGATCAGAAACGCGGATGTGTGGAAAAGAGTACTGCTCTTTTTCTGGGGCGTAGACCTTAGGTAAAAATTGATCAATAAGGCTATTAACGCCGCCAATATGGTCTGCATGATGATGAGTGATTAAGATATGAGTGAGTGAAAGCCCACGCTGTTCTAGAACTGAAATGACTGGAACATCATCACCAGGGTCTATAACAGTGGCATGCACTCCATTCTCAATCAGCCAAATGTAATTATCTTCAAAAGCAGGAATTGGTATGATGTTAAGCATAATGAATGATAGCGTAACATTTTCTGAGAATTAATGAACGGTGAATGCTTTCAATGACAAATGTTAGTAACGAACTTGAGATCCAGAATTGGCTTGATACGCCCATAGGTGCTTACTTGATGGCACAAGAACAGATGGTTTTTGATGCGATTGTGAGTGATATCTTCGGCTTTAATGCGATGCAATTAGGTTTTCTCCAAGCAAATTTGTTGCGGAACTCCCGTATTCCATTTGCGTTAAAAGTCAGTGAAAGTAAGGGCGATCTTTTTTGCGACAGCCAGCAACTCCCGATTGCAAGCAATACCATGGATTTAGTTTTGTTGCCCCATACCCTTGATTTCAGTATGAGCCCACAACAAACACTTCGCGAAGTAGAGCGTGTATTAATGCCAGAGGGGCATGTGGTAATCTCTGGCTTCAATCCCATCAGCACTTGGGGGATGCGCAGATTTGTAAGTAAACGATGCAGATCCTCGACGGCTATTTGGCATGCACATTTTTTATCGCCATTACGAATTAAAGATTGGTTGAATTTGTTAGGATTGGAAGTGGTCAGTATTAAAATGACTTGTTATAAGCTTCCATTTCAAAACGCTACATGGATGCAACGTTTTGATGGATTAGATCGGCTAGGTCGGATGTGTTGGCCGATGTTTGGCGGTGTGTATTGCATTGTCGCTAAAAAGAAAATCCTAGGCATGCGTATTATTAAACCTAATTGGAATCGTACAAAACTGAAAAGTGCTTTGGCAATCTCACCTTCACAAAAAGATGATGCATCCAGTCCTGCATCAAAAAGAGAATAACAATAGAAAGTATATGTGTGTCTGAAAAAACATCAGAATTAGTTATTATTTACGCGGATGGTGCCTGCAAAGGTAATCCCGGACCAGGGGGGTGGGGAGCATGGATCAGTATGGGTGGGCATTCAAAAGAACTGTGCGGCGGTGAGCCTGTGACCACGAATAATCGCATGGAATTAACTGCCGTCATTCGTTCGCTAGAGGCGCTGAAGCGCTCTTGCCAAGTCAAAATTTATACGGATTCTGTTTATGTCCAAAAAGGGATGACAGAATGGATAGAAGCATGGAAGAAAAGAAATTGGCGCACGGCAGACAAGAAACCCGTTAAAAATGAAGATTTGTGGCAAGTGCTTGATGTATTAGCTCAGCAACATCAAATAGAATGGTTATGGGTTAAAGGGCATGCGGGAGACCCTGGTAATGAACGTGCTGATGCACTCGCCAACCAAGGGGTCGCGCAAGTCATGCAAGGCTAGATGTAAAACTAAATAGAGAAAATCAATGAGACAAGTTTTTTTAGATACTGAGACTACAGGCTTATATCCAGCACAGGGGCATCGTATTATTGAGATTGCGGCAATCGAGGTGATTAATCGGCGTGTCACAAATAATCATTTTCATGTCTATCTGAATCCGGATCGTGAGATTGATGCTGCTGCCCAAGAAGTACACGGTATCACGTTGGAGTTTTTACAAGATAAGCCTCACTTCCAAGATGTTGTTTCTGAATTTTTAGATTTTGTTGCCGATGCTGAACTCGTGATTCATAACGCTCCTTTTGACATGGGGTTTTTAAATTCCGAGCTGGGAAGGATCGGCCGTGAAAACTTAGAAAAATCGGCGGGCAATATTATTGATACCCTCAAAATGGCCAAAGATATGCGACCAGGACAGCGAAATAATTTAGATGCTTTGTGCCGTCATTATGGAATTGATAATTCAAAGCGCACACTTCACGGCGCATTATTAGATGCAGAGTTGCTCGCCGAGGTTTATATGGCGATGACAAGGGGCCAAGAAAGCTTAATGATGGACATTCAAGAGGAGGTGATCCCTCAGCAAGAAGTCGGCGAAGTCGTATCTCTAAGGAATGTTAAGGTCTTATTTGCTTCAGAGGAAGAACTCGCTGAGCATGACGCTTATGTGCAAGCGCTGAATAAAGGCGATAGCCCTTGGTAAAATAATTAACTGAGGGCGTCTGCCCAGCTATTAGGGGTTTCATACAGTCGTACGCGTTCTAATTTTAGGTGGTTACCGTATAGATCTTGGTATTGGCTATTGAGAATGCGAAAAGCTTCTGCAGCCATATTCTCAGCAGTTGGTACATTCTTCATTACCACAGTCTTGTGATTGGGGAGTGTGTTCAGGAAGTTGAGAATCTCATTGTCCCCTTGATACACCAGAAACGCATGGTCCCATAAATCAACTACGGATTTTTTAGCAATCGATTTAACATCAGAGAAATCCATGACCATGCCATTATCAGAAGAATTTTCTTGCTGAATAATATCTCCAGATAGAGTAATTTCTATGGCATAACGATGGCCATGAAGATTTTTACATTGGCTTTTGTGGCATGGGATACGATGCCCAGCGTCAAATTCTAGTCGTGTGGTAATTTGCATAGGCGAGATTATATCAGTAATCTGGTCTGCCGATTTCTTGGGTGAGGCCTTTGTAATAGGTCAATCTAACCCTCGATATTTTCTCATTATCAACCGCCCCAATAATGGCGCAATCTGGCTCATGAATGTGTTTGCAATTATTGAATCGACATTTGCCGAGATAAGGCCTGAATTCAATAAACGCATGTTCGAGCTG
The DNA here is from genome assembly GCA_903909015.1 of uncultured Methylophilaceae bacterium. GTDB lineage: Bacteria > Pseudomonadota > Gammaproteobacteria > Burkholderiales > Methylophilaceae > Methylopumilus_A. The sequence continues at coordinate 7,140 of CAIVUE010000165.1, forward strand.
TTCAATGGTTAAATGATTTAAACCAAATTCCTGCAAGCCAGGCGAGTCAATTAAATCGCTACTCGCATCTAAATGATATAAATGCGCTGCGGTGGTCGTGTGTTTTCCACTATCTAGGACTTCGGAAACCTCTTGTGTTCTGACTGCAGACTCCGGTAGAAGAGCATTTACAATCGTGGATTTACCCATCCCTGATTGCCCAACGAGCACACTTGTCTGTTTGTTGAGCCATTTTTTCAATGGGGTAATGTCCTGCTTCGCAGATAGCGGCTGTACTTGATAGCCTAAGTCTTGGTAGACCTTGAGTAGTTTCATGGCTTCAGAGTTGTCGGCTAGATCGCATTTATTGAGCACGATGAGCGGTTTAATCCCTGCCGCTTCAGCAGCAATTAAACAGCGATTCAGGAGCGCCTCATAGAAGCTTGGGGTGGTCGCAAGGACGATAATCACTTGCGTGACATTGGAGGCTAACGTTTTTGTTTTGTAGGCATTACTTCGAAATAAGAGGCTAGTGCGAGGGTATAAGTTTTCTACGACGCCTTCGAAAGTATCAGTCATTTTGACTGTAACTTGATCCCCGCAAGCTAAATCATTTTTTTTGCCGCGCGTCACACAACTAATTTGTCTGCCGTCTTTGAGTTCAACCCCGTAACGTTTGCCGTAAGACGCAACAACTTGGCCTTCTTGAAGCGCTTGATCTTGCGATGTACGATTGGCCAAAAGACTACTTTTCAAAGTGGTAATAGGTTTGATTGAGGTAGCTCGCAACATGCAACTCCTCGTCTTCAAACCATTTTAAGCCCA
>CAIVUE010000166.1 GCA_903909015.1 uncultured Methylophilaceae bacterium
CCAAGCGCAGTAATGAGCGTTGCAATTTCTTGTGAGCCAAGCAACTTATCGAAGCGGGCTTTTTCAACGTTAAGGATCTTACCCTTGAGCGGTAAAATCGCTTGGTTCTTACGGTCACGTCCTTGTTTTGCTGAACCACCCGCTGAGTCACCCTCGACTAGGTAGATTTCACATTTTGTTGGATCTCGTTCTTGGCAATCCGCTAACTTCCCTGGCAGACCCATGGTGTCCATGGCACCCTTACGGCGGGTCATTTCACGCGCCTTACGCGCTGCATCACGTGCGCGGGCAGCATCCACAATCTTGTTGCAGATGACTTTAGCGTCAACAGGATTTTCTAGTAAGAACTCTGCGAGCTTGCTCGCTACAACATCCTGAACCACCGGCTGTACTTCACCAGACACTAACTTATCTTTAGTTTGTGATGAGAATTTTGGCTCCGGCACTTTCACTGAAAGCACACAAGTTAGGCCCTCACGCATATCGTCGCCACCGGTTTCGATTTTTGCTTTTTTAGCTAACTCATTTTGCTCAATGTAGTTATTCAGCGTTCTCGTCATCGCTGTACGAAGACCGGTTAAGTGGGTACCGCCATCACGCTGTGGGATGTTGTTAGTGAAACATTGTACGGTCTCACTGTAGGAATCATTCCATTGCATAGAGACCTCTACGGTCATCCCATCTTTTTCAGCAATCGCATAAAATGGTTTTGGATGAAGCACTGTTTTACTACGGTTCATGTATTCAACGAAACCACGCACCCCACCTGAATAGGCAAAGTTTTCACTCTTGTTATGACGTTGATCGATTAACTCGATTTTTACGCCATTATTTAAAAACGAGAGCTCACGTAAACGCTTCGCCAAAATATCAAAACTGAACTCAATCAAAGCAAAGGTTTCAATCGAAGGGAAGAAATGGACTTCAGTCCCTGAACGTTCTGTGCTGCCTGTTTCAGCCAACGGCGCTTGTGGAACACCACGCGCGAACTCCATTTGGTAAACCTTACCATTTTTATAAATCTTTAATTTCAACCAATCCGATAAAGCATTCACCACAGAGACGCCCACACCGTGCAAGCCGCCAGAAACCTTATAGGAGTTTTGGTCAAACTTACCGCCAGCATGCAGCTCAGTCATCACAATTTCAGCGGCTGATCGCTTAACGTCGTTTTTATCATCTTGCTTAATGTCCACAGGAATACCGCGGCCATTATCTGCAACGCTAATTGAGTTATCTGAGTGAATAATAATTTTAATATCATCACAATGGCCCGCTAACGCCTCATCAATCGCGTTATCAACCACCTCGAAGACCATATGATGTAAACCACTGCCATCTGATGTGTCGCCAATGTACATCCCTGGGCGCTTACGCACCGCATCTAAGCCCTCAAGAATGGTAATACTGGACGAATCGTAATCTGATTTATTTGTAGTCATGTTTTATCTTAATGTTTAAATTTCAGTTTATTTTGTTTCACGTGGAACGTTAGATGCGCATTGGCATGACAACATACTTGTAGTTCTCATCATTTGGAATGGTGACTAAACAACTACTGTTGGCATCAGCAAATGAGAAAACGATCTCAGGGTTGTTCACATTATTTAATACATCAATTAAATACGTCACATTAAACCCAATATCCAAGGCGTCGCCACCATAGTTAATTTCTAACTCTTCTTCTGCTTCTTCTTGTTCGCTATTCGTACTAATTAAACGCAGGCTATTCGTTCCTAACACCAATCGAATACCGCGGTATTTTTCATTCGATAAGATAGAGGCGCGTTGCATTGCAAGTAACACCACCATTCTATCAATCGTGAAGTTATTTTGATGGCCTACAGGAATCACACGTGAGTAATCCGTGGTTCATCCAGACCTCTCACAAGATTTCCTACTTGGCAGAGATTTCATTGGATCAGAA
>CAIVUE010000167.1 GCA_903909015.1 uncultured Methylophilaceae bacterium
ACCATAACGCCACTCTTGAGCAAGTTTGCGAAGTCTGATTTTTGTTTCAGAATCAACATCAGTCCATTTAGTTGTTGTCGTTGTGTATCCCTTGCGGGCAATTCGATTAATCATTTGGCGCACATTTGCCATTGGCCTACCTTCGAGGGTGAAGTCTGAAACTTTAATGATTGCCTCATCGCCAATGTCAATGGCAATCATTTCTGCATGTTCAACCCACACTTCACCACCTCGATCGCTGCATCCCATTACTCCCGGTGTCCAGGCATGTTCTCGAGCAATCTTTAGAAATTCGTTAATAGCATCTGGCCACAAACTGAATTCACCAAAAGGATCTCCGCTTGCAAGCATTACTCCACCTTGCACTCGATAAGCAATTCCCGCTTTTCTGTTTTCAGTCCAAATAACACTTTTATCTTTACGAGTTGCAAAATAGCCAAGAGAATCTTGATCAGTGTCGTGCTTTATAAGTTCTTTTATCTGTTCTAAATCTTCAGGTGTTGTTGTAGTAATTGGTCTTACTCGGCGGAAGTAGAGCCAAAGGGGGAGAATGATCGTAAAAATTCCAAGTGCGCCCAGAGTGTTATCTACTGTGTGTGAAACTGTTGTCGATGTGAATTCAATAGGACCAGATACCCCAACCAAGCCCCGGAGAACGGTTTGAAGTACGTCTGTAAAATTTGGATTTCCGATAAGTTGATTTCCGTGTCTAAAATAAATTAGAAATATTCCGCTGAAAATTGTGAGGAAAAGTATTCTGAAAAATATAACGAAAGGTTGACGCTTTGTCGTAGGATCTGATATCGCGTAAAACTCTTTTCGAAATATTACAAGAATTGCCAATAATGATAAATTCACTATTAGCTGAATAAAGTGAATATGAATTCTAAAAAGTTCTGCCGTTACATTTAATAATAAAATAATGATCGTAATATTCCAGGCTCTGCGTTTGCGCCGCGCCAAACCTCGTGCAACTAGTATGAGAATAAGTGATGTAAAAAGCGCCGTAGAAAATGCTGTTGAGTTGACAAGTAACGGCGCATAACTATTGAGCCGATTTGCTACTGGTTGGAAATTTCTAAAAACGTTTGCTGCTACATTCAATATTCCAAGAAATAATGTGAGTCGCCCAATCCATATTGGGATCCGGCCTTGTGGATTCATTATCTAAACACTCCTGTGTGTCCGAGAGAATATCGACCTGGTTGTGGGTAGTAGGACAAGCCATGTGGTTCTTTACCAACAGCAATCTTACGCAAAAATTTTCCATGAACTATGTCAAAGACGTATACGACGTTGTTATATCTGCCAGTTACCCAAAATTGAGTCCCGTCGGCGGAGATGCCACCCATATCTGGGCTTCCACCGCCCGGGATTTTCCACTTCGCGGTGAGCTTATTATCTGAAAGGCGCAGTACGGAGACACTTCCTTCACCACGGTTAGTAATAAGCATATTTTTAGCATCACGCGTGACATATATACCGTGCGCTCCATTACCTGTCTTTATAAAACTTAATTCTCCAAAGTTATCTGCAGGCATGACCCAGACGCCGTTAGACATCATGTCAGCAATGTAGAAAGTGGAACCATCGGATGAGATCTTTACATCTTGTGGCATTGGAGTCTTGTTGTATGTGTGAGGAAGTTTTG
>CAIVUE010000168.1 GCA_903909015.1 uncultured Methylophilaceae bacterium
AGTCAATTGATCTTACGATGGTGGAAGATTTATTGATGTTTATGAACAAACATCAAGCTGACTATACGAATACATTTCGTAATCTTGCTAATCCACGCCAATTAAAGGCTGAACTTTTTGCTGATGAGGGTTTTAAGAATTGGCAAATCAATTGGCACGATAGGTTATTAAGGCAGCCACAAACGCCAATCGAAGTGGCGACCTTAATGGACAGCAATAATCCACTTTTAATTCCGCGAAACCATATTGTTGAGCAAGTTTTGGCAAATGCGGCTCAGGGGGATATGGAGCCATTCCAAGATTTTTTAGATGCGATTTCTAAGCCTTATCAGATACCTAGGAATGAAAAGTATCTTCAAGGCCCTATCGCAGGTTTTGATGACAGCTACCAAACATTTTGCGGAACATAAACACGACTTAGCATTGCTTGATATAAAAAGCCAATTGATTCTAAAAGGGCCATGTTGAAGGTTAACGAATTGGATACTGTAACTCTGTCGGCGGTAGCCTTTATTATTAATTAGTAATTTAGCCAGCGATATGTTTCGCCAATCTCATCATATTGCAGGTGTAGCCATATTCATTGTCATACCATGCAACAACTTTAACAAAAGTCGGATCCAGCATGATTCCCGCTTCTGCATCGAATATGGAGGCGTACTTTTCTCCTCGAAAATCTGTTGAGACTACTTTATCTTGCGTAAATCCTAAGACGTCTCTTAATAGACCATTTTCCGAGGCTTCTTTCATTACTTCAATAATTTCTTCATAGCTTGTCTCTTTATTAAGTTCACAAGTTAGGTCAACAACCGAGACATCAGAGGTGGGCACACGAAAAGCCATGCCTGTAAGCTTCTTATTTAACTCAGGGATAATTTTTCCAACTGCTTTAGCAGCCCCTGTTGATGAGGGAATGATGTTTTCTAAAATACCCCGGCCGCCACGCCAATCTTTTGTAGATAAGCTATCGACAGTATTTTGTGAGGCGGTTGTTGCATGAACTGTAGTCATTAAACCGCGTTTAATTCCAAAATTATCATTTAAAACTTTGGCAACTGGGGCAAGTGCATTCGTGGTACAGGATGCCGCAGAGATAATTTTTTCATTATGATATATCTGATGATTTACACCATAAACAAAAATAGGTGTTTGATCCTTTCCTGGGGCAGACTGGATCACTTTTTTTGCGCCAGCAGAAATGTGTTTCTGGCAAGTTTCCTGTGTTAAAAATATACCTGTGCATTCCAGCACGACATCAACATCCAACTCCTTCCAATTTAGGAGTGAAGGGTCTCTTTCGGAAGTGAGGCGAATTGAATTGCCATTAACGATTAATTGATTGTTATTTATTGAAACTTCTCCCTTGAATCGGCCATGCACTGAGTCATACTTGAGCATATAGGCCAGATAATCTGGAACAAGCAGGTCATTTATTCCAACAATTTGAATGTCATTAAAATCTTCTATTGCCGCTCTAAGTGCCATTCGACCAATACGTCCAAATCCATTGATTCCGATCTTAATCGTCATGATTTATTGTCCTTTTTTATGAATTTGGTTTGATTGATCCAACAATCAACCAGTGTTTCTTAGTCCAGCAGCAATGCCATTAATTGAAAGCTGAATCGCAATTTTTGTTTGCTCTGTGGCTTCTCCATGTCGATATTTTTTTAACAGTGCGATCTGGGAGTAATTGAGTGAGTCCAGATATGGCAGTCGGTTTTGAATGGAATTTGCTAAGATTGTGTTATTGCTTAAACGTTGATTGGTGCTCATGATGAGATTAATTGCCTTGAGCGTTTTTAAATATTCAAGCTCTATCTTGCTAAAAATTTCCTCTCTTAATACTTCATTCTCAACAAGATAAGAATATTGTTTTGCAATAACTAAGTCAGTTTTTGCTAAGACCATGTCAACATTTGCAATTAGGGTTTTAAACAAAGGCCATTTTTCATACATCTCATGTAGAGTTTCTGTTTTAGTAGTCTGATTGCCCAAGATTAAATAATCTTCAATGGCAGATCCTAAGCCATACCAACCAGGCAAAAGTAATCGACATTGGCCCCATGAAAAGCCCCAAGGTATTGCTCGTAAGTCTTCTATTTTTTGAGATGCTTTTCTAGAAGTAGGACGACTGCCGATGTTTAATTGTGCTATTTCATTAATCGGTGTAGCTGAAAAGAAGTAATCTGCAAACCCAGGAGTTTCATATACAAGTTGTCTGTATGCTGTCATAGCTGAAGTTGACAGGCCTTCCATAACAATTTCATAAGACCTTCTTTTTCTCGCCACTAATTCGTCTTGAGGGAATAAGGTGGCATCTATGGTTGCGGCGATTAACGTTTCAAGATGAGGTCTTCCTGTTCTTACACTTGAATATTTGTTAGCAATAATTTCTCCTTGTTCTGTGACGCGAATTTGTCCATTGACCGTACCATGAGGTTGGCTCAGTATTGCATCGTAAGATGGGCCACCACCACGACCAACTGTGCCTCCTCTGCCATGGAATAGTCTTAGTTTTACTTTTGCTTGATTAAACAACTCAACTAGAGAAATTTCAGCTTTATATAGCTCCCAATTTGAAGTGAGAAATCCGCCATCCTTGTTGCTATCTGAGTAACCAAGCATAATTTCTTGTTGGTTACCCTGATACCGAATAAGGTGTCTAATTCCCATTAAGCTTAACCATTCGCCCATGATGGGAGGTGCGTTTCTCAGGTCAGTGATTGTCTCAAAAAGAGGGACGATATTAAGGTCCATTTGAATTTTAGCTGAGCCCCAAACGCCTCTTAATAGTCCTGTTTCCTTCTGAAGTAATGCAACCTCTAACAAATCTGATAGTGTTTCTGTGTGTGAAATAATGTAATGTCGAATTGATTGATTACCAAAAATGCTCCTAATGTCTCTAGCGCTGTTCATGATGTCCATTTCAGATTGCACTAATTCTGAGTAGTTTTGAAATGGAGAGAATAGTAATCGTGGTTGTTTAAGTTCTGATAATAAAAGCTCTACCTTTTCATGTTCATTTAATTTTTCATAATCGAACTCAAAACCTGCTTTTAAGAATAGTTCGCTAATAACTTGCTCATGAACGTCAGATGATTGTCTTAAATCAACCGTTGCTAAATGAAATTGAAACGTTCCAACTGCTTTTATGAGCTTGCCTAGGCGAGGGTAAATCATTTCCTCACCTTGATTGCGTTTTAAAGACTCTGCAATGATATTTAAGTCGGCTAGTAAGTCTTCCGCTTTAGCATAGGGTTTGCATTCATCATGATCTATTCCTATTTCGCCAGTGATTGCGTTTTTAGTTGCCATAAGCCGCAAGTACAGTTTCTTTAAAGCTAATCGATAGTATTCATCGCTTCTATGTTGAGGCAGTTGATGATCAAACTTTGTCAAGTTGATGACATCGGCGCTTATGTTGGAGCGAAGTGAGGAAACTGCAAGTTCTCGACCGAGACTATCAATTTCTTGTAGGTAGAAATTGAGGACTTTTGTGGACTGCTTATCGAATGCAGTAGCTAGGGTGCTTGAATTGACAAAGGGATTTCCATCTCGATCGCCCCCAATCCATGACCCCATTTGAAGAAAGCTAGGTAATTCATAATCTGGTTTATTGATGGCTTCCTTAAGTTCTAACTCAAGGTCTTGAAGAATTTCTGGAATGACGTTTAGGAACGTCTTTTCATAAAAACTTAGAGCATTATCAATTTCATTAGCAACGGTAAGCTTAGAAAATCTCAGCATGCGCGCTTGCCATAGCGCCGATATTAGACCTTGAATGATCAAATCATGGCGTTTAATTTCTTTCTTTGATGATAGTGTGATGCGCTGAGCTAAGTGTTGCGCTATTTGATCTTCTATATCCAAAATGCTTTTTCGCTGCACTTCTGTTGGATGCGCTGTAAGAACAGGAGAAATTAAAGCTTCTTCAAAAAAATGTTCAATTTGAATCATGCTTAGATCATGATGCATGATTTTTTTTAAGCTAAAAGATAGCTTACCGTGATGATCCTCGTCTTCTGTTAGTCTTGTTACTTGCTGTGCATATAAGTCCTCAGCAATATTGAATAAATGGATAAAGTAGCTAAATGATCGAACAATGCAAACAATTTGTTCCGATGATTGATCATTTAAAATCCCCATTAATTTTTCGCTGGAATTCTTTTTTCTTTTGCTGTTAAGGCTCTCAACCTTGTTTTGGACATTTTTGATTAAGTTAAAAGTGCCTTCGCCATCTTTTGAAAGAATTGCGTTATCTAACATTTGAGCAAAATAGCGAATATTCTCTTGCATCATTAATTCATATTTTTTAGCCATTTAGAACTCCGTGAATTACTTATTAATTTTTTAATTTAAGATAAGCAACAACTAGACCAGACTCAGAATTCTGAGTCTTTATTGGTGGCATGTAGGTTGCTTTGGGTTAAAAGGGATAAAAGTCTGCGTTCGATATGGATTAAGGCTTGATTAACGCATCGAAATATCTTTGATAGGGACTGTAGAAATGAAACCAGTATTAGTGATTAGGCATGCACTTACAGAGGGAGCGGGGTTCTTTGGCACCTTTTTAGATCAAAAAAGTATCCCTTGGTGCATGATATGCCTTGATAAGGGAGATGCACTTCCATTGGATATGGAAGGCTATAGTGGCTTGGTGATGATGGGCGGACCAATGAGTGTGAACGATGACCTGCCTTGGATACAGCAAGAACTTGAATTGATTAGGGAGGCAATGGTATTGGATTTGCCAGTATTGGGGCATTGTTTGGGCGGGCAGCTTATCAGCAAGGCGCTTGGTGCCAGGGTGGTTGCCAATCCTGTCAAAGAAATTGGTTGGGCTCAAGTAAAAGTTGTCCCAGATCAGTATGCTTTCGATTTGTTTGGATCGGCGAATTTTGAGAGTTTTCATTGGCATGGGGAAACCTTCGAATTGCCTCAAGGTGCCCAACATTTACTTTCGAGCCAATATTGTAAAAATCAAGCCTACCAAATAGGAAGTGCTATTGCTTTTCAATGTCATATTGAAATGACTGAGGAAATGGTGGAGACTTGGTGTGAAGGAGGGGCGGATGAACTTTTGGCCTCAATGGTCAGTCCTGCAGTTCAACAAGCCATCGAGATTAAAAGAGATTTGAAACCGCGGGTGGCTAATTTAAATAAAGTCGCTACCCACGTTTATTCTCAATGGATTAAAAGCTTTAAGTAAGGCTTCCACCTAAGGGTGTTATCTTCTTTTTTACATTCTTCTCTAGCCTTTTAGGCTTGTCCGCCTAGTCTTTTAAGCTTGAGTTTCATAAAGCATTATGATAACTTAGCCAAAATGTAACTAAGTTGTTACAACTGTAATAATTTATATACAAAGAGTAATAGCTATAAGGCTTTAATTTAAATTAGTTTTTTTGAGTTAATGCTTTATGAGGGGCAAACTTTGAATCACGTTGCAGCGGATTTTGAAATTATTGCGCGACCAAATAGCTCATTAACAGCAAAAGGTCGTATATATGCTGTCATGATTATTGCGGCGTTTTCATTGGCTGTGGCGATAGCATTTAGTTTGATTGGTGCTTGGTTTGTCTTGCCGTTCGCAGGACTTGAGCTATTAGGTATTGGATATGCGTTTTACCATATCCATTGTCACTCACAAGACTACGAAAGCATTGTGATTATTGGTGATCAAGTTTCTGTAGAGAAAAGAAGCTACAAGGCAGTCAGTCGTATGGTTTTTAATCGTTATTGGGCGAAAGTATTATTGCGAATTACGCCAAGTGGCGATCAAATGTTGTTGCTCCGCTCGCATGGTAAAGAAGTTGATTTTGGTCGATGCTACATGACCAATGATCAGCGCTTAGATCTTGCTAAACAATTAAAAGAGCGTGTTGGAGTTGTTTCTTAAACAGATTTTGGGAGTAGGTATGGTGATGCAGTTTCTTAAGAAAGCTGGGCTTGGTGTGATTTTGGCAATGACTTCATTGGCCGTTCATGCTGAATATACTTGGAATTTCCCGATGCCAGCTACGCCAATGGCGGCTGATACATTGCACGTTCATAACAAGTTTATGGTTATCGTGATGATCATCTTCTTGGTGGTGCTAAGCATTATGATTTACTCAATCGTGAATCATAGAAAGAGTAAGGGGCATGAAGCGGCTAGCTTTAGTGGCCCTAGTACTAAATCGCAAGTAGTTTGGACATTGGTCCCATTTGCTATTTTGCTTTATATCGATTTTATTCTTATGGGGATTCCTGCTTATCATAGCGTTGTGATGATGGAAGATACCAAAACCAATGCTGACATGGTCATCAAAATTACTGGCTCTCAATGGCGCTGGCAATATGAATACATGGACGGAGAAGCGCAAGGTGTTAAGTTCGTAAGTAACTTAACAACACCACAAGATCAAATCGATAACAAAGCTGAAAAAGGTAAAGACTATCTTTTAGAAGTTGACAATCATTTGGTATTGCCAGTAGGGAAAAAAGTACGTGTGCTTTTAACATCTACCGACGTTATTCATAATTGGTGGGTTCCGGCATTTGGTTCTGCGCGTGATGCAATTCCTGGTTTTTTGCGTGAAACATGGGTGCGCGTTGATGTTCCTGGAACATATCGCGGGCAATGTAAAGAGCTATGCGGTAAAGGTCACGGCTTTATGCCGGTTGTAGTTGATGCAGTATCAGCAGAAGATTATACAAAATGGGTTGCAGATCAAAAAACTAAATTGGCAGCTGCTTCAGCTGGGGCTGATAAAACATGGACAAAAGAAGAGTTGGTTGAGCACGGTAAAGAAGTTTATGTTAAGAACTGTGCTGTTTGTCACCAGGCTGAGGGTCAAGGCTTGCCGCCAACATTCCCAGCATTGCATGGTAGTAAAATTGCAACTGGACCAATATTCGATGCTGAAGGTAAGTTAGTAAAAGATGGCCATTTAGACCGTGTGTTTAATGGTAAGGGTGTAATGCCAGCATGGAAAGCGGTGTTGAATGATACAGATATCGCATCTGTGATTACTTTCGAGCGGAATGGCTTAGGTAATGCAGTTGGCGATATGCTTCAGCCTGCTCAAGTCAAAGCGCTTCGTTAGAGCTTTGGTTTTAAATAATTGATAATTTTTTAATATCTAAGTTTATAAACATTTGGCGTATTAGTAGCATTAAGGAGAGAAATATGAGTTCTACGACAGCAGCACATCATGATGAGCATCATGATCATCCAACGGGCATTATGCGTTGGCTAACGACTACCAACCACAAAGATATTGGTACGATGTATCTTACATTCTCACTAATTATGTTTTTGGTTGGTGGTGCAATGATTCTAGCTGTTCGAGCGGAGTTGTTTCAACCGGGCTTGCAATTGATGAAGCCAGAGTTTTATAACCAATTAATTGGTGTTCACGCATTAGTGATGATTTTTGCAGCCCTGATGCCTGCTGCAACTGGTTTTGCTAATTGGATGTTGCCTTTACAAATTGGTGCTCCAGATATGGCTTTACCGCGTTTGAACAACTGGGGTTTTTGGCTATTACCGCCAGCAGCTATTCTGTTAACGCTGCCATTCACTTTGGCATTGTTCGGAATTGGTGATGGTGCAATCGCAACTGGTTGGACGTTCTATACTCCACTGTCAATTCAAGGTGGCATTGGCGTAGATTTCGCGATTTTTTCAGTCCACTTGCTAGGTGTTTCATCAGTATTAGGGTCTATCAACGTTATCGTTACGATTTTAAATATGCGTGCTCCTGGCATGACATTAATGAAGATGCCTATGTTCGCTTGGGGCTGGTTAGTCACAGCGTTCTTGTTGATCGCAACAATTCCAGTATTGGCTGGTGCAGTAACTATGCTTCTAACAGACCGTCATTTCGGTACGCATTTCTTTGATGCTGCTGGTGGTGGCGATCCAATCTTGTTCCAACATTTGTTCTGGTTCTTTGGTCACCCAGAGGTTTACATCGTATTGTTACCGGTTTGGGGTTTCATGCCACAAATTCTTCAAACATTCTCACGTAAACCAATGTATGGCTATAAAGCGCAAGTCGTATCACTGTGGGCAATTGGAGCATTAGCTCTTGTTGTTTGGGCCCACCACTTCTTTACAGTGGGTATGCCGGTTCCAGCATTGCTATACTTTATGTACAGCACAATGGCAATTTCATTGCCACTCGCAGTATTGTTCTTCTGTTGGATTGCAACTATTTGGAAGGGCTCTTTGAGCTTTGAAACTCCAATGTTGTTTGCAACCGGTTGGATTGTGTTGTTCGGTATTGGTGGGTTGACAGGTTTAGTACTTGCAGACGTTGCAGCAGATGCGCAGTACCATCACTCTTACTTCGTTGTGGCCCACTTCCACTACACATTGTTTGCGGGTGGGATGATGGGTGTGATGTCAGGTGTTTACTACTGGTTACCAAAAATGACTGGTCATATGTTTAGTGAACGTTTGGGTAAATTGCACTTCTGGTTAACTGCAATTTCATTCAACCTAACATTTATCCCACAATTCTTCTTGGGTCTTGCAGGTATGCCACGTCGTATTCCAGACTACGCGCTTCAATTTGCAGAGTTCAATGCAATTTCTACAGTTGCTGCGTTTGTTCTTGGCTTCTCTCAGCTCATCTTCGTTTACAACATTGTTAGTTGTGCTCGTGGTGGTAAAAAGGCAACTGACCGTGTTTGGGAGGGTGCAGAGGGATTGGAATGGACATTGCCTTCACCACCTCCATACCACAGCTTTACTGAGCAACCGATTGTTAAGTAATTACTGCTAATTATTGAGGTAAGGCCGCGCCAAAAGCGCGGTCTTGAAAAGATGAATAAAAATCAACAAAATGACCAAGTAAGAAAAACTAATAGCAAGAAGCTAGGTTTGCTATTTGCTGGAATTGCATTAGCTTGGTATTTCCTTGCCATGTACTGGATAGGAAAGTAGTGAATAGTAACGAAAAAAGACAGCAAGATAATAAGAAGTTAGGTTTTAAATTACTTTGGATTGTTGGCGCTGCGCTGTTATTTGGTTTTGCTTTGGTTCCTTTGTATAACGTGCTCTGCACGGTGACTGGCTTAAACGGTAAAACCAATGCAACAGCAGATGTTACGAGTAATAAAGTGGATGTATCTCGCTGGGTAACAGTAGAGTTTACAAGTAACGTCATGCCAGGTTTGGGATGGAATTTTTATCCGGAACAGCCTAGCGTAAAGGTTCACCCAGGCCAAATTGAAACGGTCAATTTTGTTGCGAAGAATAATACAAATGAAACTGTGGCGGGGCAAGCAGTGCCTAGTGTAAGTCCAGGGCTTGCTTCACCTTATTTCAAAAAGATTGAATGTTTTTGTTTCAAACGGCAAGAACTTAAAGCAGGCGAGACTAAGTTAATGCCGCTAAGATTTTATGTAAGTACAGATCTACCAAACGATGTAAAAGCGGTAACGTTGTCCTACGCATTTTACAATGCAGTAAAGGCAGCAAATTAGGGAGCTTGTCATTGCTCGAAGTTAAGAAGCAAGCAAGTAAAAATTTAATAATTAAACACTAATTGTAATAGTGCAAAGGAAACAAGGATGTCTTCACAAACACATAACGCTAATCATTATTATGTACCGAATCCAGTCGCTTACCCTGTCATCATGTCAGCAGGTTTATTAGCATTAGCATCCGGTTTCATTTTTAATATTAATAATTTTCCTGCTGGTAAGGGAATGATGATTGCTGGTGCTTTGGTTATTCTTGGCATGGTATTCAAATGGATGGGCAGCGTGATTGCTGAATCTCAAAATGGCCTTTACACCAAGTGGGAAGATAAGTCATTCCGTGTGGGGATGATTGTATTTATCTGCTCTGAAGTTGCATTCTTTGCGGCATTCTTTGGTGCTCTTTTCTTTATGCGGGTCATTGCTATTCCAGAATTGGCATCATTCGACCCTCAATTCACGATGTACAAAGATTTCACTGCGGCATGGCCATCAGCAGGTCCTGGGGGTGTCGTTCTAGGTAAAGAGTATGTTGTTGGTCATCTCAATCCAATGGAAGCATGGGGGTTGCCAGCAATTAATACGCTAATTTTGTTAACCTCTGGCGCTACAGTGACCTGGGCACATTGGGGTTTGCTGAAGAACAACCGTAAACAATTAGTGATTGGTTTGTTCTTAACTGTAGCACTTGGGATTTCTTTCTTGGCTTGCCAAGCAGTTGAGTACCATCATGCATATACAGAAATGGGTTTAACTTTAGGCTCTGGTGCTTACGGTGCTAGCTTCTTTATGTTGACTGGGTTCCACGGTTTTCACGTGATGCTTGGTACATTGATGTTAATCGTTATCTTGCTTCGTAGTATGAAGGGCCACTTTGATGCTGACCATCACTTTGGATTTGAGGGCGTGGCTTGGTACTGGCACTTTGTTGACGTTGTGTGGTTAGGTTTGTTTGTATTTGTATACTGGCTATAAACCTTAAATAAGCATAAAAAAGGCGATCACAATGTGTCGCCTTTTTTATTGCATACATAATAAAACTTAAGGGTGTGCGTTACTTCCAATAAGGCCAAAGTAATAACCGCCAATTAATAGCACGAAAAGCAAAATAGATAATGTGATTCTTACGGTTAAGGCGCGAACAGTTCTCTCACCAGAACCCTTATCCTTGCCTAAGTAAAATAAGGCCGAAAATAAGCTAAAGACAATCATTAGTAGTGCTAGGATGATAGCAATTTTTATAAGCATGAAATTCTCCAAAATCGTTACATTTTCATTATGCGGTTCACATGACTAATTTGCAATTTCAACTTAATTTTAGGTTCGGCAATGTTTAATCAGTTTAGGCCAACATTTGTCGGAACATTGGTCACGATATGTTGTATTCCACTGTTTATTAAATTAGGTATGTGGCAATACACCAAGGCGGAACAAAAACAGGCATTACAGGCTCAATATGATGTAAGCGCTGCTAATCAAGCAGAAGATATTCCTAGTGATTTGAGTAATATTGAGGATCTGCGATACAAGCAAGTTAAAATGAGCGGTGAGTATGTCAAGCAATATCAAATATTGCTTGATAATCAGGTCGAGGGAGAAACGGCTGGTTACCATGTAATTACACCGCTAAAGTTAGATGGCAAAGATGAAATGGTCTTGGTTGACCGCGGTTGGATTGTAGCGTCGGATAATCATGCAGACCTGCCCCAGGTTGATGTGCCAACAGGCACTCAAAAGGTGTTTGGTCAAATCTGGGTACCAAGTAAGAAGTTTTATACGTTGAGCTCTCAGAAAGCATCTCAGGATAAGTGGCAGACCTTATTGCAAAACATGGATATGGACGCCTATGCAAAAGCAGTTCCTATTAAAGTACTGCCAGTAGTGATTAGAATGTCACCAGACAATCAAGGTGGTTTTGTCCGCAATTGGATTAGACCAGACGACAGAATTGCAACGCACTTGGGCTATGCTTATCAGTGGTTCGGGTTTGCTTTCGCAGCGTTTGCGATTTATTTGGTTGTAGGTTTTAGACGCGGCAAACAAGCGTCCATTAATTAAAGTGGGAAAACAATTGTCAGACCAACATCAAGCATCAACGAACGATTTAGATAAAAACCAGCAAACCAAAGGCCGGTTAGCCTTAATCGCTTTAGTTATTTTCTTTGCGGCACCTTTATTTGTGGTCATGGCGATGTATCGTTTTGATTGGCACCCTAAAGGACAAAGCTACGGTGATTTAATTGAGCCTGTTGTGCCTATCCAACTGACTGATGTTTTTAAAGATGTGAAAATTGCGGATTCTACTGTTGAATCTAAAACTCTTTGGCACGATAAATGGAGTGCAGTTATTCTCGCAGACAAGTGCGAAGCTGTTTGCCAAATTCAATTGCACGATGCACGTCAAATCCATGCCTCATTAGAAAAAGACATGAATCGTATGCAACGTATTTTGATCACCCATCAGCAAGACCTTGGTGATTTGCAAAAACGTTATCCTGATCTAATTATCCTTAATAAGCCAAGTGATGATGTTGAGGCTTTAGCTAAACAATTTGATCTGAACGGTGTTTCAGCTTATGCCTCTCAACGGGTATATATGGTTGACCCGCTTGGAAACTTAATGCTGAGTTACTCTAACAATGTCAAACCCGTTGAAATGCGCAAAGACTGGGTGCGCTTGTTGAAATATTCTTGGGCAGGTTAGTATGCAAAAATTAGCTTCATTTACATTTTTTAGACGTATCGCTTTGCTGGCAACAGTCTTGGCGCTTTGCGTTGTGGTGCTCGGTGCTTATGTGCGCCTTTCTGACGCCGGGTTAGGTTGTCCAGACTGGCCTGGTTGTTACGGCACACTGACTGTTCCAGAAAGTCAATCAGCGATATCTCATGCGCAAGAAGCCTACCCAAACAAACCAATTGAAGCGTACAAGGCTTGGAAAGAAATGGCACATCGTTATGTAGCCGGCACATTGGGATTGTTAGTGCTTTCATTGTGTGTGCTTGGTTGGCGCGCCAAGCGGTACATTAGTGTTTCACCATTTTTACCAACAGCTTTGCTTTTTGTCATTGGCTTTCAAGCCATGCTTGGCATGTGGACGGTGACCTTGTTGCTAAAGCCCGTAATCGTTTCGTCACACCTAATGGGGGGCATGACTACATTGGCACTTTTGACTTGGATTGCACATAGGCATTTCGGTAGTCCTTCAAAACGTATTGTTGAATCAAAGTTTATGCGTTTCTGGATTCGTGGTGCTTTGGTCGTTATTTTTGCTCAAATCTTTTTAGGTGGCTGGACGAGCTCAAACTATGCGGCGCTTGCCTGCACAGACTTCCCAACTTGTCACGGTGAATGGATGCCTGACATGGACTTTGGCACAGCGTTTCACTGGGTGCGTGAATTAGGCCAAACTGCAGCGGGTCAGCCCTTAGAGCTTTCTGCATTTACCGCCATTCAATGGACGCATCGTGTGGGTGCATTGATTACATTTATTTATCTAAGCACGTTGGGCATGATGTTGATTAAAAACCCTCGATTAAAATCGTTTGGCGTTCTTTTGTTCGTCTTACTCTTTGTGCAAATTAGCTTAGGTATTGGTAACCTTGTTTTACATTTGCCTCTAGCTTTGGCGGTAGGGCACAATATGGGTGCTGCTTTGTTGTTGATTACAATTATTGTCGTCAATTCAAAAATTACAGAATTATCAAAAGGGTGTTATTGATGAATGCAGTAGCCATCAATCCATTACAAAATTTTAAGATTAGATTCCAGAATTTCTTTCCGCTATGTAAACCACGCGTTTCAGCGCTGATTGTATTCACCGCGATTATTGGGATGTTTCTTGCCACGCCAAATATGGTGCCGCTCGATATTCTAATTGCAGCTACCGTGGGTATCGGCTTAGCTTCTGGCGCAGCAGCAGCGTTTAATTGTTTAATCGAACAAGAGATTGATGCAATAATGGCGCGCACGCGTGGAAGGCCACTTCCTACAGGCCAAGTAAGCTCAAAAGAAACCTTCATCTTTGCGAGCATTATTGGCACCATTGGCCTGGGCATTTTGTATGTGTTTGTAAACCCACTCACCATGTGGCTGACTTTTGCGACATTCTTAGGCTACGCAGTGATCTATACGGTGTTCCTCAAGCCAGCAACACCATTAAACATTGTGATTGGCGGAGCTTCTGGTGCAATGCCGCCAATCTTGGGTTGGGCAGCCGTGAATAATGTTGTATCACCAGAGTCTTTGATTTTATTCTTGATTATCTTTGCTTGGACACCGCCACACTTTTGGGCTTTGGCCTTATATCGACGCGAAGACTACGCAAAAGTAGGTATGCCGATGTTGCCAGTCACACATGGTGAAGTTTTTACTCGTCAGCATATTCTTTTGTACACCATTATCTTGTTCGCGGTTGCCATGATGCCGGTTGGATTGGGCATGAGTGGTTTAGTGTATTGCGTGATTTCATTCGGGCTGAACGTGGGATTTATGGCTTACGCGGTGGCCTTGTACCGCGAGTATTCAGATGATTTAGCTAAGCGCACGTTCAAGTATTCAATTATCTATTTAATGGCCTTGTTTGCTGGCTTATTGCTTGACCATTATTGGTTTATTCCATTATAAATACACCATTAATTCACAATTAAGGAAACGCAATGAAATTGATTGAGCAAATTTTAGAGGCCGTGATATTCCGAAGTCGTTGGGTGCTGGCGCCAATGTATATAGGTCTAGTTGGCGGTTTGGGGTTAATGCTCATTAAATTTGTTCAAGAGTTTATTCACATAATTTCACACATTATGGAAGCGCCAGAGCAGGAAGTTGTATTGTCTATTTTAGGGTTGGTTGATATTACTTTGGTAGCCAACTTGCTCATTATGGTGATTTTCAGTGGATACGAAAACTTTGTTTCTAAGATTGATGTTGCGAATCATGAAGACCGACCAAGTTGGATGGGTAAGGTTGACTATTCAGGCCTTAAATTAAAACTGATAGGCTCGATTGTGGCTATTTCTGCAATCGATTTATTAAAGGCCTTCGTTCATCAATCAACGGTTGGCATTGAACATTTAAGCAATACGCAAATGGCTTGGATGGTAGGCATTCACTTTACACTGATATTGTCAGGCGTATTGTTTGCAATAATGGATAAAATTTCTGATACAAATCATCACTAAGAACTCAAAGATTAAATAAAAAGGCCGAATGTCGGCCCGGCGGGAGTGCTAAAAGTTCTTTATAGCTATATTTAATAGGGGTATTCTTTCTTTATAAATTAAGAGTACCCCCAAAAATACCCCCACCAATTAGTTTTTAAAAACCGATCGTGTAATTCACATAAGCAGTCGCTGCCCCTGTGCTTTGGAATGGCAACTGTTGATAGTAAACATCAGCCGAAATACGTTGGTTCTTAACAGGCATGTAATAAGCACCAATGCTTGCAACAGGACGTGTTCGTTTAATGCTGTCGTTGAAGTTCTCACTAGTTAAACCACTTACACCAGTTGCAGTTAAGTTATCGACATGGTGGTCTATGTCTTGTTCAATCCCAAGGCTACCTGTGAGGTTCACCTTCTCAGCAAGCTTGTGATTAAGCTTTACACCCACCAATGCAGTCGCTGAACGGTCTTCAAGCGCAGCGTAAGTGAGTGGTGCTGTAACCGTGCTGGTTGTTTGCTCTGTATAACCATCTTGCTTGATTCTTGTATAACGAATCGCAGCATAAGGACGAATAAGTGTCTTATCTTCATTCGCTAGGAAAGCATAGCTAAGTTCACCCACGTAGCTTTGCGTGTTTAAGTTAGTGCTACCTATCCCTGCTTCTGATGAACCAATGATGTCACGTGTTGTAGTCACATCTTTATCTTGATA
>CAIVUE010000169.1 GCA_903909015.1 uncultured Methylophilaceae bacterium
AATAGAATTTAGAGGTCAAAAAATGCTAAAAAAAATACTCATCGCTAGCTTATTCATAGCAACTAACGCTTACGCCGACAGCAGCTTACTCAACGCTTCTTATGATGTCACACGAGAATTCTATAAAGATTATAACGTAGCATTCGCTAAGTACTGGAAACAAAAAACGGGCGAAACTATCACAATCAATCAATCCCATGGCGGCTCAAGCAAACAAGCACGAGCTGTTGCGGACGGCCTGGAAGCTGACGTCATCACAATGAATCAGTCGAATGACGTTGATATCTTATACGAACGGGGAAAACTCATTCCCAAGGATTGGCAGAAACGTTTACCCAATGAAAGCTCTCCAACAACTTCTACTACAGTATTTTTAGTCCGAAAGGGCAACCCGAAAAACATTCAAGATTGGGAAGATTTAATTAAGCCTAATGTTTCTATCGTGGTGCCCAACCCTAAAACATCTGGTAACGGGAGATATAGCTATTTAGCAGCTTGGGGCCACGTTATTAAGAAAGGTGGTGATGAAGCAAAAGCAAGAGCTTTTGTTGGTCAGCTATTTAAAAACGTACCTGTACTAGACACTGGCGGACGCGGTGCGACCACGACTTTTGTTCAACGGGAGATTGGCGACGTCTTGCTCACTTTTGAAAATGAAGTATTTCTAATTAAGAAAGAACTAGGTAACGACCAGTTTGATGTGGTCTACCCATCCGATAGCATTTTGGCCGAAAATCCTGTTTCAGTCGTAGACAAAGTCATCGATAAGCATAAAACACGAGTTCAAGCCGAGGCCTATCTCAATTATCTTTACTCCGATGAAGGTCAAGAGATTGCCGCACGACACTATTTGCGTCCAATCAATCAATCTGTATTGAAGCTGCATCAAAAAGATTTCAAATCTCTGAACTTATTCACAGTCAATGAAGTGTTTGGCGGTTGGCAAAAGGCACAAAAAACACACTTTGCTGATGGCGGCACTTTCGACCAAATTTACACCAAGCAATAACAAAGGAATTTCAATATGACGATTAGTAAAATTTCTAGAATTAAAAAACTTAAGCAAGAACTTAAACGGACGCTTCAGCTTGACCTGGAAGATTATGGCCTCACTGAAGAATCTTCTGGCGAGTACAAAAGTGAGTACATTGGTGTTCAATTAAATAGCGCTTTTCAGCCAATTTACAATAGCGCCGCGGGTGAGCTTCTAGGCCATGAGGCTATTCTTAAACCTTTTCTCGGCAAAGAATTAATCAGCACACCAGAGTTTGCATTTAGTTACGCTGAAAAAGCAGGGAAGCTAGTGCAATTTGACCGGGTGAGCAGAGCCTTGCATGTACTGAACTTCCGTCAAATCTATGATGAAAATGGCCTCTTATTTCTGAGCGTACATCCACAACTCTTAATTAGCGTGAACGAACACGGCAAGATTTTTGAACGCATTTTGCATGCGCACTCAGTTCCAACCAATCGCGTGGTCATTCAGATTGAAGAAGGTCTAGTGGAGCAAGATAAGCAATTGGCGGAAGCGATTGAAAATTACCGGGAACGTGGTTATCTCATTGCAATCGACAACTTTGGTAACAAAAAATCACACATAGACCGACTATGGCAATTCTCACCAAACTTTGTAAAACTCGATCCGACCATCATCAAGAAAGCTGAAGAGAATGATCAGTTAAAAAACATACTGCCAGGGCTCATCAAAATGATTCGTGATATTGGCGGTGAAGGAATTGTGACAGGCATAGAGAACCAAAAACAACTTGAAATCGCTATAGAAACTGGAGCCACTTTATTACAAGGCCCTTTTCTTGGCGAGGCAGTCAGCGCTAAAGAACTGCAACCAAGCAATATTTTTTCTCGCCCTAAACTCGCTGCAGCCTGATTCAAAAAAACTCCTGCGGGTAAGATGAATCTACGTGAAGAACACAAAAACTCTTACCCGCGTTTCCTATATTCTATTTTGGAATATCAATATTCAAAAGCATTATTAAATAGAATTAAAGAAATCTGCTAAATTAAGCGGGATTTCTTACCTACGGTCTCATATGGCAAAAAAACATAACAACGTACTTCCAGGATTCAACCTTTCCTTGGGATTCACTATTTTTTATTTAAGCTTGATTGTGCTCATCCCACTTTCAGCAGCTTTTATTAAAACAAGCTCATTAAACTTTCATGAGTTCTGGGTCGCAGTTGCGTCTCCTAGGGTAGTCGCTTCCTACAAGCTTACCTTTGGGGCATCGCTTATTGGTGCGCTTATCAATGGCGTATTTGGCCTTCTGACTGCGTGGGTACTGACTCGCTACACATTTCCAGGTAAGCGCATCATTGATGCCTTAGTTGATTTACCCTTTGCCTTACCTACTGCAGTTGCGGGCATCGCCTTGACCGCCATTTATGCTCCCAATGGCTGGATAGGTAGCTTGCTTGCACCACATGGGATCAAAGTTGCATTCACGCCCATCGGCGTAGTCATTGCACTAACCTTTATTGGTTTACCCTTTGTCGTTCGAACCGTGCAACCAGTGCTAGAGGATTTAGAAGCAGAAACAGAAGAGGCCGCAGCAAGTTTAGGTGCCAATCGCTGGCAAACCTTCAGCAAAATTATCTTTCCGGCGATTGCTCCAGCATTGCTGACTGGCTTTTCATTAGCTTTCGCTCGTGCGATTGGGGAATACGGCTCAGTCATTTTTATTGCGGGCAATATGCCGATGGTGTCAGAAATTACGCCCCTCATCATCATTACGAAGCTCGAACAATACGACTACGCTGGCGCGACTGCGGTTGCCGTGGTGATGTTGGTGATTTCATTCCTACTATTGCTTGCCATTAATGGATTGCAATGGTGGAGCAGTCGCCGCAATGCAGCTGCCATTTAAGGACCATGACCATGTCAGGAATTAGCACGACTCAATTTTCAAAATATAGCGCAAAGGTGGCAAAAAGCCGTGCGACTTCTGAGCCTGTTTGGGTCAGATGGGCACTGATCTCCACCACCCTGTTATTTTTAAGCTTATTTTTATTCATGCCACTTGCAGCTGTCTTTACCGAGGCTTTAAGAAAAGGCTTCGATACCTATATCTCAGCACTTGCAGATGCCGATGCTTTGTCATCGATGAAGCTAACAGTCATTGCTGCACTCATCGCCGTTCCACTCAACCTCGTATTCGGCGTCGCTGCAGCCTGGGCCATTGCTAAATTTGAATTTAAAGGTAAAAGTATTTTAATCACGTTAATTGATTTACCTTTTGCTGTTTCCCCTGTGATTGCCGGCTTAATTTATGTCTTAATTTTTGGTTTGCAAGGCTGGTTTGGCCAGTGGCTCTCTGACCACGATTTAAAAGTCATCTTCGCAATTCCAGGCATTGTGCTAGCAACCATTTTTGTGACTTTTCCATTTGTTGCGCGTGAACTCATTCCGCTCATGCAAGCACAAGGCAAAGATGAAGAGGAGGCAGCTTTGGTCCTTGGTGCATCAGGCTGGCAAATCTTATGGCGAATCACATTACCGAATATCAAGTGGGGACTGCTCTACGGCGTCATCCTAACAAACGCCCGAGCCATGGGTGAGTTCGGTGCAGTTTCTGTGGTATCAGGCCATATTCGCGGCCTTACCAACACCATGCCACTGCATGTAGAAATTTTATACAACGAATATAACTACGCGGCTGCTTTTGCAGTGGCTTCAGTTCTAGCATTGCTAGCACTCGTGACCTTAGTACTGAAATCCATCGTTGAATGGCATGCAGCTAGAAGCGCACGCGCGACAGAACAAAATTAGAAGAGGGATGAACCTATGAGTATCGAAATCCGAAATATTAAGAAAAACTTTGGCCAATTTAGCGCACTCAATAACGTGAGCTTAGATGTTCCAAGCGGTGAATTGGTGGCCTTGCTTGGCCCTTCAGGATGTGGGAAAACCACCTTGCTTCGCATCATCGCTGGCTTAGAAGCACCCGATTCCGGAAGCATTCATTTTCATGGCAAGGACACTACAGAACGCGATGTGCGTGAACGTCAGGTCGGTTTTGTTTTTCAACATTACGCCCTATTCCGCCATATGACCGTATTTGAAAACGTGGCTTTTGGTTTGCGTGTGAGACCAAAGGAAACAAGACCCTCTGATACAGAGATTAAGCGCCGAGTGCATGAACTGCTCGAGCTCGTGCAACTCGACTGGCTAGCAGACCGTTACCCTCCTCAACTTTCAGGTGGGCAACGTCAACGTATTGCATTAGCGCGCGCGTTGGCCGTTGAGCCTAAGGTCTTGCTATTGGATGAGCCTTTTGGCGCATTAGATGCAAAAGTACGTAAAGAACTTCGCCGCTGGCTTCGCCGTTTGCATGACGAATTACATATCACCAGCGTATTTGTGACCCACGACCAAGAAGAAGCTTTAGAAGTCGCGGATCGTATTGTCGTGATGAACAGGGGCCATGTTGAACAAATTGGGACGCCACAAGAAGTGTATAACAATCCAGCGACCCCATATGTTTACAACTTCTTAGGCAATGTAAATCAATTCAAAAGCAATGTGCTGGAGGGACAAGCCCAGATTGGTGACATCAGCATCAAACTGCAAGCTGAGAATCAGCAAGCTGATGGGGCTGCACTTGCCTATATTCGTCCACATGATATTGATGTTCAAAAAACTAAAAATGGGAATACGCCTGCCTTTGAAGCAAAGATTAATTACATCCATGCCGTCGGCCCTTTAGTGCGTCTTGAGTTACAACAGTTAGGCAAAGAGGACATTATTGAAGCTGAGCTGACACAAGAGCGTTTTAGAGAGCTAGGCTTAAACACCGGAGAACAAGTTTTCATCTACCCCCGCAACGTCCGCGTATTTTTAGATAACGCATCACAAGCCTAAAAAACCAAAGCCTCCTGTAGAAAACACCGTCAATACGATGGCGTGCAGGGGGCTTTACGACTAAAATAGCATTAACTTAACAGACAAGATGCTATGTTCGATTTTTTCAAAAAAGACAAAATAAGCGAAACGCCAGCGTCCCCTCAGAAAAGCTGGACCGAGCGTTTAAAACAAGGACTGTCTCGCACAAGAAGTGTCCTTGGCAATCAACTCGCTAGTCTCTTTGGCGGCGGAAAAATTGATGACGATGTCTACGAAGAACTTGAAACTATTCTATTGACCTCTGATGTAGGAGTCGCAGCAACGCAGGCCCTACTTGATGACATCAAACAGCGCGTCACCCGCCAAGCACTCAGTGACACCTCACAACTTAAATCGGCCCTCAAAGAATCACTTAGCGCACTTTTAGCGCCTTTAGAAAAACCACTCGAAATCAAGAATCATCGACCTTTTGTGATTATGCTCACTGGCGTCAATGGTGCAGGAAAAACTACCACCATCGGCAAGCTGACGCATTTATTCCAAGCCGAAGGAAAGTCAGTGTTGATTGCAGCAGGCGACACTTTTAGAGCCGCAGCGCGAGAACAACTACAAGCTTGGGGTGAACGCAATTCAGTCCATGTGGTTGCGAGTGAAGGTGGCGACGCAGCAGCTGTCATTTTTGATGCGATCAACTCAGCTAAAGCAAAAGGGATCGATATCGTGCTTGCTGACACCGCCGGCCGTCTTCCAACCCAGCTCAACCTCATGGAAGAAATCCGCAAGGTTCAGCGCGTGATTGACAAAGCCTTACCTGGAGCGCCGCATGAAGTCCTTCTAGTGCTCGATGCGAATACCGGTCAAAATGCGGTGATGCAAGTCAAAGCCTTTGATGATGCATTAGGGGTCACAGGATTGGTATTAAGTAAATTAGATGGCACGGCAAAAGGTGGGGTCATTGCAGCCATTGCACAAAGCCGTCCAATCCCAATAAGATTTATTGGTGTTGGCGAGTCGATCGAAGATTTAAGACCCTTTAAAACTAGCGAATTTGTAGAGGCATTATTTGAATGATTAAATTCGATCAAGTCAGTAAACGTTATCCCGGCAGCTACGAGACAATCAAAAGCATTTCTTTTGAAATCAATCAAGGCGACCTCGTTTTTGTGACTGGCGCTTCCGGCGCGGGCAAAAGTACCCTGCTCAAAATGATTGCAGGCCTAGAGCGCCCAACGGCAGGGACGGTGCTGATTGGTAATCAAAATGTCAGCCAATTAAAGTCTTCAGCGATTCCATATCTACGCCGAAAATTTGGTTTGATTTTTCAAGATCACAAACTGCTTTACGATCGTAACTGTTACGAAAATGTCGCCTTACCGCTCTACATTAATGGGGTATTGGGAGAGGAAGCGGCAAAACGGATTCGCGCAGCGTTAGATAAGGTAGGCTTATTAAATAAAGAAAGGTCCATGCCCATTACCCTATCAGGGGGTGAGCAACAGCGTCTAGCCATCGCTAGAGCAGTGGTCAGTCGTCCTGCAATCTTGATCGCAGATGAGCCCACCGGCAATTTGGATGAAAATTACGCAGCGGATATTTTGGGTTTCTTGTATGCGTTCCAACAAGTGGGCGTCACTGTGATTATTGCCAGTCACGAACTTCCTCATAGCATTCCAGATAATGTAAAAAACATATTGAAACAACTACATTTGCAAGATGGAGAACTCTCAGCATGAACCAATGGCTAAAACAACACTTACAGCCACTGCAAATGGTGCTCGGCCGCATGCGACAAAATCTATTAGGCACAGTATTAATCTGCTGTGTCATGGGCGTCACCCTTTCACTGCCAGAAATTCTTTACACGATTGTCGACAATCTCAGTCAAATGACAGGAAGTATTGAAAGCAAACCTCAACTGAGTCTATTTTTAAAAATGGATGCTCCAAGTAGCACTAAAGACGCCATCGCTGAAAAATTAAAAAAACACCCTGACATTAAAACGTATGAGTTCGTGAGTAAAGAAAGTGCTTGGGAACAGTTTCAACAGAATGCAGCCACGGCAGATATCACAGGTAGCTTAAGCAAAAATCCTTTGCCAGACGCTTACTTCGTTACGCCAAAAGATATTCATCCTGAATCTGTTCAAAGGTTACAACAAGAAATCCAGCACTGGGATGGCGTCGATTTAGCCCAAATCGATGCAAATTGGATTAAGCGTTTAGATACCGTCATTAAGCTAGGTAAGAAAGCAATTTTTGTCTTAGTTGCTCTCCTCGGATTTGCATTAATCGCAATTGTTGGCAACACGATTCGCTTACAAATCTTAACGCAACTTGAAGAGATTGAAGTCAGCAAACTCATCGGGGCAACCAATCAATTTATTCGCCGTCCGTTTCTTTATGCAGGCACATTGTATGGCCTTGGTGGCGGGATTGCCGCTTGGCTAATCGTGTTGGCGGTCGTCACCCTATTCAACTCATCGATCACTCAAATTGCTGATTTGTATGCAAGTCAATTTAGGCTCTCAATGCCTGGGCTATGGGTCACCCTCACCATGCTTATAAGTGCGATTGGCTTGGGCTGGCTAGGTTCGTTTGTCGCGGTTAATCGATCATTAGCCCAGATTGAAAAACTATAATTCACTCGATCCTTGGTTAGTTTAATCTCAGTTAGGCAATCAAATTCATGAAGTTTATTAAGATGAATCGCGCGCAAAAAATTGCAGCGCTTAATTCCCATTCGGGCAGGCAGGATCAGAACTTCTATCTGCCACCCAAAGGGGATGTTCATCTCAACATTCGCATCAGTCGCAATTCGATGTTTGCGATTCTTATTTCGCTCTTTATTCATGCGGTCCTGCTGTTTTTCGTCTTGCCTCAAGTAATTAAGCCGACGAGCGTTTTTCCTAAGCCACAGGCCATCACCATCACACTAGAAAATCCTAAACCACAAGTGCTCGCAGAACCAAAACCTGAGCCCCCGCAACCGATCAAGCCTGAACCTAAACATAAAAAAGAGGCGCCGCCTCCACGCGTCATTGCCACGCAAAAACCACAAAACAACACGCAATTTCAAATGCCCACGAAGCCTCCTGAGCCTTCACACCCAACGCCAACAGATCAACCAACCGACATGATGGCTTTAGTGAATGCCAACCGCCAACGCAGGCAAGCGGAAGAACAAACTGCGCAAGCAGCGACCGCAAAAGATCGAGGCACACCAAATGAAGATCAAAGAGATGCCGTCATTAAAAAGAACTTAGCTCAAGAAGGCACCAACGGTATTTTTCAGATCAGAGAAATCGGTTTGCATACGGCACAATTTAGCTTCAAAGGCTGGAAAAACAATTACAACAATGCGCGTCTTGAAATCTATGATGTAGAAGCCAAACCCTATGAGACGATTCAATTGGCAGTGGTCAGAAGAATGATTGTGATTATTAGAAAAGAATACAGCGGAGACTTTGAGTGGGAGTCTCAGCGATTAGGTCGCTCTATTACCAAATCAGCGAGGGTGGAAGATACCGCCGATCTGGAAAGCTTTTTACTCCGAGAAATGTTTCAAAACTATGGGTTTAGATAAAGCCTATTGCGACTTGGCCTGACTGAAGAAGAGTGCTATCAGCGTGATCAGCGCAGCCCCAGACAAGTAAAAACCCACATAGCCTAGACCATAAGTCCCTGCCAACCACGTTGCAATAAATGGGGCAAAAGAAGCGCCAAGAATTCCCGCAAAATTAAAAGTGAGCGACGCCCCCGTGTAGCGCACTTCCGTTGGAAATAATTCGGAAAGCATGGTGCCGAGTGGACCATAAGTCATACCCATCAAGCCTAAGCCTAGGCACAAAAATAGAGTGATCTTGATGACATCGCCCGAGCCAAACAAAGGGACCATCAAGAAACCAAACATTGCAATGGCAAGCGATGCGACTATGAGGACTACTTTTCGTCCATATCGATCCGCCAGCAAAGCAGAAACAGGGATCGCCATACCAAAAAACAAGACAGCAAAGAGTTGGATTGATAAAAATTCACGGCGCGAAAACCCTAAGCTACTCGTCGCCCAACTTAGGGTGAACACGGTCATTAAATAGAACAAAACAAAGGTGGCCAAGGCAATAAAAGTACCCAAAAACAAATGGCGGCCATGTTCTTTAAAGACGGTGATGACAGGGATCTTAACGCGCTTGTTAGATTTAAGTGACTCTAGAAAAGCTGGTGTTTCGGTGAGATTCAATCGCACATATAAGCCGACTAAGACCAACACTGAGCTCGCTAAGAATGGAATCCGCCAACCAAAATCAAAGAATTGTTCATTTGTTAACGTATCACTGAGCAGGAGAAAAATACCTCCTGACATCAGGAAGCCTATGGGAGCACCGAGTTGGGGGAACATGCCATACCAAGCACGTTTATTTGGCGGGGCATTTTCTGTCGCAAGCAAGACAGCGCCGCCCCACTCTCCGCCCAAGCCAAGTCCTTGACCAAAACGACAGAGCGTCAGCAAAAGAGGAGCGGCCACGCCAATGCTGCTAAAAGTCGGTAACAATCCAATGGCCACAGTCGACAGCCCCATGGTCATCAATGCAGCAACTAAGGTGGCTTTACGTCCAATCCGATCGCCAAAATGGCCAAAAAAAGCTGAGCCTAATGGACGAGCAAAAAAGGCAATCGCAAACGTTGCCAGAGACTGCAACATGCCACTCGTTGGGTTTGATGAAGGAAAAAATAAAGCAGGAAAAACCAGAACAGCCGCGTTTGCGTAAATATAGAAATCAAAGAACTCAATGGTCGTTCCAACCAAACTGCCTAGTAAGACCTTTCCTTGAGAATTTGCTTGCACCATCCCTGCTTCTTTGCTCATGCCCGACCATCCTCATTATTTTTACACGATTGTACCTGAAAGCCCATTAAGCGCTTGCAGTTCAATCCCTTCATTTAGTGGAACTTTTAAGGACTAGCACTCTCTAATTGAGAGTGCTAAAATTAGCACTATGTTGAAAGGTGAATCCATGACAAATGCACTAACTTTACCGATTCCATCAGCTTTAGATAGCTTGGACCAGTATATGCGCACAATCAAAGCATTCCCCGTTTTAAGCGCGGAGGAAGAGTTTGATTATGCAACGCGCCTAAAAAACAACAACGACATTGAAGCTGCTAAAGCGCTCATCGTGTCGCATCTTCGCTTGGTTGCCAGTATTGCTCGCGGCTATTCAGGCTATGGCTTGCCACAAGCCGATTTAATCCAAGAGGGTAATATCGGCTTAATGAAAGCGGTTAAACGCTTTGACCCAACACGTGGTGTCCGCTTGGTTTCCTTTGCCATGCATTGGATTAAAGCAGAAATGCATGAATACATCGTTAAAAACTGGCGCTTGGTTAAAATCGCCACAACCAAAGCACAACGTAAACTATTCTTCAACTTAAGAAGCATGAAAACTGGTGCTGGTAGCTTACAGCCGGATGAAGTCGCCCATATTGCACGCGAGTTAAAAGTGAAGCCAGAAGAAGTGCTTGAGATGGAATCTCGCCTAAACGGTCATGAGATCTCACTTGAAGGGAATAGCGATGATGATCAGGAAGACACCTATAGTCCAATCGCATACTTAGAAGATCTTAGTCCAGAACCTTCAGAGATGCTCTCTGCGATTGAGCAAGAACATCTTGAAAGTACTGGGTTAACGAATGCACTCAATAGCCTAGATGATCGTAGCCGCAGAATCGTTGAAGCACGTTGGTTGAAACAAGATGGCAGTGCGACATTACATGACTTAGCGGATGAGTTTGGCGTTTCAGCAGAACGCATTCGTCAAATCGAACAAAAGGCGATGGAGAAAATGAAGGTTGCCTTAGCAGCCAATCGTTAATATGATCCAGCCCTTAGATTAAGCCCCAACAACCAATAAAAAAAGCCCACAAATGTGGGCTTTTTATGTCTGAGGAACTCAAAAAGCATCGCGTTACACGAGGCTTATAGTTATTTTTGATTTATAAATTGGCTTAATGTTTTTAATGCCAATTTCGATGTGCTAGATAGCGTGTCTTGCGAAGCGCCATCTTTCGCCTTAATGGTCATTCCCTGAATGATCGTCGTAAAATACTCAGCAAGTTCGCTTGGATTAGCTTCATCGGTGAGCTGAAGATCTGTCTCTGATTAACTTAAGAAATAAAAAAAGCCTACGTAATTGAAGAGCTTTTTA
>CAIVUE010000170.1 GCA_903909015.1 uncultured Methylophilaceae bacterium
AAGATTGGTGATGGCAAGATTTTTGTGACAAATGTAGAGCAAGTTCTTCGTATTCGTACAGGTGAAACAGGCGAGTCAGCTGTTTAAAGGTCAAATTTTATTTGCTGGTATATCTATGGGTGGCTTCTTATTTTCTTAGAAGCCTAGTAAACGAGCTGATTGGTAGAATATGAAGCTGACCACCCATGCCAGGGCTAATGACCATAAAATAGATATCCATGCAAAGAGCCAACTCTTTGCTTCATTCTTTAGTGTAATAATCGTCGACAAACAAGGGGTGTAAATGAGCGTGAACAGCATAAAGCTCATACCTTGTACCCAATCAAGTTTTTGAGCCATTAAATGCATTAACGCATCTCCTTGCAACCCATAGATAACTGCTAGCGCTCCGATCACAATTTCTTTTGCAACAAAACCAAAAATTAAAGCGATTGCTAGTTGGCTATCAATACCAATTGGGTTTAGTACCGTTGAGAACCAATCTCCAATTTGTCCCGCAAACGTAGCTTTGCTTGCCGGAGCTAAACCCATAGGTAAATGAGTTAATGCCCATACTAGAATAACGCCTATAGTGATGAATTTACTTGCTCGATTTAAGAAGTATTTTACCTCTTGCCATCCTCTTAGCCATATTTGTCGTAATGTTGGGAATCGATAAGGGGGTAGTTCCAGAATGAACGGTTCATTATTCTTATATTGGTTTTTAAATAATATGGCTGTAATGAAAATCGTTGAAAAACTGACCAAATAGAGTGCGAATAGGACTAGTGGAGCCTGACTTGTAGTGAATAGTGTTGCTGTCATGAATAAAAATACTTGAAGGCGCGCTGAGCAAAGGGAGAGTGGAATAACAAGCATCGTGAGTAAACGCATATTTTTTGAGCGCATGACACGCGTTCCCATCAAGGCTGGCACGTTGCAGCCGAATCCCATTAATACCATCACAAATCCACGGCCGTCTAGACCCATCTTGGCCATTAAAGCGTCAACCAAGAAAGCGGCGCGAGACAAATAGCCACTGTCTTCAACCATTGTCATAATTAAAAAGAATAAAACAATAATGGGGATAAAGGCTGCAACTGTCCCAAGGCCGTTGTATACACCATCCAGCAGCAGACCGCTTAACCATGTTGGCGTGTTAATCAAAAGCGGCTCGAGAGCGTTAGTTCTAAATAGGGTCAGTAACCATGCAATACCATCTTGTAATGGTTTCCCAGCGTTAAATATGAATTGGAATAATACGTACATCGCAGCAAAGAATATTGGTAATCCAAGCCATGGATGCAGTAAAAATTTGTCAATGCGACTTGTTAGGTCATTACCAAGCTGAATGGGCATTTGAACGGTTTCATCAACAATAGATTCCATTTCGGCTTCAACATTCAAATCTTGCTGTAGCTGACCATTGATATGCTCCGCGTCAATAGGTAGTTTATTTTTTGATAGCACCCCTGCTGCAGTCTTAAGTGCTTCAGGGCAATGGTCGCCGTACTTAGCACTAATTTTTACGACCGGCATCCCAAGTTTTAAGGACATTGCTTTTTCGTCAATCGAAATGCCGGCTCTCTTTGCTTCGTCGCTCATGTTTAGTATTAACATGGATGGCAAACCTAAGGCGCGTATTTGGATTGCCAGCGAAAGTTGCCTATCAATTTGAGCACTGTTTGCGACAATGATAACTAAGTCTAAATTGTTATTACTTAGGAAGTGCCGCACGACCTGTTCGTCATCAGAATAACCCTGGAGGTCGTACAAGCCAGGCAAATCGATCAGCTCTGCAATATGTCCGCCCATCAGAATCTTTGCACTCATGAGGTCAACTGTAATGCCAGGCCAATTTCCAACTCGTGCTGAGGAGCCACTGAGTCTATTGAATAGGGTGGATTTGCCAGTATTCGGCATACCTAATAATGCAATACGTTTCATAAAGACCTTACTTGAATGCGCTTAGCTTCTGAACGTCTAAGGATGATATCAGTACTGCCTATACGAACATGTAATGGGCCGTTAAAGCTAGCGCAACGTACCAATTCAATTTGCTTTCCTATCCGAAAACCAAGTGCTGCTAGGCGAAGGAAAAATGATTTGTCAGCATCAATGCTGCTGATCACTGCGGCTTCTCCTGGCTTTAAGTTATTAAGAGTTTGGGATAAAAAAGGATTCATTTGTTTAATGAAAATCCTAAATGATAATGATTCTTATTATCTCATAAAAAAAGGCCTGTGAGCAGGCCTTTTTTTATCAACATACTAAATGAATTTACTTTTTAACAGCTGGTTTTGTATTGTCTACAATTGTGGCTTTAGCACGTAAATCAGTCAGCATTTTCTCTAATTGACGTTGGCTAAGCTGCTTTTGTAAGCTCTCTTTGACTTTATCATATGAAGGCGCTTTCATTTCACGCACATCATCAAGTTTAATTACATGCCAGCCGAATTGGGTTTGAACGGGTTCAGTTGTGATGTTACCTTTTTGGAGTTTTGCAACAGCATCCCCAAATGGTTTTACCATTCCACTTAATGAGAACCAACCTAAGTCACCTGCTTTGTCTTTAGAGCCAGGGTCTTTTGATTTTTCTTTTGCAATTTTTGAAAAATCACCACCTTTATTTAACTGAGCAATCACATCTTTAGCTTCAGCTTCCGAGCCCAACAAAATATGGCGTGCGTTATACTCTTTATCCCCTAATTCTGTTTTAAATTTTTCATAAGCAGCTTTTGTATCGGTTTCGCTTACTGGATGATTTTTCAAGTAGTCTTGAATGTAAACGTTTACTAATAGTTCACGACGAGTAAGTTCTTCTTTTGCGATGTAATCTGGTTTTTTATCAATGCCAGATTTCTGAGCTTCTTGTATCACTAACTCACTGCTAATTAACTTAGAAACAATTACATCACGGACATTGTCATCTACTTTTTGACCATGGTCCGTTGCATCCTTAACAATAAAATCGAATAAAGATTGCTTGATTGGTTTTCCATTTACAGTCGCTACTGCATCAGCTGCTATTGCTGGAGAATTTAAAGTAAAGGCAGCGATTAATAAAAGGGTGATTCTAGAGATTTTCATATGGTCCTTAAGTGCTTTTTGAGTTTGAAGTGATTGATTTGATAACATTATAGGGCTAATTCGTTGCCCGCGATAGCATGGATGCTAAGCGCATGAATCTGGTTTTGCATTAAGTCATTCATTAATTGATATATCAGGCGATGGCGCATTATTTGAGACTTCCCATTAAATTCGGCACTCACAATCTTGACGGTGAAATGCCCGCCACCACCATTGCCCTTATGGCTGGCATGTAACTGACTATCGTCTTGAATAGATAACTGAATTGGCGATAGCGTCTCTAGTCTGTTTTTGATTTCTTCTACTAAATCCATATTTTACTTTTTTAAACGGGTAAGGTTTTACGAAAAGGCTTTACATTAACATTAGCATAAACGCCTGCACTAACAAATGGATCAGCATTCGCCCAGTTCTTAGCCTCTTCAAGGTTGTTAAACTCCGCCACAATCAAGCTGCCAGTGAAGCCAGCAGGCCCAGGGTCTGAGCTGTCAATTGCTGGAAATGGGCCAGCTAATAATAATCGTCCAGCCTCATATAACGATGTAAGTCTTGCTAGATGCGCTGGACGATTCGCAAGACGCTTTTCCAGGCTATTCGGGGTGTCTTCGGTTACGATGGAGTACCACATTATTTTTCGTTCTCACTAATATATTTGTTAATTGCAAAGCTTTGTCCAATGATGAACAAGAACATTAATCCCATGGTGCCAAAAAGTTTAAAGCTCGCCCAGGTATCAATTGAATAATTAAAGGCCACGTATAAATTCAGAACGCCTAAAGCACTAAAAAATAGAGCCCAAGCAAGGTTGAGTTTATTCCAAATGCTATCAGGCATAGAAATCTCTTTACCCATCATGTTTTTGATCAAGTTCTTTTTTGCAAATAGACTTGTGCCAATTAATACCACTGCAAATGTCCAGTAAAGCAAGGTTGGTTTCCATTTGATAAATGCATCATTTTGGAAGTAAAGCGTCATTCCCCCCATCACAATCACTAACAAAGCACTCAGCCATAAAGTGTTGTCGACTTTTTTATAATGAAGTTTTGCCCAAATAATTTGAACGATACTGCCAATAATGACGGCAATTGTCGCTAGCATTATCGGAACAAGGCTAGCTTTTACCGTTGTTGCAAAGCCAATACTTGTGAATATTTCCCCCAAAATTAAACTGGCGCCAGCTGTTTTTTCTGCCACTTTAAGAGTGATAAAGAACAAGATGACAGGGAATAAGTCGAATAGGAACTTCATTAACTGCTTTCAATAAAATTCAGCAGGCATAGACCCGCTTTAAGTGTCAGATAGACCCGTATTTTGCTATGATGTGTGATGTCTGACAAGGCAACTTTTTTTATTTGTCATTTATTGCTTCTATCACCTTATCAAAATTCACTATTCATGCGTTCGCTTATTGATCTTCATTGCCATTCTACCGTTTCGGATGGTGTGTTAACGCCTACTGAAATCGTGAATCTAGCAGGTGAAAAAGGTATAAAGGTAATGGCCTTGACTGATCATGATGATGTTGATGGGCTCGCAACAGCAAGGGCTTCTGCAGAAACGCAAGGTATCCAATTTATTGATGGGGTCGAGATCTCAGTTACTTGGCGTCGTCGAACACTGCATATTGTTGGTTTAAAAATCAATCCTGAATATCAGCCTTTAGTGGATGGGTTATCTAATATTCGTTTAGGTCGCCACACTAGGGCTGTTGGCATGGCACAAAGTTTAGCTAAAATTGGCATCCATGGTGCTCTTGAAGGCGCTTATGAATTCAGCAAAGGCAGTATTATTAGCCGTACTCATTTCGCCCGTTATTTGATTGAAAAAGGCTATGCTAAAGATACCAAGGCTGTTTTTAAGCATTATTTGGTGAAAGGTAAACCAGGGTACTTTGAGCATCAATGGGCTAGCCTAGAGGATGTCCTTGCTTGGATTATCGGAAGTGGGGGAGTGGCTGTCATTGCCCATCCTGGGCGCTATGATTTAGGTCGAGTCACAATGTTAGAACTCATGCACGAGTTCCGTGCCTTAGGTGGTTCAGCAATAGAAGTTGTGACAGGAAGTCATAGTGTGGATCAATATCAAGAGTTTGCAAAAATGGCTAAGCAGTTTGATTTAGCTGCTTCAATGGGTTCTGATTACCACGGTAAAGGTCAAACTTACATTGAGATGGGACGTTTGCCTAGCTTGCCTAGTAATTGTTTACCTGTTTGGCATGACTGGCCTGAAGTAAAAAGTATTGAATTAGAGGCACATTGATTGTCTCAATTTTTTTCAATTCATGCAGAAAACCCACAAGCAAGATTAATAAATCAGGCAGTGGAGATTTTGAACAAAGGCGGAGTCATTGCATATCCTACGGATTCTAGTTATGCACTCGGTTGTATTATTGGAAATAAAGAAGGCCAATCGCGTATTCGATCTATTCGGGGCGTTGACGAAACTCATCACTTCACATTGGTCTGTCGTAATCTAGCTGAATTGGCTACTTATGCGCAGGTCGATAATGTTCAGTTTCGTTTATTAAAAGCGAATACACCGGGAAAATATACATTTGTTCTTAAAGCCACTCGCGAAGTGCCAAGAAGATTGCAGCATCCTAAGCGAAGTACTTTAGGTTTAAGGGTTCCGGAGCATGCAGTAACGCAAGCGTTATTGACTGAACTTAATCAGCCTTTATTAAGCATGACTTTGTCCTTAAAGGATGATCCTGAGCCATTGAATGAAGCCTGGTCAATTCGTGAGCGCTTAGAGCATCAATTGGATTTGGTAATAGATGCTGGATCCTGTTCAGCAATTCCAACTACAGTGATTGACCTTACTACAGACAATCCCCAATTGATTAGGCATGGCTCTGGCGATTTAGCCCCTTTCGGGTTGTGAGCTCAATAATAACTAATTTATTTTAAGGACCAAAATGGAATTAACCTACATACAGAAAATCGCTGTTTATGCTTTGCCAGTTATTTTTGCAATTACTGTTCATGAAGCTGCACACGGTTTTGCTGCACGTTTTTTTGGGGATATGACTGCTGACAGAGCCGGTCGTATCACACTGAATCCACTAAAACACATTGACCCAGTCGGAACAATTTTATTGCCGGCCTTAACTCTTCTTGTAGGTGGAATCTTGTTTGGTTGGGCAAAGCCAGTGCCTGTTGATTTTTCACGTTTACGTAATCCCAAACGCGATATGTTGTGGGTTGCTGCTGCTGGACCAGCTTCAAACTTTGTGATGGCCTTATTTTGGGCGCTGATAATTAAGTTATCTCTAAGTGCTCCTAATGTTTATTCGGAGCCTATGGCTTTGATGGGGCAAGCTGGCGTGATGATCAATGTGGTTCTGATGGTCCTTAATTTATTACCATTGCCGCCATTGGATGGTGGACGCATTGCAGTAAGTTTGCTTCCTAATCACTTAGCTTACAAATATGCTCAAATTGAACGTTACGGGTTCATTATTTTAAT
>CAIVUE010000171.1 GCA_903909015.1 uncultured Methylophilaceae bacterium
AAGGCTAGACCAGCAATCATTGTTGTGACGTTTGAATCGAGAATCGTGTCAAAGGCGCGGTCATATCCTGCATGGATAGAGGCTTGTGGTGAATTTCCCCCTCGAAGCTCTTCTCTGATCCGTTCATTAATCAATACGTTTGCATCAATCGCCATCCCCAAGGTCAGGGCAATCGCTGCCAAGCCAGGCAATGTCAGCGTGGCTTGAAGCATTGATAGTATGGCTAGCAGTAGCAGTAAGTTAATGCCTAAGGCAACGACTGAAATGCCGCCAAACAATACGTAGTAAACCACCATGAATAATGCGATCGCTGCGAAGCCCCACATGGTGGAGTGCATACCGCGTTTGATGTTTTCCTCACCCATGCTTGGGCCAACAGTACGCTCTTCAATGATGTCCATTGGCGCTGCAAGGGCACCAGCGCGGAGAAGGAGTGAAATGTCAGTCGCTTCTTGCGCATTATTCATTCCAGAAATTTGTACGCGGCCACCACCAATTTCTTCATTAATCACTGGCGCTGTAATGACTTCCGCTTGGCCTTTTTCAATCAATAAAATGGCCATACGTTTTCCAACGTTATCTTTAGTCACTTGTCTGAAAATACGGGCACCACGGCCATCTAATGTGACGTTGACAGTTGAGCGGCCGCTTTGTTGATCTGCACCTGGGCCTGCATCCGTAATGTATTCACCAGTGAGCTCAACTTTCTTTTTAACTAAGATTGGTTGATCATTGCGGTCAACAAAGAACTCATCACCAAAAGGCACTTGCCCCTTGCTAGCTTGCTCAAGTGTTGTTGGATCACTTTTTTCTTCATCGACTAGACGAATTTCAAGCGTCGCTGTTCGACCTAGAATTTCTTTTGCTTTAGCGGTGTCTTGAACGCCAGGCAATTGAACCACAACGCGGTCGATGCCTTGTTGCTGAATAATTGGCTCAGCTACACCTAGTTCATTAATACGATTGTGTAGTGTTTGAATGTTTTGTTTCAGTGCAAATTCTTGAATACGTTTTTGTGCTTGCAAGTTTAATGTCGCAATCAGTGAGCTATTACTTTCTTTTAGCGTCACATCTGGAAATTCATTGCTGATAATCTTTTGTGCTTTTGCGAGTTCTTTCGCATCAGTAAATTTAATTTCAATGCTTTGGGCTTCGCGTGTGACGCCTGAGTATGAGATACGCTCTTTACGTAATGAAGCGCGGAAATCGCCCACGTAGCGGTCAGCTGCTTTATCTAATGCTGCCTTCATATCGACTTGAAGAAGGAAATGCACCCCGCCGCGCAAGTCCAAACCCAAGTACATAGGACGTGCATGAAGGTTAGTGAGCCAACTTGGTGAGCGTGAGATCAGATTTAGCGCAACGACATACTCTTTGCCTAAATTATTTTTTAATACATCTTTTGCTTTGATTTGTGTATCAGCATCGGCAAACCGCACTTTTACACCAGTGGAGTCCATGAAAATTGCATCAATTTTGATGCTCTCTTGTTTAAGCGTGTCCTCAACCTTGCCTAAAAGATTAGGATCTAGTTTGGTCGTCGCTTTTGCCGTAGTGATTTGTACGGCTGGAGATTCGCCAAAAATATTTGGTAGAGAGTATAAAAGACCTAATAAAAGGACAGTTAATACAAGGATGTATTTCCACAATGGGTAACGATTCATGATGCGGCTCGCGTTTTGGGTCTGTTGTGAGTGATTTAAATCAATGGCCTATAAAGCCTTGATTGTGCCTTTTTCTAATTTGGCTTGAATCGCTGGCTTCTGAACGTTAATCACGATATCAGTAGCAATTTCAAGGCTAATTACAGTTTCACTAATTTTTGTTACCTTGCCAAGAATGCCGCTAGAAGTGACAACTTCATCGCCTTTTTGTAATGCTGCAATCATTTCGCGTTGTTCTTTTGCTTGTTTCATTTGTGGACGAACCAGCATGAAATAAAACAATACAAAAATAACAACCATTGGAACAAAACTTGTCCAGTCTGATGCTGCTGATCCTGTGGCAGCGTAAGCAGAACTAATTAACATGGGATAAAGCCTTTCTAAAAATAAGCTTGGGGATTCAAATAACTGCGGAATTTTATCATAGAGTAGTGTCTCAACCTATTATAACTCTAGGTTTAACCCACTTCGTTTAGATGCAAACTCTTTCTTAAATGCTTCAAAAGTATGAGACTCAATCGCTGCCCGTATGCCTGCCATGAGTTCTTGGTAATAGTGTAGGTTATGGATCGTATTAAGACGTGAACCTAGTATTTCACCAACACGGTGTAAATGATGGAGATATGCGCGGCTAAAGTTTTGGCAGGTATAGCACGTACATTCAGGATCTAAGGGTTCCGTGTCCAGCTTGTAGCGAGCATTCTTAAGTTTGATGTCGCCGTTGCGAGTAAACAACCAACCATTACGGGCATTCCGTGTTGGCATGACGCAATCGAACATATCTACCCCATTGCTGACGGCAGCCACTAAGTCTTCAGGCGTTCCAACGCCCATTAAATAGCGGGGCTTGTCTTGAGGCATTTGTGGAGCAGTGTGGCCAAGAATCCTTAACATATCTTCTTTTGGCTCACCTACTGAGAGTCCGCCGATGGCATAGCCATCAAAGCCAATATCAGTGAGGCCGTTAAGTGAAATGTCTCGCAAATCCTCGTACATGCCTCCTTGAATGATCCCAAATAATGCATTTGGATTCCCTTGATGGGCATCTTTGCTACGGCGGGCCCAGCGTAAACTCAGCTCCATGGAGGTTTTAGCTTCTTTTACAGTGGCTGGGTAGGGCGTGCACTCATCAAAAATCATGACGATATCTGAATTCAGCACTTTTTGAATGCGCATGGACTCTTCAGGGGTTAAGAAGCAACTGTCACCGTTAATCGGTGAGCGAAATTTGACGCCTTCTTCTGAAATCTTGCGTAATTTACCTAAGCTCCACACTTGAAAGCCGCCTGAATCAGTCAGTATCGGGCCATCCCAACTCATGAATTGATGAAGGCCGCCATGGGCTTCAATCACATCTAGGCCCGGTCTTAGCCAAAGATGAAAGGTGTTGCCTAATACGATATGAGCCCCGATATCACGAATTTCATTGGGGGAAAGTGTTTTGACTGAGCCATATGTGCCAACGGGCATGAATGCTGGCGTCTGAACTTCGCCATGTGCGAGACTGATAGCGCCTCGGCGAGCCTGACCGTCTTGTGTGATTAAAGAAAATTGCATTTAAATTATGTGATGATATTCATCAGGGTAATAAATCAAAACGGGATACTATCATAGTCGGGCATCCTCATTTAGCATGGCTTTGATATACTAGATGTAATTTACTATTGGAAATCCTCAAGATGGCTGAAGTTACTCCACGTCCTCGTCGTAGAAAAAGTGCCTTAGAGCCAAGTTTGCGTGAGCGCGGCATTTATCTATTGCCCAATTTATTTACCACCGCAGCATTGTTCGCTGGTTTCTATGCGATCGTTCAAGCGATGAATGGTAAGTATGAGCACTCCGCGGTTGCGATTTTTATTGCGATGGTGATGGATGGCCTAGATGGTCGTGTTGCACGCATGACTAATACA
Organism: uncultured Methylophilaceae bacterium; assembly: GCA_903909015.1. Taxonomy (GTDB): domain Bacteria; phylum Pseudomonadota; class Gammaproteobacteria; order Burkholderiales; family Methylophilaceae; genus Methylopumilus_A. Next base: position 3,575 of record CAIVUE010000171.1, read on the forward strand.
CAGAGCGCTTTTGGTGCTGAATACGATAGCCTCTCAGATATGGTGTCTTTTGGCGTAGCACCAGCATTGATCGTTTATGTTTGGGCGCTCAAGCCGCTTGGTAAATTAGGCTGGATTGCTGCTTTTATCTATTGTGTCAGTGCGGCTTTGCGTTTGGCTCGGTTTAATACAAAACTAGGGAGTGCAGACAAGCGCTATTTCCAAGGATTGCCTAGCCCGGCAGCTGCAGCTTTGTTAGCCGGGTTGGTTTGGGTAGCATTTGATAATGATATTCCAGGAGACATGGTCTTTTATCCTTGGTTTCAAATGAAATGGGTTGCTTGGGTCGTGACACTCTTTTCAGGCTTGTCGATGGTGAGTGATTTGCGATTCTATAGTGGTAAAGACATTAACTTGAAGAACAGTGTGCCGTTTGTAGTGATTCTTTTCATTGTATTGGCATTCGTGTTGATTTCTTACAGCCCACCAGAAGTCTTGTTTTTTGTGGCTTTGGTCTATGGCTTATCTGGTTATGGCTTGTGGCTGATGGAGCTCTTGAAGCGTAAAAAGCTTGCAGAAGTTGATCCGAAAAACTTATCAGAGCAATAAGTTTAATTGTCTAAAAGCTAGATAAAAAGCATGATATTATTTCGTTATGTTATTAAACAGTTACACATCTGCTTATTCAAATTCCGGCCATCACTTGGCTGGTGCTCTGTTACGTCTAGCGCTACTGCCATAGGCAGTATACTTCGCACACCTCAAATTATAGATTTGCCACGCCGTTATGACGAACGCATAGCGGGTATTGCTATAAAAATTTAGATGGAAAATAAAATGACAAAAAATAATCAATTAATCATATTTGATACAACATTGCGTGATGGGGAGCAAAGCCCCGGCGCAGCCATGACGAAAGAAGAAAAGATTCGGATTGCCCGTCAGCTTGAAAAGTTAGGGGTGAACGTCATTGAGGCAGGTTTTGCAGCAGCAAGTCCTGGCGACTTTGATGCGATTCATGCCGTGGCAGAAATCATTAAAGAATCGACAGTGTGCTCTCTTGCCCGTGCCAATGAGAATGACATTCGCCGCGCGGGTGAAGCCATTAAGCCTGCGAAAAAAGGCCGTATTCACACCTTTATCGCAACCTCACCTATTCACATGGAAAATAAATTACGCATGACGCCAGATCAGGTATTGGCGCGTGCGGTGCAAGCGGTCAAATGGGCCTTGGAATATACAGAAGACGTGGAATTTTCTGCCGAAGATGCTGTGCGTTCAGATATTGATTTCTTAGTGCAGGTGTTTGATGCGGTGATTGAAGCTGGCGCTAAAACGATTAATGTTCCAGACACGGTTGGATATTCTATTCCTGCACTTTGGGGTGAGCGTATGCAGCAATTGATTGCACGCGTGAAGAATTCAGATAAGGTAGTTTGGTCTACGCATTGCCATAACGATTTGGGCATGGCGGTTGCCAATTCATTGGCGGCTGTGATGGGCGGCGCGCGTCAAGTGGAATGTACGATCAACGGCTTGGGTGAGCGTGCGGGTAATGCGAGCTTAGAAGAGGTCGTCATGGCTGTTCGCACACGTCGTGATGTGTTCAATTTAGAAACTTCGATTGATGCGACGCAAATTGTGCCAACTTCGAAGTTAGTTTCGACCATTACTGGCTATCCAGTGCAGCCTAATAAAGCGGTGGTTGGGGCAAATGCCTTTGCGCATGAAAGTGGCATTCATCAAGACGGCGTATTGAAATTCCGTGAAACCTACGAAATTATGCGTGCTGAAGATGTGGGCTGGAATGCCAATAAATTAACCTTGGGTAAATTGTCTGGCCGTAATGCATTTAGATC
>CAIVUE010000172.1 GCA_903909015.1 uncultured Methylophilaceae bacterium
ATCCAAGTCTTGGTGACCGATCACCATCTGCCAGGCGATGAAACGCCAGCAGCAAGCTGTATGGTGAACCCCAATCAGCGTGGCTGTCATTTTCCGAGCAAAAATCTAGCAGGGGTCGGTGTTATTTTCTATGTGATGCTGTCACTTCGTGCAGAGCTCAGAAAGCGTGGGGCCTTTGCTGAAAAGCCAGAGCCTAATTTAACGGAGCTTCTGGATATTGTGGCCCTTGGGACGGTTGCTGACCTTGTGAAGTTAGATGAAAATAATCGGATTTTAGTTGAGCAGGGTTTGCGCAGGATTCGAGCTGGCAAGGGTTGCCCTGCCATCCGCGCTTTAATGAAGCTAGCCGGGCGAGATCCCTCTAAGGCAAACGCTCAGGATCTTGGGTTTAGTGTGGGCCCGCGCTTAAATGCAGCTGGCCGCTTAGATGATATGTCACTGGGGATTGCCTGTCTCATCTCCGATGATGAAACAGCAGTGCAAACCATGGCGCAGCGTTTACATGCCATGAACTTAGAGCGCCGGTCGATTGAAGCGGATATGCAGGAGGCTGCAAATATTGCCCTCGAGGATGTCGACGTGCGTGACCGATTTAGCTTGAGTATCTATGAGCCGGAGTGGCACCAGGGCGTGATTGGAATTTTAGCTTCGCGTGTCAAAGAGCAACATCACCGCCCGGTGATTGCCTTTGCGAAAAGCAAGGATGGCACCCTAAAAGGTTCGGGCCGATCGATCAATGGCCTACATTTACGTGACGCCCTCGATCTTGTTTCCAAACGCCATCCAAATTTAATTCTCAAGTTTGGGGGGCATGCGATGGCGGCCGGCTTGACTATTCCAGAACAGGGCTTGGAGACTTTTAGGCAGGTGTTTGAAGAGGTCTCGGCGAGCTTGCTAACTCCGGCTGATTTGGACGCCGTGATTGAAATAGATGGTTCACTGAGCGCCCATGAAGTCGATTGGTCTGTGGCAGAGGCGCTTGATCACCAGGTCTGGGGACAAGGTTTCCCACCGCCCCTCTGTGGGGATGCTTTTATTGTGAAATTGCAAAAGGTGGTAGGGGATCGTCACCTGAAACTCTCGCTCCAGAAGCTAGATGACGACAGTGGTCGACTCATTGATGCGATCTATTTTCAGCAGCAAGAGTTCTTGCCGCAGAAGGTTCACGTGGTTTATGCGCTGCAGACGAATGAGTTTAATGGACGCCAGCAGGTGCAGCTCAATATCCGTCATTGTGTGCCGCTTGAGTAAAGCTAACCGTGAGAGTAGAATTCGCCTCAAATTTATCAGGTTGAAATATGCGTCGTAAGCTCGTCGTTGCTAATTGGAAAATGCATGGCTCAATCGCTCAAAATCAGCAATTATTTGACGCGTTCAAGCAAAAACTTGCCCATCTCGACAACGTCGATTTTGCGGTTTGTGTGCCCTATCCTTATTTATTCCAAGCCCAAGTAGTTTTGAATGGCACCAACATCCATTGGGGCGCGCAAAACGTGGGTAAGCATCCTGTGGGCGCTTATACTGGCGAAGTCGCCGCCTCAATGTTGAAAGACTTTGATGCGACCTATGTGATCTTAGGGCACTCAGAACGAAGCACTGCTTATTGCGAGAGCGGTGAGAATATTGCAGCCAAGTTTGTGACGACCAAAAACGCAGGCCTTACCCCTATCTTATGTGTTGGTGAAACCTTGCAAGAGCGTGAAGCCGGGATGGAGCAGCAGGTCGTGGCTGAGCAATTAGATCCGCTATTAAAAAGCCACGGCGGCGCTGTTTTTGCGAACACGGTGGTTTCTTATGAGCCGATTTGGGCGATTGGTACGGG
>CAIVUE010000173.1 GCA_903909015.1 uncultured Methylophilaceae bacterium
CGCTGTTTCTGGCGATAATGCATCGGCAGAGTTTTTGCAACATTACAGCGCTAAAAGCAAAAAAGAAGAAAACTACAAACGACTCACTCTAAAATTTGTTAATGGAACTTGGGGCATTTTACGTGAACAAATTATTGCACAATCTGATATGCAGAAGTCTGAACGCTCAGCAGTTGTAGGAGCTAGGCAAGGAAATTCGTATAAAGGAAAAATCAGCCGTGCCGCAACTCTAATTAATCGTCAAAACCAAATTGCAAAAGTACGGGTACGTTTTGATCAAGCGCCTAATTTTATTCTTGGGCAGTTTGCACGAGTGATTATTAATACCAATTCGAGAAACGGAATTTACTTGCCTGAAACAGCAGTTCGTTTCGAAGGTTCATCGGCTTATGTATTTGCTGTTAAAGAAGGGTTTGCGAAACGCCAGTTAGTGAAAGTCGGACAGCATATTGGTAATCAGATAGAGATCATTGATGGCGTTCCATCAGGTCTGATGGTTATTGATAGTGCTGCATCATTCTTGCGCGATGGTGAACCTGTTAAAGTATCAACAAGGTCAGTGAATTAATGGCATTACGTATTTCCTCATGGGCGATTAAGCGCCCACTTGTGCCGATAGTGATTTTTATCGGCTTGGTGATAACTGGTCTTATGTCGTTTTCACGATTGCCTATCAATGGCATGCCAAATGTAAATATTCCAGTCGTCAATGTATCGGTTTTCTTGCCCGGAGCATCGCCAAGCGAAATTGAATCTCAAATTACAGTGCGTGTTGAAACTGCGTTAGCTGGTATTGGGAATATAAAACACATAACCTCTAGCATCACCGATAGCGTATCAAGTACTAAGATTGAGTTTCAGTTAGGTACAGATATCAATCAGGCGCTATCAAAAGTACGCGACCAAATGATAGGCATTAAGAGTTTGCTGCCGCGCGGTTCTGAAGAGCCAATGATTCAGAGCATTGACGCAGATGTTGTGCCAATTTTGACCTATGCTGTTCAAGCACCGCAACGTTCGATCGAACAATCTACTTTGCTAGTTGATACCCAAGTAAGTCGAGCACTTTTAGCAATAAAGGGCGTTGCCAAAGTTCAGCGTCAAGGGGGAGAGGGTCGTGAGATACGTGTTTCGTTAGACCCTTTAAAACTACAAAGTTATGGTGTTACTGCCGCAGTCATAAATGATCAACTATTAGCTTCAGTACAAAACCTGCCTGCAGGTCGTATTGATAGCTTAGGTCAAGAAACACTTATCCGCACTTTGGGGGCGCCAACAGACGTTGAGCGGCTCCAAAATATGAATATCGCTCTGCCAGGTCAGCGGTTTGTCAGGTTGTCTGACTTGGGGGATGTTATTGATACAACCTCTGCACAACGACAAATTGCAAAATTAGATGCTCAGCCTGTGGTAGGTTTTGCCATTTATCGTTCAAAAACGGCCAGTGAAGTTAGCGTAGAAAAAGATGTAAAAGCGGCATTAGAGGAAATTAAAGTTAACCAACCAGATGTTGGTTTTACAGAAGTACAAACTTTAGTTGAGTTCACTCAAGACACATATCACGCAGCCCTTTGGTCATTTATTGAAGGGGCATTGCTCGCGGCGGCAGTGGTCTTTGTTTTCTTCCGCAATTGGCGGGCCACTTGGATTACTGCTATTGGCATACCACTCTCAGTTATTCCGACGTTTTTAATCATGCAGTGGTTAGGCTTCTCGCTCAATATGGTGAGTTTGCTGGCATTATCTTTAGTTTCTGGCGTACTGGTAGACGATGCTATTGTTGAAATCGAAAACATTATGCGGCATTTGCGAATGGGTAAAACAGCTTATTGCGCAGCGATGGATGCTGCCGATGAAATCGGTTTGGCAGTTGTTGCTACAACTGTCGTGATTGTCGCGGTATTTATACCAGTTAGCTTTATGGGCGGTGTCGTTGGTCAATACTTTATTCAGTTTGGTTTAACTGTTGCTGTCGCCACAATTTTCTCATTATTTGTTGCACGTTTTATTACACCTGTCTTGGCGGCTTATTTCCTTAAATCGTTTGATGAAAGTCATGTGCCATCGACTTGGATGATCAATTATCGACACGGCTTAACTAAAGTTTTAGCTAGCCCTAAAGTTTCGTTACTTGTTGCACTTGGGATTATGGTTGCAACGGTACTTATTATTTCAAGATTATCGACCGATTTCATGCCATTTGAGGATAAATCGCAATCTACCTTTCAAGTGGAATTGCCAGCGGGTTCTCGTATTGAGGAAACCGACCATGTCCTTGGATTAATGACAGGAATTTTACGTAAAAAAACAGAAGTGCAGCACGTATATACCTTGGCTGGTGGTGCAGATACTGATACCAATATTGATGGAGAGGTCCGTCGAGCGTCTGTCTTGGTTCGTCTTAAACCAAAAACTGATCGAAGCGTCGATATCAAATCGTTTGAACAAGATATCTTGCAAGACTTTGCTGTGATTCCTAATGCACGTATTTCAGTTCTCAATGAAAATGGAAGTAAGGCGCTCACATTCTCCCTGGTAGGTAGTAATGCGGATGATTTAACGCGCACTGCAACTGGATTGGAAGCTGAAATGCGAGGGTTGCATTATCTTAAAGAAGTCTCATCAACCACACCTCTTCCGCATTCGGAATACGTCATTACACCAAGGACGGAAGATGCCGCACGCTTTGGTGTGAATGCTGATCTGATTGCAGAAACAGCCCGGGTTGCTACTTTAGGTGATCTTAATTCTAATCTAGCAAAGATTAATCTTGATGGGCGCCAGATTCCTTTGAGGGTGCAGCTAAATGCAGGATCTAAGGAAGATGGGGCGATAATAGGAAAATTATTGGTGCCAAATAACGAAGGGGTGATGCTGCCAATTTCAGCAGTAGCTGACGTGAATTTTAGTGCCGGACCCGCAAGTATTTTGCGTTATGACAGACAACGTCAAATTACCCTAGCGGCTAATCTTAATCATTCGACCTTGGGTCAAGGATTGGATGCAATTGAGCAATTGCCAGTATTAAAAAATCTACCAAAAACGGTTAAACGTTTTGATACTGGCGATGCTGAATTGTTGGCTGAAATGTTCGATTCATTCTTAATGGCAATGGTCTTTGGTGCAATTGTAGTGCTGGGTGTTTTGATTCTGTTATTTCGCACTGTGCTTCAACCCGTCACTATTATGGTAGCGCTACCACTTTCTATCTTTGGTGCTTGTTTCGCTCTATGGGTATTTGGTGAATCACTTTCGTTACCCTCCGTGATTGGCATTCTCATGCTCTCAGGTATTGTAGGAAAAAACGGTATCTTGCTGGTGGATTGTATTATCGAAACCATCGCACTTGGAAAATCACGTCATGATGCTATATTAGAAGCTGCTCAACAACGAGCAAAACCAATTGTAATGACTTCAATGGCGATGATTGCAGGCATGTTGCCTTTGGTGCTTGGTTTTGGTGCCGGCAATGCCTTCCGTGAGCCAATGGCAGTTGCTGTCATTGGGGGCTTAATTGCATCTACTGTGCTTAGTCTTTTATTTGTACCTTTATTTTATGTGCTGATTGATGACTTAGAGCAATGGATGACGGTTAAATTTAGGGTCTTGTTTGGTCTTTAAATAGTAAGAACATTAAAATGTATGTAATAAAAAAGCGCATTTAGATGCGCTTTTTTATTACATACAGGTTTCTTTTAACCATGCACCAAGTGACCATTCACGAAGGTATATTTTACTTTTCCTGCTAATTCCAAGCTTAGAAAAGGTGTGTTTTTTCCTTGGCTGAGAAGCGCCTTTGGTTCAACCTTCCAATATTGTTTAGGATCGAACACACAAATATCTGCGTTTGCATTGATACTTAAATCCCCAGCAGGAATTCCTAAAATATTAGCTGGTGATTCGGTGATGTGTTTTACTGCTTGGCTTAAGCTAAGCTTGTTATCTTCGGCCCATTTGAGGGTAAGTGGTAATAGTAATTCCAAGCCTGTGGCGCCAGCTTCTGCTTCGGCGAATGGATAGAGTTTTGCGTCATCATCAACGGGCGTGTGGTCTGAGCAGATTGCATCAATAGTTCCGTCAACCAAGCCATTACTGAGTGCAGTTTTATCACGCTGGCTGCGCACAGGTGGTTTAAGATGCGTGTTGGAATTAAAGTATCCAATATCAAAGTCAGTTAAGTGAAGGTGGTTTGCACTTACATCACAAGTGACTTTTTGACCTGCTTTTTTTGCATTGCGTACCATGTCTACACCCTCAGCCGTGGAGAGTCGGCAAAGATGCACTTTTGCGCCTGTTTCAAGCGCGATACGTAAGATACTTGCAATTGCTAAAGTTTCTGCGACTGCAGGAATGCCTTTTAGACCAAGTCTTGCAGCCACTTCACCGTCGTGAGCTACGCCGTCTTTTGATAAATAAGGCTCCTCTGGACGTAACCATACCGTAAAGCCAAAAGTAGCGGCATATTGCATAGCTCGCCATAGCACTTGGGTATCTTTGATTGCAATATCTGCTTGTGAAAAGCCTACACAACCAGCCTCATTTAGTTCGCACATTTCGGTAATTTCTTTACCTTCTAGCTGATGTGTAAGCGCGCCTAATGGATAAACATGTGCCTGGTTAAGCTGTTTTGCGCGGTGCTTGAGCATTTCAACAAGCCCTGGTTCATCGAGAACAGGATCGGTATCTGGTGGGCAAGCAAGGCTGGTAACGCCGCCAGCTGCTGCAGCTAGCATCTCGCTCTCGAGGGTGGCTTTATGCTCAAAACCAGGTTCTCGCAATCTTGCTGATAAATCCACTAAGCCTGGAATGATAATTAGGTTGGTTGCATCAATGGTTTGGTTTGCACTAAATCCCTCAGGGGCTTTGCCTATGCTGACGATTTTTCCTGCAGCGATGTAGACATCTTGTTTTGCATCTGTACTATTTTTAGGGTCGATTAAGTGACCATTTTTAATGTGTATTTTCATGATTAATTTCCCGCCAGAATGCTCATTACAGCCATGCGCACGGCAATCCCGTATGTAACTTGAGGTAAGATAACAGATTGTGTCCCATCAGCTACTGCACTATCAATTTCTACGCCACGGTTCATGGGGCCAGGATGCAGCACAATTGCGTCTGGTTTCGCTAGTGCAAGTTTCTCCTGGGTAAGCCCGTAGGTTTTAAAATACTCTTGTGAGCTTGGTAGCATCGCCCCTGCCATGCGCTCATTTTGTAGGCGCAGCATCATGACTACATCGACATCTTTTAGCCCTTCACGCATGTCGTGGTAGACGTGAACCCCAAGCTTTTCTACATCTTGCGGTAGCAGCGTTTTAGGTGCAATCACTCTTACTTCTGGAACCCCTAGTGTTGTTAATGCATGAATTTCTGATCGTGCAACCCTTGAGTGTAATACGTCACCTACAATCGCCACCCGTAAATTATGCATGTCTGGTTTGTATCGGCGGATGGTAAATGCATCTAGCAGTCCTTGGGTTGGGTGGGCATGGCGACCATCGCCCGCATTAATGACGTGAATGTGGGGAGCAACATGTTTGGCAATCATATGTGCTGCACCTGATTGTGAATGCCGAACTACGAACATATCAGCATGCATTGCCGTTAGATTGTCGATAGTATCGAGGATTGTTTCCCCTTTAGATTGTGATGATGTGCTGACATTCAGTGTAATCACATCTGCTGAAAGTCTTTTTGCGGCAATTTCAAAAGTTGTTCTAGTGCGTGTACTGTTCTCAAAGAACAAGTTACAAACTGTTTTGCCACGAAGTAGCGGTACTTTTTTAACTTCACGCTCTGCTACGCCAACAAAAGATTCAGCTGTATCAAGGATTTGATTAAGTATCTTTTTAGGCAAGCCTTCGATTGAGAGGAGATGCTTGAGTTTGCCATCATCGGTGAGTTGTGGATTTTGCATTACTTGTTCTCTTCCAGCGTAAAGTAGAAAGTGCCATCAGGGTGACGTAACAATTGTAGATTTTTTGAAGCTTCCAATTCGGTATTGAATGCGCTGATTTGCGGTGCGATTGGTAGTTCACGGCCACCTCGATTAACAAGGACTGCCAGGGTAATGCTTGCTGGGCGACCATAGTCAAAGAGTTCATTCATCGCGGCACGTATGGTTCGACCTGTGTAAAAAACATCATCAATCAATAGGATATGTTTGTCTTTTACGTCAAATGGAATTTGAGATGGCTTTGTTTCATTGTGAAGACCGCGTTGATTGTAATCATCACGATAGAATGAAACATCTAAGATGCCATTTTCAATGTCACCTCCCAAGATGGCTAGCAGACGTTCTGCTAGCCAGGCCCCACCACTATGAATTCCAACGATAGCAGTGTCTGCTGTAATAATGGGTTTGATTTGCTCTATAAGCCCTTTAAAAAGGGTTTCTGCGTCAGGTAGATTCATGATGATGCTTTTTACTCATTTCATGCGTAATCGTGTCAAAGTATGATTGTAATATGACTTGCGCTGCAATTTGGTCCAACATTGGTTTTTGTTGGCGTCCTTTAATACCAATTTCATTAAGTGATTGGCTTGCCTCCGCTGAGCTAAGTCGCTCATCTATCATGACTACTGGTAGGTTAAAGCGACCATCAAGACGACGTGCAAATTTTTTACTCAGCAATGTGACTTCATGTTCTTCGCCCTCCAAACTCAAGGGTAAGCCAACCACTAAGGTAGTAGGTTTCCATTCTTCAATGAGCTCAGCAATGAGATTAAATCTGTCATCGTTTGATTCAGCATTTAATGTGGTCAAAGGATGGGCGATGCCGAGCATATGTTCCCCTGAGGCAACTCCGATTCGTTTTAGGCCAAAATCAAATCCTAGTGCTGTGCCAGTAAAGGAAAGTTGGATCGTTTTATCATTATTGATGGCTTGAAGAACGTGCGCATTAAGCATGTCCAGCCACCTCCGATAGTCGACTAAAGTCTAACCCCAATAAACCCATTGCAGCATTAAGCTTTTCTGAGTTTGGGGTATCAAAGATGACTGAATCGACCGCTTTTACCGTCAACCAAGCATTTTTGCTAAGTTCATCTTCTAGTTGGCCTGGAGACCAGCCAGCAAACCCAAGGGTAATGAGCATTCTTTCAGGGCCGTTACCATTGGCAACAGCTTCTAAAATGTCTTTTGAAGTGGTGAGCGCTGTTTCACCAAGAACAGCAATAGTTGAATCCCAGTTGCCTGCCGGTTGATGGAGTACAAAGCCGCGTTCTATTTGGACAGGCCCACCAAATTGCGCCGGTTTTTGTGCTATGGGTAAATCAGAGATGTTGAGATTGATTTGCTTGAACAGGGCATCTAGTTTCATGTTCACCGGGTGATTAATAACAACCCCCATGGCGCCTGTTTCATTATGCTCACAAATGTAGGTTACAGACTTAGCAAAATGTGGATCGGTCATTGCGGGCATTGCAATGAGAAAGTGTCCAGTAAGATTGACGTTTTCCACATTCCGGATTATATCTTTATTGTTTAATCAAGTCGACTCTAAGTACCCTGTGACTTCTAGCCCAAAGCCGGCCATGCTTGGCATCTTCCGCGGGGTTGCCATGAGTTTCATTTTCCTCACCCCAAGGTCTAGTAGGATTTGTGAGCCAATGCCGTAATTTCGTAAATCCTGTTTTTGTCGAATGGGCTCATCTGCATGTTCAATCCGGTTGAGGAGGTCCTCACCATTTTCGTTCCGGTTTAGGAGCACAATGACACCACATTGGGCTGATTGAATTTCTTTGATTGCCTTAAGAGTATTCCAAGAGTGGCTATTGCTGCTGCTGTCGAGCAAATCGAACACTGACAATGGTTCATGAACACGCACCAGCACCTCTTGTTCCTGGCAAGGATTTCCTTTCACGAGCGCTAAATGTGTTTCTTGAGCCATTCTGTCTGTGTAGGCAATTAAACGCATCGTGCCATAGGGGGTTTCAATCGTGCGTTCAGCTTTACGTTCAACCAAACATTCGTTTTCGCTACGATAATGGATTAAGTCTGCAATTGTGCCGATTTTTAATTGGTGCTGTTCTGCAAAGTCAATTAAATCTGGAAGCCTCGCCATGCTGCCATCATCTTTTAGAATTTCACAAATGACAGATGCAGGCTCCAATCCGGCAAGTGAGGCCAAGTCACAACCAGCTTCTGTATGGCCAGCACGCACAAGAACCCCGCCATTTTCGGCAGCAAGAGGAAATACATGCCCCGGGCTGACGATGTCTTTTGCAGTGGCTTGTTTCGCCACAGCTGCTTGAATTGTATGTGCTCTGTCTGCAGCGGAAATGCCTGTAGTCACTCCTTCAGCCGCTTCGATTGATACCGTGAAGTTGGTGTGCATGCTCGAACCATTTTTGTCTACCATAGAGGTTAGTTTGAGTTGGCGGCAACGTTTTTCAGTAAGTGTTAGGCAAATGAGACCGCGCCCATGCTTCGCCATAAAATTAATGTGTTCTGGCGTGGCAAATTGAGCGGCGAGGACTAAGTCTCCCTCGTTTTCGCGATCTTCTTCATCCACTAAAATCACCATACGACCATTGCGAATTTCGCTAATGATTTCTTCAGTTGGACTAATTTTTAATGTACTCATGCAGGATTGCTTTCATTTTCCCATTGCGTCATTCGCTCCACATAGCGAGCGATGAGATCGACTTCTAAATTCACTCGACTTCCCACCCCCAGATGTTTCAGGTTGGTATTTTCTAATGTATGGGGAATCAGGTTCATACAAAAAGTATCTTTATCGATAGCATTCACAGTAAGACTAACGCCATCAATCGCAATAGATCCTTTAACTGCGATATAGCGAGATAATGTATGTGGGGCACGAATAACTAGTAGCCAACAATCCCCAACAGGTTCAAAACGCACGATTTGTCCGACACCATCAACATGGCCGCTGACCATGTGTCCCCCCAGTCTATCCGAAAGCCGCAAGGCTTTTTCAAGATTGACTTCTCGGGGCGAATCTAAGCCTACCGTGCAATTGAGGGTCTCTTTTGATACATGTGCTTCAAAATGCTTGTCGTTAAATTTTACTGCAGTCAGACAAACGCCATTTACGGCGATGCTATCTCCGGTTTGCACATCAGACATATCTAATGAACCCACATTTATCTGTAGTTTGATATCGTCGCCTGTTGCGGTAACGATTTCAATTTTGCCTGTGGCTTGAATTATTCCTGTAAACATTCAGCAATTTTAACAGAATGATGGCTTAACCCTGCTAAAATTCTCTTATTCAAACTATTGGTCTAAGCCTATTTTTCATGAGTTATACGCATAATCATTTTCAGCGAATGCAACTCCATGTTGGCCTTTTATGGCTAATATTGGTCTCCGTTTCATTGTTGAGTCGCTCTTACTTGCCGATTGATGAAACGCGTTATGTGACCGTGGCTTGGAATATGTACCTCAACCATGATTTTTTAGTACCTTTTTTGAACGGCGAAACCTATAGCCATAAGCCACCACTGCTTTTTTGGTTAATGAATTTGGGCTGGGCTGTATTTGGTGTGAACGATTGGTGGCCTCGCTTATTCCCTTCCATTTTTGCGCTGGGGGCAGTGTTAATAACGCAAAATATTGCTTCGCGCTTATGGCCGGATCGTCCGAAAATTAGCTATGTGGCTTCTCTGATTCTTTTTAGCAGCGGCATGTGGGCTCTTTTTACGACAGCGACAATGTTTGATATGGTGGTTGCTTTCTTTACGGTTTTGGGCGCCCTGGGGCTTTTAATCGCGCGGGAAGGGCAATCTAAAAAAGGTTGGACTTATGTAGCGTTGGCGTTGGCGGGTGGGCTGTTAGCAAAAGGCCCTACAATCTTTTTGCAGGTCTTACCATTAGCACTATTAGCCCCATGGTGGATGTGGAGTGCGGATAGTCAACAAAAGCCACGGCGTTGGTATTTGAATATTATGTTGGCAGTCATTGTAGGCGCCTTGATTTTGTTGGCGTGGGCAATTCCTGCTGGTATTCATGGCGGACCAAAATACCAACATGAAATTTTTTGGGGACAAACCGCAGATCGGATGGTGAAGTCTTTTGCACATCGTCGTCCTATTTATTGGTATTTGCCAATGTTGCCTATTATGCTTTTCCCGTGGTTATTCGCATTCCCAGTATGGCGCGCATTTGCCCATGTAAAAAATGCCTTAAAGGAACAAGGGGTCCGTTTTTGCTTAGCATGGCTTTTCCCAGTGTTTGTTGCTTTTAGTTTTATTAGTGGTAAGCAGCCTCATTATTTACTGCCGATCATTCCCGCAATTGCTTTACTTATTGCACGTGGTTGGGATGAGTTAACTTGTATTGGCTGGATTGATAAAGTCATGCCGGCGATTGTTGGCGTTGGCTTAGGTGCTTCGTTATTAGCATTGCCTGGATATAATCAACACCATTATTTGGCGCCTTGGCTTGCTAATATCCCAGTATGGCCAGGTGCGACCTTAATCATTGCTAGTGTATTTTTGATGTTGGGGATAGGTTCAGATAAGACCCGCTATCTTCAGCGCATTACTTTAATTGGTTTGTTATCAATCTCTATTTTGTATTTGGGGGTCATTCGACCTGCGGGCGCGGCTTATGACATGCGCAATATTAGCCATTATTTGAAAGGCCTTCAAGACCAAAACATTCCTCTTGGAAATGTGGGTAAATACCACGGTCAATTTAACTTTGTTGGCAAGATGTTGAAGTCGCCTGAAGAGCTGAGCGAGGGCCAATTAGATGCATGGTATGCAGAGCATCCTGATGGCCGTGTCGTGATGTATTTTGATAAAACCCGTCCATTGGGCGGTCTTGTGCCTGATTATCAACAGCCTTACCGTGCAATAGTGGTAGGCGTATTGACGAAGTCCCAATGGCAGGTCTGGACTAAACAGCCGCATATCCCTTTAGCAGTTGAAGTGGATGCTAATGAATAATGCATCAAGAAAGACAAAAAATGTCTGTTTTTAATCGGCTGAAATTAATGAGGCAGTCTTTGCCTTTTGAGCTTTTTGTTGGCATGCGCTATACCCGTGCAAAAAGACGTAACCATTTCATTTCTTTCATTTCGTTTACTAGCATGGTCGGAATTGGACTTGGGGTTGCTGCTTTGATTGTTGTGCTTTCGGTGATGAATGGATTTCAAGAAGAGTTGCGATCACGCATTTTGGGGGTTGCCTCACATTTGCAAATTACGGGGGCTAATAATTTATTGTCTGATTGGTCAGAGGTCTCTTCTCAGGTAAAAAACACTAAGCATGTCACTGGTGTAGCACCCTATATCATGGCGCAGGGCATGCTATCGAACGGCCAGGCAGTTCAGGGAGCGATCGTGCGAGGCGTCTTGCCAAGTGATGAAGATCAAGTTTCTGATCTATCTCAGCATATGCGTGCTGGGCAATTAACTAATTTGAAACCAGGCGAATTTGGTATTGTGCTCGGGGCTGAATTGGCCCAGTCGTTAGGCGTGATTTTAGGCGATAAGATTGTACTAATGGCACCACAAGGCCAATTTACGCCAACAGGCGTGGTGCCGCGCATTAAACAATTTACCGTGGTCGGATTATTCCAAATTGGTATGTACGAATATGATGCTGGTTTGGCCCTCATTAATATTGAAGATGCTGCTAAGCTTTATCGAATGGGCGGGAATGTATCTGGCGTGCGTTTGAAATTGGATGATTTATTTTTGGCGCCTCAAATCTCTCATGATTTGGCAGTTTCATTAAGTGGTGAAAGGCAGTCGTTATTTTTAACCGATTGGACTCAGGAACATGCCAATTTCTTTCGCGCTATTCAAATGGAAAAACGGGTGATGTTTATTATTTTGGCCCTAATTGTCGCGGTGGCAGCGTTCAACATTGTTTCTACCTTGGTCATGGCGGTCACTGACAAGCGTGCCGATATTGCAATCATGCGGACCTTTGGAGCCAGCCCAATCAGTATTATGGGCATATTCATTATACAAGGGGCTTTAATTGGGATTGTTGGCACGGTGGTTGGTGCTTTTTTTGGTGTGCTGATTGCACTCAATATTAGTGTGATTGTTCCATTTATTGAACATCTGTTCCATGTGCAATTCTTGGCAAAAGATGTTTATTACATTAGTGAATTGCCTTCTCATCTCTTGTGGGGTGATGTGTTGACGATTATTGTTTTGTCGTTTTTCTTAAGTTTGGTTGCAACGCTTTACCCAAGCTGGAAAGCGTCCAAAATGAATCCGGCTGAGGCTCTGCGCTATGACTAAGGCTATTATTCAATCAAAAGATCTACAAAAGACCTATGCTGGTTTAGATGTTGCGGTATTGAATGGTATCGATTTGGAAGTGAATGAAGGCGAGCAAGTTGCAATTGTTGGCACTTCTGGGTCTGGCAAAAGTACGCTTCTACATTTACTCGGGGGATTAGACGATCCGACTGCTGGAGAGGTGAGTGTTTTGGGCCAGTCGCTTGCTAAGATGAATGAAACGATGCGCGGGGAACTTCGTAATCGTTCACTGGGTTTTGTTTATCAGTTCCATCATTTGCTGCCTGAATTTACTGCCCTTGAGAATGTGGCAATGCCTTTATTGATTCGAAGGGTGCTTCGTGAAGAGGCTATGGAAAGTGCAGCTGAAATACTTCAAAAGGTAGGGATGTCGCATCGGATGATTCATATGCCGGGCGAGCTTTCTGGTGGCGAGCGTCAACGCGCTGCAGTTGCTCGGGCGTTGGTCACAAAACCCAAATGTATATTAGCGGATGAGCCCACAGGTAATTTAGATCGATATACTGCGCATGCAGTTTTCGATTTGTTGTTAGAAATTAATGAGGTAAATAAAGTTGCTTTAGTGGTAGTGACGCATGATTTGGAATTGTCAGCTAAGCTGAAGCGACAATATAAGTTAGTAGATGGGAAGTTGGTGGCAACATAGTTAGTAAAGGGCAAGCCATCTTGGTCCTGTCCCCTTGCTGAAAAACTAGTGACAAGCTAAAGTAGCATCACTTTAAATAATACTTAGTCAGCATTCGTTGTCTGAGTGCAAAAAATTCAAGAACATTTTAGGAGTGTCGTGTGTTAGAAATCATTAAAGCTGCCGGATGGCCTATTTACCCACTTATTTTAGCTTCTATTGTTGCGATTGCTATCATTGTTGAACGTTTTTGGACTTTACGAAATGAAGTGATAGCGCCCTCTAATTTGTTGCCTGAAGTCAAAAAATGGCTAGCGCAAGGCGGGGTGACTAAGGAGACTTGTGAAAAATTGCAAGCCCATTCTTTGCTGGGGGAGATTTTTGCAAGCGCATTAGTTAATGCAACGTCGTCCAGGGAAATTATTAAAGAATCTATTGAAGAGTCGGGCCGTGCCGTCGCACATAAACTAGAAAAGCATTTGTCTACTTTAGGAACAATTGCTACGGTTAGCCCATTGCTAGGTTTATTAGGCACGGTTATTGGGATGGTTGAACTCTTTGGAGCATTTAATGCTGCTGGTTCTGGCCATGATGTAGCGCAGTTCGCAAAAGGTATTTCGGTTGCTTTGTACAATACTGCTGGGGGCATTGTAGTCGCAGTACCAGCAATGATTTCATATCGCTACTTTAGGGCTAAAGTAGATGGTTTGATTGTGGAAATGGAACAGCAAGCAATTAAGTTGGTTGAGATTATTCACGGCGAGCGTAAGTAATATGAATTTTCAACGTGGAAAAAAACATGAAGATTTAGAGATGAATCTTGTGCCATTGATTGATGTGTTGTTAGTGATCATTATTTTTCTGGTGGTCAGTTCAACGTTTGCCCGCATGAGTGAATTGCAAATTAATTTACCGACAGCGCAAGCGAATACTCCGCAAGATAAGCCTTTGATTATTGATGTTGGTATAGATTCAAAAGGGCATTATGTGGTTGCTAAATCGTCTATTTCTGAAGGAACGGTAAGCGCGCTTGGTGCTGCCTTGCAAAGAGCGGCAGGCGATGGAAAAGAGCCTACAATTATCATTAATGCTGATGCAAATACTACACATCAGTCAGTCATTAATGTCATGGAAGCTGCTCGCCAAGTGGGCTATACACATATTACTTTTGCAACCCAAACTGCAGGTAATCACTAGATATAAAATATTGATGGTCCAACTAGGCCAACTGATACCCACAAACGCCCCAAAATGATTTATCAAAACATGTTTGGGCGCGTTTTTTAAAGTAGTCAAACTCATGGCAAAATCAAGTCGTTCTCAACCCTACGCTCACCAATACACTGCAAAGACACTCTATTTGCGGATGCTGAGATATGCCCTCCGTTATTGGAAGGTTTTTGCATTCAGTATTATTGCGCTTATCTCCTTTTCTGCAACAAATACCGGCTTTCTCGCAACCATTAAGCTAGTGACAGACGCGGGGTTTGTTAAGCACGACTCCAAAATGCTGCATTTATTGCCTTTTATGTTATTTGGTTTGCTAGTGCTAAGAGCCTTTGCTGGATTTGCTTCTACTTTTGCGATGCGTTGGGTAGCAAGGCGTGTGGTAGAAGATTTGCGGGTTGAGGCTTTTGCTAAATTAATGACGCTGCCGGTCAGTTTCTTTGATGCGAGTACTTCCGGATCAATCACCTCTAAGCTTACCTATGACACTGAGCAAATGTCTAGTGCAGCAACTACTGCTGCGGTAAGCTCCGTGCGAGATAGCCTAACTATTTTAGGGATGGTCGCGTACATGCTTTATTTGGATTGGCGTCTTACTTTGATTTTTGTATTAACAGCCCCACTGATGGTGCTCTATTTGCAAAAAATGACTCCTAAGCTTAGAGAGGCTGGCAGGACCGTTCAGGGTTCAATGGGCGACATGACTCAGGTTGCTGAAGAGGCTGCAGCAGGCCAGCGTATGGTGAAGATTTTTGCTGGAGCGGCTTATGAACAAAAAAGATTTGCAACAGCCGTAGCCAAGAATCGGCATATGCAAATTCGTCTGTCCCGTATCTCTGGTTTTAACAGTATGGTCGTGGAAGTGTTAGCGGCTTTCTCTTTGGGCGCTGTCGTTTATTATTCGGTTGGTAAATTTACGGCTGGTGAATTTGCAGCGTTTATTGGTGCGCTGTTGATGTTGATTCCTCCGATTAAGAGCTTGACTAAAATGAACGAAACTGTTCAGGTTGGGGTGGCAGCTGCACAAAGTGTTTTTGGTTTGATTGATATTCGGTCAGAAACTGACGAGGGTCAGCATGAGATCGCAAGAGCAAAAGGCGAAATTGAATTTAAAGGGGTAGGATTGCGCTATGAAAATGCTAAAAGTAATGCGCTGCACCAACTGAGTTTTACTATCAAGCCAGGTGAAAAGTTAGCATTGGTTGGGCGTTCAGGGGGTGGTAAAAGTACGATGATTAACCTGTTCCCCCGTTTTTATGAAAACCAGGAAGGTCTTGTCCTTTTGGATGGGGTCGATATTCGTGCTATGAAGCTTGCTAATTTACGTGCACAGTTCGCCTTAGTGAGCCAGGATGTCGTGCTGTTTAATGATACGGTTTTTAATAATATTGCTTATGGTGCGCTTCGTGACACGAGTGAAGAAAAGGTCATCGCTGCAGCAAAAGCTGCGCATGCTTGGGAGTTTATTCAAGAATTGCCGCAGGGGCTTCAGAGTATCATTGGTGATAGGGGAGTCAGACTCTCTGGCGGTCAACGTCAACGTTTAGCAATTGCTCGTGCTATTTTGAAGGACGCGCCGATTTTGCTGCTGGATGAAGCGACTTCTGCTCTGGATACAGAGTCTGAACAACATGTGCAGGCAGCTTTAGATAGTTTAATGAAGAATCGAACAAGTATTGTGATTGCCCACCGGTTATCTACTATTGAAAATGCAGACCGTATTTTCGTAATGGAACATGGTGAAATCATCGAAAGTGGTTCGCACCAAGAGCTTATTCAACTTGGTGGTCAGTACGCTAAGTTGTATCAGAAGCAGTTCCATTAGCTCGCACAAAGGATGTGAATGGCCAATTGGCTTCAAAAACAGTGGACGGGCTATTCGGTTTGGCATCTAATCCTTTTGCCATTGTCTATGCTTTTTCTTTGCTTGGCTTTCATAAGAAAATGTCTTTTTAAAGTTGGCTTTTTAAGACGCGTCAAGCTACCTATTCCAGTGATTGTGATCGGTAATATTACGGTTGGTGGCACTGGCAAAACACCTCTGGTGATCTGGTTGTCGAACGCGTTAAGGCAGGCGGGCTTTCATCCAGGGATAGTCAGCCGTGGATATGGCGGTGAACATCAATCTCCAAGAGAGGTGCTCGCTGATAGTATGCCCGAAGAGGTTGGTGATGAGCCGATCTTGATCGCTAAACGCACTGGCCGCCCCATTTTTGTTGGGGTTGATCGGGCGCAAGCCGGCTTGGCCTTGTTAAAGGCACATCCTGAAGTAGATATCCTGATCAGCGATGATGGTTTACAGCATCATCATTTGGAGCGCGATATTGAAATCGTAGTGGTTGATGGTCAGCGAAAGTTTGGAAATGCATTGTTGTTACCTGCAGGTCCTCTTCGTGAGCCGGTTAGCCGACTCAATTCAGTCGACGCTGTCGTTGTGACAGGTTCTGATAAGTTAGCATTTTTGGACCACAATATCCCCTCCCCAATTTATCCTATGGAGCTTCGCGGCGATCGTTTCGCTTCTTTAATGGATGCCAACATTGAACAGACGGCTGATTTTTTTAAGGGTAGGCCTTTAGTGGCGGTGGCGGGCATTGGGAATCCAAACCGTTTTTATCAAACGCTAGACGGGTTGGATTTAGTTTTTGAGCGACATAGCTTTCCAGACCATCACATGTTTACGCCTCAAGATTTAGATTCGTTTTTGGATAAGACGATTTTAATGACAGAGAAAGATGCTGTGAAGTGTGCGAAATTTGCTAAGCGTAACGCGAAGTTTGATATTTGGGTTTTGCCTGTCAGTGCTATGATAGACGCTGATTTGACTGAGTTGATACTGCAAAAACTAGCGGTGCGCTTGGCCCAAAAGTAAAAAAGGAAATCTATGGATCACAAATTACTCGATATTTTAGTCTGTCCCGTTTGTAAGGGTGGTCTGCATTACCGCAAAGCTGAGCAAGAGTTGGTATGTAAACCATGTCGATTGGGATTCCAGATTAAGGATGATATTCCCGTGATGCTTGAAGAAGAGGCTCGTAAGCTAGCTGATGCTGAAGAGGTTTGAGTTAAAAGCCCTATGAGATTTAAAGTCGTGATTCCTGCCCGTTATGCAAGCAGCCGCTTGCCAGCAAAGCCATTGCTAGATATTGGCGGGAAACCTATGGTTGTCCGTGTTGCTGAAAGGGCAGTCGCTAGTGGCGCTGAAGAGGTGATCGTTGCGACAGACCATGCAGATATTTTGAAGGTGGTGCAAGAGTTTGGCTTTACTGGATTAATGACCCGAGAGAGTCATGTCTCTGGCACTGATCGACTTTCTGAAGTTGCTGCGCACTATGGCTGGCAAGATGAAGATGTGGTTGTGAATGTCCAAGGGGATGAACCTTTAATTGACCCAGCGCTAATTCAATCAGTGGCTGCCAATTTAAATGCGCATCCCCAAGCCGCTATTGCAACCGTATGTCATGCCATCCATGATAAAGAAGCCATGCTCAATCCAAGCGTGGTGAAAGTGGTTCTTGATGAAGAAGGGTATGCTTTGTATTTCAGTCGTGCCCCGATTCCCTATCCCCGAGATGCTTTTGCTCAATCTTTAGCCTTGCCAGAAGGTATGGCAGCTTATCGCCATGTAGGCATTTATGCGTATCGCGCTAAGTTTCTGCATGCTTATACAAAATTAACCCCAACTTTAATTGAGCAGTATGAGGCGTTAGAGCAATTAAGGGCACTCAGCCACGGTTATAAAATCAGCGTTGCTATCACCCCAGTTGCACCGCCTGCAGGCGTCGATACTGCTGAGGATTTGGCGCTAGTTCGTCGGATTATCGCCTCACAAAATTAGCCGTTGTTCCCCTAAATAATCCCGTTTTTACCTTGACATGCGAGCTCAAAGCTTGCTATAGTCTCACCTCTCGACGGCACCAATGTCGAATCGGACGCGGGGTGGAGCAGTCTGGCAGCTCGTCGGGCTCATAACCCGAAGGTCGTAGGTTCAAATCCTGCCCCCGCAACCAGTGAATATAGTTGTTGACGAGAAGTTTGGGTTCTGTATAATGCGCCCCTCTCGTTGCTAACGTAGCAGTGATGTGAAGTTAGTGGTGAATGAGAATTTAGTTGTACCCGCTCTTTAAAAATTTGAACAATCGATAGGTGTGAGTGTTTGTGGCAGGGCAGTTCACTGGTTCTTCGGAACGTGAACACTCAAGATACAAATGCTTATACCTTGAATGAAACTTTGTAATAAACGATGTTTAGTAATAGACATTGTCGACAACCTAGATTCATTTGAGTAATAAAGCAAAAGCGACATACCGACCCCTTTATTGGGGTCACAAGTAATAGTTAGGAATTAAACTGAAGAGTTTGATCCTGGCTCAGATTGAACGCTGGCGGAATGCTTTACACATGCAAGTCGAACGGCAGCACGAGAGCTTGCTCTTGGTGGCGAGTGGCGAACGGGTGAGTAATATATCGGAACGTATCCAATAATGGGGGATAACTAATCGAAAGGTTGGCTAATACCGCATACGCCCTACGGGGGAAAGCAGGGGATCTTCGGACCTTGCGTTAATGGAGCGGCTGATATCTGATTAGCTAGTAGGTGGGGTAAAGGCTCACCTAGGCGACGATCAGTAGCTGGTCTGAGAGGACGACCAGCCACACTGGAACTGAGACACGGTCCAGACTCCTACGGGAGGCAGCAGTGGGGAATTTTGGACAATGGGCGCAAGCCTGATCCAGCCATTCCGCGTGAGTGAAGAAGGCCTTCGGGTTGTAAAGCTCTTTCGCAAGGGAAGAAACGATACAGACGAATAATCTGTGTTAATGACGGTACCTTGATAAGAAGCACCGGCTAACTACGTGCCAGCAGCCGCGGTAATACGTAGGGTGCGAGCGTTAATCGGAATTACTGGGCGTAAAGCGTGCGCAGGCGGTTTTGTAAGTCAGATGTGAAATCCCCGAGCTCAACTTGGGAACTGCGTTTGAAACTACAAGGCTAGAGTATGGTAGAGGGGGGTAGAATTCCACGTGTAGCAGTGAAATGCGTAGAGATGTGGAGGAATACCAATGGCGAAGGCAGCCCCCTGGACTAATACTGACGCTCATGCACGAAAGCGTGGGGAGCAAACAGGATTAGATACCCTGGTAGTCCACGCCCTAAACGATGTCTACTAGTTGTTGGGAGAGTAAAATCTCTTAGTAACGCAGCTAACGCGTGAAGTAGACCGCCTGGGGAGTACGGTCGCAAGATTAAAACTCAAAGGAATTGACGGGGGCCCGCACAAGCGGTGGATTATGTGGATTAATTCGATGCAACGCGAAAAACCTTACCTGGCCTTGAC
>CAIVUE010000174.1 GCA_903909015.1 uncultured Methylophilaceae bacterium
TAAACGCCTTCAGACGCGTTATCTAATCCGTAAGCGACGGCTGCTGCAGTAGGTTCATTAAGTAAGCGTAGTACATTGAGTCCTGCTAAGCGAGCGGCGTCTTTTGTGGCTTGGCGCTGAGCGTCATCAAAGTAGGCTGGAACCGTAATGACTGCTCCCGTTAATTCGCCACCTAAGGCTTTCTCGGCACGGATCTTTAATGACTTTAAAATTTCAGCTGAGATTTCAACAGGACTTTTGATGCCTGCACGCGTTTCAATTTGCACCATCCCTGCACCAGTGTCTCGAAATTGATAAGGGATATGGGTGGTGTCTGGAATATCTTTAATGCCGCGCCCCATGAAGCGCTTGATAGAGCTGATCGTGTTTTTTGGATCGGCGCTTTGTGCTGCTTGTGCAGATTGTCCAACGCTGATCTGGCCATCTTCTTTATAGCGAACCACGGAAGGTAATAGGGCATGGCCATGCTCGTCTTGGAGCACTGTACTCATGCCACTTAGAACAGTTGCAACCAATGAGTTTGTGGTCCCAAGGTCAATGCCAATGGCTAGCTTATGTTGATGAGGTGCGGCACTCATCCCTGGTTCTGCGATTTGTAATAAAGCCATTTAAGGTTTAATTCTCAAGAGTTTCGATAGCATGATGGATATCACTAATAATTTTATCAATAAAGCTGAGCTTTCTGACGGTCTCACTCGCATCTAAATAGGTTTTTAGATGAAATTGAGTGTTTAGCTCCAGTGCTAATGATTTGGAGAGAGATCTCACTTCGTTTAATAAGGCGTCTAAAGATGAAATGTCATGCTGTGTAATAGCATCCTCAATGATTTCTCGCCATTGCATTTGTTGCATTAAAAAATCAGTTGGCATGACGGTATTGCTTTCTTCTTGAGTGTCCACACCATTTAACTCTAGAAGATAGCGTGCACGCGATGTTATATTTTTTAATGTTTGGTAAGCTTCATTCGCCTGCGTGGCAACCTGCATTGATTGCATACGTTCATTTGGACTTGCCGTGACAAACCGGTCAGGATGTACTTCAGATTGTAGTTGTCGGTAATGCTGGTCGAGCAAAGCTAAATCAACATCAAATTGTGCGGGAATGCCTAATAAGTCAAAATAATTTCGTTGCAACAAATCCATGTGCTGTCTTAAATGGTAAAGCTTTCACCGCAACCGCATTCATCTTTAACGTTTGGGTTTTTAAACTTAAAGCCTTCGTTAAGACCTTCTTTAGCAAAATCTAACTCCGTTCCATCAATATAAACCAAGCTTTTTGGATCAACGATCACCTTAACGCCATGGCTTTCAAAAGACGTATCTTCAGGATGCATTTCATCGACGAACTCTAAGGTATAGGCCATGCCAGAGCAGCCAGTGGTTTTGACTCCTAGACGAAGTCCAATCCCCTTGCCACGATTGGCTAGGAACTTTTCTACGCGCTGTGCAGCTGTTTCTGTGAGTGTAATTGCCATAATTCTTTAGTGCTCTTTATGCGGGTTGTTTTGATTTTAAATCAGCAACAGCTGCTTTGATGGCATCCTCTGCCAATACTGAGCAGTGAATCTTCACTGGTGGCAATGCAAGTTCTTCTGCAATCGCTGAGTTTTTGATTTCAGCTGCCTGGTCTAAAGTTTTTCCTTTTAACCACTCTGTCACCAATGAACTAGAGGCAATTGCTGAGCCACACCCATAAGTTTTGAATTTAGCATCTTCAATAATGCCGCTGTCGTTAACTTTGATTTGCAGTTTCATGACGTCACCGCAAGCAGGTGCTCCAACCATCCCAGTGCCAACATGGGGATCGTTTTTATCAAGGGTACCAACGTTACGAGGGTTTTCGTAGTGGTCTAATACTTTGTCTGAATATGCCATTTGTTACTCCTTTTAGTGGGCAGCCCACTCAACTTTACTTAAATCGATACCATCTAAATGCATCTCCCAAAGTGGAGATAATTCTCGTAATTTACCAATTTTGCTCTTCATCAGTGCAATGGTGTAATCTACATCTTCCTCGGTCGTAAAGCGGCCAATTGAGAAGCGAATCGAGCTATGCGCTAGCTCGTCAGAGCGACCCAAAGCCCGAAGAACGTAACTCGGCTCAAGGCTGGCCGAAGTGCATGCAGAGCCGCTTGATACGGCAATATTCTTTACTGCCATGATCAACGATTCACCTTCGACAAAGTTGAAACTAATGTTGAGGTTGTGTGGTACCCTTTGATGCATGTCGCCATTCACATAGACCTCATCAATTTCCTCCAAGCCAGAAAGTAATCTATCTCGCAAGCGTCTAATTTGTAAATTCTCTGCTTTCATTTCTAAGCGGGCAATTCTGAACGCTTCGCCCATGCCGACGATCTGATGTGTTGCGAGTGTTCCTGAGCGCATGCCACGCTCGTGCCCACCACCATGCATTTGTGCTTCAATCCGAATACGTGGTTTGCGGCGAACATATAAAGCGCCAATACCTTTAGGTCCGTAAGTTTTGTGTGCTGAGAAACTCATTAGGTCTACAGGAAGATTTTCTAAATCTATTTCCACTTTTCCAGTGGCTTGCGCCGCATCTACGTGGAAAATTACATTGTTTTCACGGCAGATATTGCCAATCGCAGTGATGTCTTGAATAACGCCAATTTCATTATTAACGAGCATGACAGACGCTAAAACAGTATCTGGGCGGATTGCGGCTTTAAATTTTTCCAAATCAATTAAGCCGTTTGGTTCAGGGGCTAGATAGGTGGCAGTAAAACCTTGACGCTCAAGTTCCCGCACCGCATCGATCACAGCTTTATGTTCTGTCTGTACGGTAATGATATGCTTGCCTTTTGTGCCACTATAAAAATTTGCAGCGCCTTTAATAGCAAGATTGTTTGATTCAGTTGCACCAGAGGTCCAAACGATTTCACGTGGATCAGCGTTCACAAGTTTGGCCACCTCGTCACGAGCTTCTTCAACAGCCTGTTCAGCTGTCCAGCCAAAAGGGTGGCTGCGCGAGGCTGGATTGCCAAAATGTTCCGTAATGTATGGAATCATTTTCTCAGCGACGCGCGGATCAACTGGCGTTGTGGCTGAATAATCTAGATAAATCGGGGTGTGTACGGTCATATTGTTCCTGTAGCGCTTTTTTACTTAAAATTGTTCTTACTAATTCTTAAACAGCAATGGCAGTTAGTTGGCGTAATCGTTGCACTTCACTTTGCAAAGTGGTGACTAGATCGGTCACTTGTTGATTAGTATTGTTTGCCCCAAAACTTACTCGGATAGCTCCACGTGCAATATCAGGCGCAACTCCCATTGCCATAAGGACATGGCTAGGTTCAGTGCTGTCACTTGAACAAGCTGAACCACTAGCAACTGCAAATCCTTTACGATCTAACGCCATTACTAAAGTTTCCCCTTCAATTTCATTGAAAGCAAAGAAACTGGTATTGGCTAAACGATGGCTTTTGTCCCCAAAAATATTAGCGCCCATGGCTACAAGCTCACGCTCTAAGCTGTCGCGCAATTTTTGAGTGGTTTCTGTTCGCGTTGCTAGCTCATTTTTTAATAGTGCGCAGGCTGCGCCAAAGCCGACTATGGCCGCGACGTTTTCAGTGCCGCTGCGCAATCCTTTTTCTTGGCCGCCACCATGAAGCAAGGGTTGAATATCCACACGTTTATTCAAAATTAATGCGCCAATACCTTGTGGTCCATTGACTTTGTGCGATGAAATGGTCATGGCATCTACGCCCAGCTTTTCAAAGCTAAGCGGTAACTTTCCAAGTGCTTGAACAGCATCTGTATGGAATAAAACACCTTTTGATTTTGCTATCTCGGTAAGCATTTTGATGTCTTGAATGACGCCAGTCTCATTATTGGCGAGCATCACCGAAACGAGACTTGTCGGTTTCTCTAAAGCCACTTCTAGACTTAATGGATCAATTTTTCCGAAATGATCTGCTGCAATGACCCCAACTCGGAAGCCTTTTGTTCTCAAAGCGAAAGCTGGCCTAGTCACAGAAGGGTGCTCAATGGCACTTACAGCAATTTGACGAGCAACTTCATTGTTTGATGCCATGCCATTAATGGCGAAATTGTTAGATTCAGTGCCGCCTGAAGTGAAAGTGACTTGTGATGGATGCGCACCTGCTGCCTCAGCAACTTGTTCCCGTGCCAAATCTAGGGCTTGGCGAGCTGCGCGGCCAAATAAATGGCGGCTAGTCGCATTGCCATATTGATTAGAAAAATAAGGCAGCATCGCATCGAGTACTCTGGGATCGATTAGCGTTGTTCCATTATTATCTAAATAAATGTGCTGATGAGACATGATCTATTCCAAGATTGCTGCAGCGCTAAATTCTTTTTTGAAATTAAAAGCAATTGGCCGATGATCGCCTTTTAATCTCGCTTCATTGCTGGCAACTAAGTCGGCCAAAGTGATTCCTGAAAGATATTCCAGAATTTTAACGTTTAGACTAGTCCATAAATCATGGGTCATACAGCGGCCTTCGTCTCGGCAGTTTTCATTACCGCCACATTGGGTGGCATCAATCAATTCGTCAACTGCGCTGATAATTTCTGACACGGATATCTGATCTAAAGTTTTAGCAATTCGATATCCGCCACCAGGTCCCCGAACACTTTTTACCAAGCCACTTCTGCGAAGACGGCTAAATAGCTGCTCTAGGTAGGATAGGGAAATGTTTTGGCGCTCACTTATTCCAGCTAACGTAACCGGCTTATCGGCTTCGCTGATTGCGAGGTCTAACATTGCGGTGACTGCAAATCGACCTTTGGTGGTTAATCGCATTGCTTATTTCCCTATGAATTGGATCGGTTTGTATTGATGTGCTTGCTTATCAATAAAAGAGTAAATTATCTAATAACCCAATACTTTAGTCAAGTATTATCTTGAGCAATGATGATGCTCTGATAGGGGGCTTAAGATTTGATTGGACGTAACATTCTTATAGGTATTCTTTTGAGAGGGGTTCATTTCCTTAGCCATCAA
>CAIVUE010000175.1 GCA_903909015.1 uncultured Methylophilaceae bacterium
CCCTGCCCCAGAGAAAATCACCGAATCGATTTTCGAAAAATCAAAAACGATCCAATCCTACAAAACCATCGAAGCGCATGATGTGGCGCTCGACGTGATTGGCGAAACTGATTTAGCCGGCATGAAAGTGCAAGTCATTGACGCTGTCGCTGACTACGCCGAGCTTATGGAATCATTATTTGACTTCAATGCCATTAAGGATTTAATCACCTCAGGCTTCCGTATGAAGTTTGACGCTATGCACGCAGTGACCGGCCCTTATGCCCAAGATATTTTCATTACAAGGCTTAGCGCGCCAGCTGACAGTATTATGAACTGCGTGCCTTTACCAGACTTTGGTGGTGGTCATCCAGACCCTAACCTCACCTACGCCCATGAATTAGTCGATATTATCTACGGCGAAAATGCCCCTGATTTTGGGGCGGCATCCGACGGTGATGGCGACCGCAATATGATTCTAGGTAAAGGCTTTTTTGTGACCCCATCAGACAGCCTTGCCCTGATTGCAGCAAACGCCAAGATGGTCAAAGGATATGCTAAAGGGATCGCCGGTGTAGCGCGCTCCATGCCAACCATCGGTGCCTTCGATATGGTCGCCAAATCCTTGGATATCCCCTGCTTCGAAACGCCAACCGGCTGGAAATTCTTTGGCAACCTCATGGATGCAGACCAAGTTACCCTTTGTGGTGAAGAAAGCTTCGGCACGGGTTCAAGCCATGTAAGAGAAAAAGATGGCCTCTGGGCGGTATTATTTTGGCTCAATATTTTAGCTATTAAGCGTCAATCTGTTGAACAAATTGTTAAACGTCACTGGCTTCAGTTTGGCCGTAACGTCTATTCGCGTCATGATTATGAGGACTTGCCTCTCGATGCTGCCAATGGGGTCATCGAGCATTTAAGAAATAACTTCGCCTCCCTCACCGGAAAAGCTTTTGGTCGTTACACCATTAAAACCTGCGACGACTTTAGTTACACCGACCCCATCGATGGAAGCATCAGCGCCAAACAGGGTTTACGTATCCTATTTGAAGATGGTTCACGGATCGTCTTCCGGCTTTCAGGGACCGGCACCTCAGGCGCGACTGTGCGCATCTATTTGGAAGCCTTCGAGCCCGATACCAGCAAGCACGATTTGGATGCACAAATTGCCCTAGCTGAAATGATCCAAATCGCCTTACAGATCTCGGAACTCAAACAAAGAACGGGGCGCGACAAACCAACCGTGATTACTTAATTAGCAACACAATAAGCTCACTTGCTTTTCACTAGGCCGTGCTATGCTGACGGCCTTTTTTATCTCTTTCGTTTGAAAGCCCTGCGATGCAAACTACTTCCAACACAAGCCACGAAACGTTTATTCCAAGCAAAGATGCATCGCTTGAACACTCAATTAGCACACTTCAAGCCAAATTATTAGACATCGGCTTCCACGTTGAAGAGCGTTCATGGCTAAATGAAATCGAAGGAATCTGGTCTGTGCACGTCACCGATCGTGATTGCACACGCCTGTTTAGTAACGGCAAAGGTGCGTCACAACTTGCAGCTAGAGCAAGCGCACTGGGCGAGTATTTCGAACGGCTAGGTACCAATTATTTTTGGACCCATTTTTATTTGGGCCAAACCATTAGCGAACAAGACTATGTGCACTACCCGAATGAAAAATGGTTTCCGCTGGCTGGCGATCAATGGCCAACTGGCTTACTGAACAAAGACCTGCACAAGTTCTACAACCCTGAAAGTAGCGTCTCAGCGAGCAAGCTCATTGATTTAAATTCAGGTAATGCTAAACGGGGCATCTGCGCAATTCCCTACACCCGCCTTCGTGACAATGAAATCGCCTACTTTCCTGTTAATCTGATTGGTAATCTCTATGTCAGCAACGGTATGTCCGCTGGCAACACTCTCAAAGAAGCTCGCACCCAGGCACTCGCAGAAATTTTTGAACGCGACATTAAATACAAAATTATCCGAGAAGGGATATGCCTCCCAGATGTACCAGAATCAGTGATCAATCGTTACCCTCGCATCGCTGCCGGCATCAAGGGACTCCGCGATGCGGGTTATGGGATCCTAGTCAAAGACGCCTCATTGGGCGGTCAGTACCCGGTCATGAACGTGACTTTATTGCACCCTGAAGACCAGGGCTGCTTTGCGAGCTTTGGTGCACACCCGCGTTTTGAGGTAGCACTAGAACGTGCATTAACTGAACTATTACAAGGCCGCGCCATTGATGGCCTCAAAAACTTTGTCGCCCCTGGTTTTGATATGGAAGAAATTGCCGACTCACAAAACCTAGAGATTCATTTTGTGGACTCAAGTGGGGTCATCAGCTGGAACTTCCTTCGTGACACGCCTGATTATGAATTTGTCGATTGGAATTTTGGCACGACCACGGATGAGGATTATCAATGGTGCTGTGACACTATTCACGCCAGCGGTCATGAGATTTACATCTCAGACTTCACCCACCTAGATGTCTATGCATGCCGTATCTTTGTGCCTGGCATGTCTGAGATCTACCCTGTTGAAGAGCTGGAATGGGAAAATAATACGGTAGGTAATTTGGTTCGCCCAGGATTGCTGCACATCCAAGATCTCACAAAAGAGGAAAGTGCTGATCTTCTCGAGACCCTTCTTGACCTTGAGCTTGCAGACGAGCTTCCTGTGACTACCTTAATCGGCTTAGCTGCCGACGCAGGAAGCGTTTGGGCAGACTTACGTGTCGGCGAGTTAAAAGCCCTACTAGGCTTAGCCACAGGTGACATCGATGTCATTTTGGAAGGCTGCGACTGGATTAATCAATTTGGCGAGTTGCCGGAAAAACGTGCGCGGGTTTATCGCTGCATTGCAGATTGCGTTCAACTCAAAGAAATGGCTGGACTTGACCATACAACACCATTTAACAGCAACTTAGCGCTCATGTACGGCCAAGAAACCTTAGCGCAAGCGCAGGAGTTGCTTAGCCATGAATCTCGCTATTTTGGACTCAACAACCTCGGTGCCAATATGGAAGGAAGCGAGATGCATAAGCAGTTGTTATTGGCCTACCAAAAAGTGAACGCCAAAAAGCGTTAGAACGGCAAACTGACGTGCGGGGCAGCCTCTAAAATCAAATGCCTAAAAGTATTCTGAATGCGTTTCAATGCCGCTTCAGAGTCTGCCTCGAACCGAAGCACGATCACAGGCGTCGTATTGGATGGGCGCATTAAACCAAAGCCATCTGGGTACTCGACGCGCAAACCATCAATAGTAATGACCTCTGTTGCGCCATCAAATTGAGCTGACTTCTGCAAGGACGCGATCAGGTCATGCGGCTCACCTTCTTGCATTTGAATATGTTGCTCTGGCGTGCTCACGCTATCAGGTAAATTATTTAAGGCTTCACTCGGATTCTGCACCTTACTCAAGATCTCAAGTAAGCGTGCCCCTGAATACAAGCCATCATCAAATCCATACCAGCGTCGGCCTTTAGTCGGATCTTTACTGTCCAACAAATCATTAAAGAAGACGTGACCACTCATTTCCCCAGCCAAGTCAGC
>CAIVUE010000176.1 GCA_903909015.1 uncultured Methylophilaceae bacterium
GGTCATTATGCCTTCTGACAATTCAGAACTGAACACAATTATTAACAACAACCCCAAATCAAAACTTAAAATCGAAATTACTCCCACACTGAGCTCTGCACTCAAAACAGGTGCTCGAATCGGAATTAATGGGGCTAAAAAGAATCAAAGAGTAAGAGTGACAGTTCAATAATGAAGAAACTGTTATTCATGATTACCTCTGTATTTATGGCATGTGTCACAAGCCCTACCTTCGCTGCCCCAACGCCCGCGCCTTCTGCTCAGCCACAAGTCATTCTTGATCAGTTGTTAACGGGGCCAGTGCCGGCGCTGAGTGCAAAGGATCTGAACATCCCCTCAAACCTTGCTCCTGGCTTTCATCAACTCACCGTTGAGGTTTATGACGATAAGGGAGTGATTAGCTCCAAGAGAGCGCTCTTTTGTAAAGACCTTCAGGGTCAGTTGCACTTTGACAATATTTGTCCAGATTTACTTCCCAAGCCTGCGCCAAAGAAACCAAGCCCATTTAATCCATATTCACACCCAGATGAGACTATTTCATTCTTTGCAGTGGCACTTGCCATAGGAAGTGCACTCCTTGGAAGCAGACGCAAATCAGGAAGTGAACAAGGCGATCTCGGCGGAGCTGATGCCGGTTCACTTGGACTTCCAAGCAAAAAGAAATCTTGGGGAGATCGGCGTGGATACATCAACGCTAAATTTATGAACTCCTTTGATTCTCTGCCACGATCGATCGCACATAGCGTGGATCGATTCTCACATTTACTTGCTCGCGCTTCGGTTGATGCACGATATTTGAGAGCAATTTTTGGAAATCTTGCCTGGCTGACAATTCCAGCCGCGCTCTATTTTTCTTATACTGGAATGAGAAGCATAAAAAATCATGCTTTTCCCTTTGACCGCTCAATTATCCTTACACTTTTACTTCTGGGGGTCTTTGATGCTCTAGCTGGAATTTGTGCGGCAATCGTCTACATCGACTTCGTTTTTGCAAGCGGAAATCTAAATTCCCAGCACGCAATATTTTTTACCCTCGGATTCTCACTACTTTTCTTTGCTCCTGGACTCATAGCGAGCAAGTTCAGGCCACTGCACAGACGATTTAATGACTTTGCAGGGTTTTGGGAACGCGCCACCGATTACGTGATCACTTCGATTTTGACTGGGTGGGCAACGGCAAAACTCATTGGCGCCCTACCTGGCCTTATCGGATATGAAATGTCAATTACAAAATCTGCAAATACTTTAGGGATTTATGTGGGGCTCGCTCTTCTTGCTCGCCTCTTGCTGGAAGAAATCGCGTGGTATCTCTATCCATACCGCCTCAACCAACTTCACGTTGAGCTAAAACCTGTTGGAAAGATTCAAAGGGTTCGGGGAGTTATTTTCAAAGTTGCAGTGATGATTATCTTGGCCCAGCCATATATTGGTTGGAATAGGTATCTTGCAGCAGGAATTGCCATATTACTCATCCCTCAGATCCTGGGATTTTTTGATGAGAAATTGCCCGCTTCCAGATATCTTGGCGCAATTACCCCAAGTGGCGTACTGAAAACCGTCTGGCTTGGAATCGTGGGTGTGGTCGTTGGAACTCAGATTCTTCATCACCACCTTGGTGCAAAAGAGAGCGTCTTAATCTCCTTTGTAATTCTTCCCATTCCTTCCTTTATTTATTCAATCTTGGGTGCTTTCGCTGGGGAATCCATAATCAATATTCGTCACCCCAAGTTCAGATACGCATATCGCTTTCTAGGAATAATCATTTTGGTTCTTCTCATTCTGCAAATACTTGGATTTAATCCGCTCACAGAACTTCACCATGCATGGCAACATCCAACAGATACTTGGCATTCATTAACTTATAAATGGTGGCCATATGTTCAAGCAGGTTGGAAGAATCTGAGCCACTGGACAGTGGTTGGCTGGGATCACTCATCCAACTGGTGCGTCTCTGTTTGGCGCAAATTTCTGCATTGGATCTCTACACCTTAAACTGAGTGAGGCAAGTAGGACTCGAACCTACGACGACCGAATTATGAGTTCGGGGCTCTAACCAACTGAGCTATTGCCTCTTTGCTGCGTGTGACATTCTAATAATTATCTTTGACCAATGAAAAAGCGGACCAGCGTGAACCGGTCCGCTTTTTTGTTAATGGTTGTTATGCAGGGTTAACCGCATCAGCCTGAGGACCCTTTGGAC
>CAIVUE010000177.1 GCA_903909015.1 uncultured Methylophilaceae bacterium
ATTTTTATTTAGATTTTATCTAATATATTAATGTGCATTACCAGTTGTGTGCTTTTTAGGCTGCGTTTAGCAAGAAAACCAGAGGCTTTATAAAACTCCCCAACTTTAATGCTTTGAGATCTTTCCGCTAACGGTCCCATGACCATAGCATTCACATCACATTCAACCCTACGCTGCATCCCTGCTTCAACTTGCTCAGAGAGATGCCGCAAAACAAAACTCAACAACGGTATTCCTGCCGGCGTGCAGCGAAGAGTTTCAATTTGAACAACTTCACCATCAATGACTAATAAATTAGTCGCCAGCGTATTGCAACTCACTTAAACAGCAGCTGCCTCAGCAACTGGTGCCGCTTCATCTTTACCTAATACTGATTTAGATTTCTCTTCTTTCATCATAGGTGATGGAGCAACAACAGCTTCTTTAGTTGCCATTGTTAGGTGGCGCAACACAGCATCATTAAATTTGAATGCGTGTTCAAGTTCGTCTAAAACGAATTGATTACATTCAATGTTCATGAGCACGTAATGCGCTTTGTGGATTTTTTGAATTGGGTATGCCATTTGACGACGGCCCCAGTCTTCAAGGCGGTGCATAGCACCACCATTTGAAGTTACAAGAGTACGATAACGTTCGATCATCGCAGGCACTTGCTCACTTTGGTCCGGATGGACGATAAAAACTACTTCATAATGCCGCATGTAAACTCCTTTTGGATTAAAAGGCTCCTGCACAGCGAAACAGTGAGCCAAGGTGGAAAGGTCGCGATTATATCCTAAAACATTGGATTAATGCTAGTTTCTTTTTAATTCAGTAGCCAAAACGACTAATCATCATACTTGATATATTTAAATCGAAGATCTTCGTTCGGCGTCCCCACTAATGCCGTCTTCCGACCTTTTGCTTGAGCTTCTTTAACAGGTTGCCAAGCAATAACAGATTCAATTTTGGCTGCAAGTTCAAAATCCTTATCAGTAATGCCTTTAGCGCTATGTGTACATAACTTAACTACAACGAAGGCATAAGTAACGCTCAAATCAGGATGATGCCAAGCAGCTTCAGCCAAATGGCCAACAGCATTTACAACCATGAGTGTAGATTTCCATCCACTTGTTTTGTATTTTCGACGAATCCATCCATCTGCATAAGTCCAATGAGGCAATTCAGCCTTGAGCTTTTGGTTGATCTCGTCATCGCTATAGATTCTATTCTGCATATTTACTTCATCAAGAAAGTCGGCCATATTTAACCCTTAGTGATAACTTCAGTCCCCATTGATGGGGCTGATTGATGGCTAATCAAATGATTAATGTTGATGAACTCACTTTTATTCAACAGCCATGTTTTAAAAGACTGGTTGCATCCGTAACGAGCAAAGTATGGATCAACCGTTCCTGACTCAATTAAATCTTCCACATAAATTTGATTATCAGGAACCTTCGCTTCTGATTTCACTAGCAACAAATGATTAGCATTCAATTTTGAGGCTAACCACGCCGCGATGCTATCTGAGGTCAAATCCCAATTTTCAGGCAAAGTCTTATCAGACAGAACCATGCTAGATGGCATCCAAACAATCGCACGATGTTGCCAACCAGACTCAGCAATCTCAAGCTCACTCGACGCTGTCACCAAGTCAGCATTCAAACCCGTCATTAATCTTGCATATTGATCCATCGCCATCACGGCCATCTCGTGAGCAAGTGCATTACTAATCGATGTTTTAGCCTGCGCTTCTCTAACCGCATCTGCAAAGATCCCGCCACCCGGAACGATCACAATCTTACCATCCCCAAACCTAGTTAAGGTATCGAGCCATTGTTGGAGCTCTGGTTGACCGAGTAAGCTTCCGCCTAACTTAATCACCCACATCAGGGTTTACTTTCCTTTAAGGCGACATCCCCACCAAAACGCTGGATGAGCGCTAGCATCGAAGACGCTTTATCTAAAGTTTCAGAATGCTCTTTACTTAACTCTGAATCAGCAACAATTCCGCCGCCCGCATAAAATCGAATTTCTCCGCGAGAATAAATTGCTGTCCGGATGGCGATATTAGTGTCCATATTCCCGTCAAAACCAATGTAGCCGACTGCCCCACAATAAAGGCCCCGCCGGTGCGGCTCTAATTCCTCAATAATCTCCATCGATCTAAGTTTGGGTGCGCCTGTAATTGAACCGCCAGGAAAGCAAGCGCGCAGCAAATCTATTGCGCTCATGCCCTTCGCCAAAACTCCAGTGACCGTACTCACCAAATGATGAACATTTGCAAAACTTTCGAGCGCAAACAAATTATCAGCTTTCACGCTCCCTACTTCGCACGCCTTGCTTATATCATTGCGAAGTAAATCTACTATCATTAAATTTTCAGCGCGATCTTTTGCGCTATTTTGTAACGCATAGGCATTGGCAGCATCTTCTGTGGAATCCTCAGACCGAGATCTAGTGCCTTTAATCGGCCTAGTCTCCACATGCTGTCCATGGACTTGTAAAAATCGTTCTGGGGAAGCTGAAAGAATCTCAAAAGTAGTTTTCTCATCGCGGTAATTCATATAAGTCATAAATGGAGCTGGACTGATTTCCCGTAAAGCTAGATAAGCCTCCCAGCCATCACCGCTAGCTTTTGCAGAAAAACGTTGAGCTAGATTGACCTGATAACAATCTCCATCGCGGATATATTCCTTAATGCAATGAAAGGCTTTACTGTAAGCCTTGTAATCCATATTGGACTGCAATGCTGATGTAATCTTAAATGATTGCTTCAACACTGGATTTTGAGGCTCATTAAATAATGCACACAATGCAAGCCAATCCTGCTTTGTTTCTGAATGCATGAGATGCGAAACTAAATAAGACCGTTTCAATCGATGATCAACCACCAATGCCCAATCGTAAATCCCCACCATCATTTGGGGCATACGCTCATCATCCAAGGCAACTTCAGGAAAATCCTCAATCCGACGAGCTAGATCATAACCAAAAAAACCAATTGCGCCGCCTTCAAACGGAAGTTCGGTTTGCTTAAGCCTATAAGGAGCAAGTGATTCCTTTAACAATTCAAAAGGGTCATTTGTACTTGAACGGCAACCATGATGATCAATGATTGAGGTATGAGTGCCGTTGGTCACTAATTGCATAAAAGGATTAGCCGCCATGATATCGAAGCGTCCAAACTCACTCTCTGGCTGGCCACTATCTAAAAATACGGCCCAAGGTCGATCTGCAATACGTGCAAAAAGATTTGCACTATTTGATTGATATAGAACTTCTTGTTTTATCATTAATAACCCGATGCCAAAGAAGCAACAGCCACAGCTGGAAAACAAACACCTACCCAATGAATTGAATTTTTTGAGCTAGGGAGCAATGAATCAACGTCTAAATAAGGTCTGTTGATTTTTTCAGCCAACACTCGGACTAAGAAACGCCCTGCACCTGCACCAATTAATGGTACATTTTTATCAAAAGACTCATGAGAAAGCACTTCACATAGTGCCGCTTCAAGTCGCATCAATTGCACCGCCCTAAATTCAAATGCTAAATCTCTCCATGAATCAATGTCCGCATCCTCAACATCACGTCCAATCATCCTAGCTAGACGACGCGCACTCTCAAAGTCAGACTTACCTGCTCCATCTGCAGTATCGGCCATATCATCTTCAAAAGCTAATTCATGCGTTAAACGATAAACATCAGCTGTCGTTGCAAAATACTCTGCAGCAATATTCACTAAATTATTTTTAAAATTAATTTTCTGGCATAGGGCCATCAAGGGAGTTCTAACTACGCCAGCATAAAGCAATTCATCATGACTTAAACGTTCAGCATCAGTCATTCCCCTTGCATTGACTCGAAAATCTTTAAGCAGGATCAGGTCCGTGGTTGTGCTACCGATATCTATCAAAACCCCTTGGGGTATAGTCTTAGCTATTAAACTGGCACTTGCATGCCAGTTAACAGAGGCAATTGATTGAGTTAAGGTAGGTACAGATGCAAGCGACACGAATCCTTGACGGGCAGAATAAAAGGATACTTCGCCACCCAGATGATCGTTCATAAATTGGGATATTTGGATCACGCCGTCATGTCGACTAGGAAAGATATCGACTAATTCTGCCGTCATTGTGACAGCGTGGCGTTTAGGCGGATCATTTAAAGACTGCATAATGACTTTAAGCGCGCGCTCCAACTCGTTCATGCCCCGCCATAGTGGACAGGCTTCTTGAAACGCATCCAACACAACTCCCTCAGGTGATACAAGGGCTGCTTTCAAATGCGCACCACCAACATCCCAGCCTAATATGGCATCTGATTTAATTTTTGGAGAATGCAGAGGGATCAAGCGAAAATTCAACCTTCTTGTGATTGATTGCAGGTAGAACGAATGCCTCATTATAGAACAAGTCAAGAAGCATCTGTGCTGGATTCCAGCCACAGGCTTGATGTAAATCTACATAAGAGGTTGTCAGCCTAGGATTCACCTCGACCACATAAAATTGATCTACATCTATGATTACATCGACGCCAACATACCCAGCTAAGCCTGGCATAGCTTGAGCAATTTTTTGAGCTAGCGCACGAAACTCAGTCTCATATTCCGCCAATCCATTAATCACGCCACCGCTATAAGAAATCCAGTGACCATCTATTTGTATGTTCTGGTTATTGGCACTCAACAGGTAAGCTTTACCCTCTCGGCATAGCATAGAGAAGCTTGCAGCCACTCCCTCCTGATAAGGCTGAACAATATGGGTATTCAGTCGAGGCTCAATCCAGGCCTTCAATTTATTGATATTCTGAAAATAGGCCATATCCTCACAGCCAGCACCCTCCCTAGGCTTGGCGACATAAGCCCGGCTAATAAGGTCTGGTAAATTATTAGCAAGGTATGTTTCCAACGTTGGAATGTCGTGAGCAATCAAAGATTCAAAACTTAACCATTTGTCGCCAGCTTGATGAACAGCAGCAGATGAACAACCAATAATGGTTTTACCGAGCACTTCAGCCAGTATCGTCAATTTTTCTAGATGGCCGTTTGTTTCTGGGGCAATCATCAAGACCGCATCCGCACCAGCAATACAACTTTCCCATAAAGCCCAAACATCTTGTTCGGGATCTACCATCATGACCTGGTGTGCGTTCTTAGGGGGGGATAACCGATGATCACACGTGACCAACACGTCAACATTTGAAATCTGCGAAAAATCTCGCAATGCAGCATCGCGCATCATTAATCCCTCTAGCAACAGGGACGGTGGCAAAGACGCACGGTATAATCCTCCACCAGTAATAAATTCGCAGATAAAGATTTTCAAATGAACATTATTCCCGTGCTTGATTTGATGAATCATCAGGTGGTACATGCCATCGAAGGCAATCGGCATCAATACTCACCAATAGCATCTAAGTTAACAGCATCGACTGATCCAATAGCAGTTACAAAGGCTCTATTGGCATTATACCCATTCAAGCACCTCTATATCGCTGATATCAATGCCATTCAGAAGACCGGGGACCACAAGAGGATCATCCAGGAAATAGCATTAGATTTTCCTGGGATAGAAATATGGCTAGATGCTGGCTTCGATAACGAATCAACCATAAAGTCGTGGCAATTACCCAATATTAGGCCTGTCATTGGTACAGAAAGTATGGATAGTACTGAGCAGTACCTATCTCTGATCAAAGCATCGCACAACTCACCAATTCTATCTTTAGACTTTAAAAACAATAAACTACAAGGGCCGAATGAGTTCGTTGATGATGTCACTTTTTGGACTAAAGAAGTCATCGTGATGACGCTTGATAAAGTTGGCAGCAATGCCGGACCAGATATTGAAACATTGAGTCATATTAATCGCCAATCCAAAATATCTAAACTCTATGCCGCTGGTGGAGTACGTAATACTGAGGATATAAAAATACTACAATCATTGAATATTCATGGCGCTTTGATTGCTAGC
>CAIVUE010000178.1 GCA_903909015.1 uncultured Methylophilaceae bacterium
CCAGATTTCTGGCGTAAATATGTTGGTTTAGAAGGTGCTGTAGTT
Organism: uncultured Methylophilaceae bacterium; assembly: GCA_903909015.1. Lineage (GTDB taxonomy): Bacteria > Pseudomonadota > Gammaproteobacteria > Burkholderiales > Methylophilaceae > Methylopumilus_A. The sequence continues at coordinate 46 of CAIVUE010000178.1, forward strand.
GGTATCGACACATTTGGTGAATCTGCACCTGGTGGCGTATTGCTCAAGCATTTCGGCTTCACGGTAGAAAACGTAGTGAAAACTGTTAAGTCAGTTCTGTAATTATTGAAGTAAGCTAGACGAAGGGAGCCGATTTTCTTGGCTCCCTTTTTGTTTGTAAATCTAAGGTAATAATTATGACAATTAAAGTAGGCATCAATGGGTTTGGTCGTATTGGCCGCATGGCGCTGCGTGCAGCATTTCAGGATTTTGAGAATATTGAAGTGGTTGCCATTAATGGCACACAGGATCCTGAATATCTCGTTTATATGGCGAAATATGATTCAGTCCACGGGGCTTTTAAAGGCTCTGTCGAATACAAAGATGGTTATTTAATTGTAAATGGCAAAAAAATCATTCTGACTTCAGAAAGAAATCCTGATCTTTTGGATTGGGGTGCTGCCGGTGTTGATGTTCTATTAGAATGCACTGGCGTATTTTTGACGAAAGAAAGCTGCCAAAAGCATATTGCAGTTGGCGCAAAAAAGGTCGTGCAATCTGCACCACCAAAAGATGATACCCCGATGTTTGTTTATGGGGTCAATCATGAAGAATATAAAGGTGAAGCCATTGTTTCAGCGGCTTCATGCACGACAAATGCGTTGGCACCGCTCGCTAAAGTCATTAATGATTATTTTGGAATTAAGCGTGGCTTAATGACCACCGTTCATGCGGCGACTGCTTCACAACAAACTGTGGATGGTCCTTCTAGCAAGGATTGGCGCGGCGGCAGAGGTATTTTAGAGAATATTATTCCATCCTCAACTGGGGCTGCTAAAGCGGTGGGTAAAGTGATTCCAGTATTAAATAAGAAACTGACAGGCATGGCATTTAGAGTGCCGACCTCAGATGTTTCAGTGGTGGATTTAACTTGTGAATTAAATAAAGAAGCAAGCTATCAAGATATTATTAATGCGATGAAGGCAGCATCGGAGTCTGGTCCTTTAAAAGGCGTTTTAGGCTTTACGAATGACAAAGTAGTGTCTACCGATTTCCGTGGTGCGGCTTGTGCTGTGGTATTTGATTCTGAGGCGGGGATTGCCCTTGACCCAACTTTCGTAAAAGTGGTTGGCTGGTACGACAATGAGTATGGGTATACCTGCAATATGTTACGTCTTGCTGAGCATATCGCTTAAGGAGTTCTTATGTCCGTAATTAAAATGACAGATTTAGATTTGGCTGGCAAACGTGTCTTGATTAGATCAGATTTAAATGTGCCAGTTAAAGATGGAAAAGTCACTTCAGATGCACGCATCACCGCCTCAATGGCAACCATTGAATTTGCGCTCAATGCTGGTGCGAAAGTCATGGTGACATCACATCTTGGCCGTCCTGAAGAAGGTGTTTATTCTGAAGAAAACTCCCTTAAGCCAGTTGCAGATGTGATTTCTTCTAAATTAGGTAAGCCAGTTAGGTTAGTTAAGGACTGGGTTTCCGGTGACTTTGATGTTGACTTTGGTGAGTTGGTCTTGCTTGAGAACTGTCGTTTTAATGTGGGTGAAAAGAAGAATTTAGATGCGACATCTCAAGCCTATGCGAAGCTTTGTGATGTGTTTGTCATGGATGCATTTGGTACTGCGCATCGTGCAGAGGCTTCTACTTACGGAGTGGCTAAATTTGCGCCTATTGCTGCTGCTGGACTATTGTTAACTCAAGAGCTCGAGGCATTGAGCCAAGCATTGTTAAATCCAGCTCGACCTATGGTCGCGATTGTTGGGGGTTCGAAAGTTTCTACTAAATTAACAGTCCTTGAGAGCTTGTCTGAAAAGGTTGATCAGTTAGTTGTTGGTGGCGGGATAGCGAATACCTTTTTGAAGGCGACGGGTTTGGAAATTGGACATTCTTTGTGTGAGGATGACTTGCTTCCAACGGCTTCAGCTTTAATGGAAAAAATGGCTAAGCGTGGGGCAGCCGTCCCAATCGCTGTAGATGTCGTAACGGGTAAGCATTTTGATGCTAATGAGCCAGCAGTCATTAAGAATGCTAATGCAATTGCATCTGATGATATGATTTTTGATATTGGACCAAAATCCGCTCAGGAACTTGCGGACATCATCATGAAAGCTGGTACGGTGGTTTGGAATGGCCCACTAGGCGTGTTTGAATTTGACCAGTTTGGTGAAGGAACTAAAACGATCGCGATGGCCATTGCCAAGACTAAAGCCTTCACTTTGGCTGGCGGCGGAGATACGATTGCAGCGATACAGAAATATGATATTTATGATCAGGTGTCTTATATCTCAACTGCTGGTGGGGCTTTCTTGGAATTCCTTGAAGGTAAAAAGTTACCTGCAGTTGAAATTTTAGAGCAACGCGGTCAGTTGTAATAGTTGATTGAGATAACAAAAAAGGGCCTAGTGGCCCTTTTTTATCGTATTTTTAGACTAGCGACCTTAAGGTATAATCTAACTTATTGAATTAATCGTAGCCCTTCCAGGATTACATCTTTAGGAAACTGATTTGTCTAATACGCTTACGCAATCTAGCATCAAGAGCCTTCCATTGCTTCACCAAGGTAAGGTCCGTGATATTTATGATATCGATGCTAATACGATGTTATTAATCGCGACCGATAGGCTTTCTGCATTTGACGTGATTTTGCCTACCCCGATTAAAGACAAAGGGGCTTTGCTAACTGAAATTGCTAATTTCTGGTTTGAGAAACTAGGGCATATTGTGCCCAATCATTTAACCGGAATTAACCCAGATAGCGTTGTGAGCGATCCTTTCGAAAAAGCACAACTAGGTAAGCGGGCTTTAGTAGTTAAGAAACTAAAACCTTTGCCTATTGAAGCCATTGTGCGTGGTTATATAGTGGGAAGTGGTTGGAAAGAATATAAAGCGAGTGGCACGATATGCGGTATTCCATTGCCAGTTGGTTTGCAAGAAGCCTCTAAATTACCACAGCCAATTTTTACCCCATCAAGCAAAGCAGATGTGGGTGACCATGATGAAAATATTAGCCTGGAAAAATGTGCTTCCCTATTAGGTAAGGAATTAGCAGACAAAGTTGCAAGTGTGAGCATTCGCTTGTATCAAGAGGCGGCTGAATATGCCTTAACTCGAGGGATTATTATTGCGGATACTAAATTTGAATTTGGTTTAGATGCGGCTGGTGAGCTTTACCTAATCGATGAAGTGTTAACGCCAGATTCATCGCGCTTTTGGCCGGCTGACCAATATGTCGTTGGTAAGAATCCCCCAAGTTTTGATAAGCAATATGTTAGAGACTGGCTAGAGGCCTCTGGTTGGAATAAGACCCCACCTGCACCAGTCTTACCTGAGGATGTTGCAGAAAAAACCAGTGAGAAATATCGTGAAGCTTATACTAAACTTACGGGACGTAACCTGGCCGTTTAGTTAAGGATGTTAAGCCAACTCAAGAAAGTGGCGGGGCAGTTAAAGCAAGAGTTTGAGGTTTATCGACTTGTATTGCGCCATGATAAAACACCTGTTTTGGCTAAGATTTTCTTAGGATTGGCAATTGCATACGTATTAATGCCGTTTGATTTAATTCCAGATTTCATCCCAGTCATTGGGCAGTTAGATGATTTGGTAATAGTGCCATTGCTAGTCTATGTGGCTCTAAAAATGATACCTGATGCAGTGGTAAATGAATGCCGTGAACAGATAAAAAGAGAACTGAATTAATGAGTAATATTGATCAATTTGTTGCAGGATATGAGCGCTTCCATGAGAGTTATTTCATGGGCGAGAAGCCATTGTTTGGCGAATTGAGTCAAGGTCAAAATCCAAGCACGATGATTATTGCATGCTCTGATTCAAGAGTAGATCCAGCGATTGTCATGGATGCAAAGCCAGGGGATTTGTTTGTTGTTCGTAACGTTGCTAACTTAGTCCCTCCTTATGAAAAGGGTGGTGGTTACCACGGGGTCAGTGCTGCACTTGAGTTTGGGGTTTGTGGCTTAGATGTTCGTCACATTATGGTGATGGGTCACAGACAATGTGGTGGCATTAAGGCGCTCACTGAAGGGGTGCCGGAAGGCGTGGATGGTGAATTTATTCGCCCTTGGGTAAGTATGGCCAGTCATGCATATCGACGTGTAAAAGCCGATTTTCCTGATGCGAGTCCAGCTGAAATGGCTTGCCAGTGTGAATTAGCAGGGATTATTGTCTCTTTAGAGAACCTAGCAACGTTTCCATTCATACAGTCTCGTATCGAGGCTGGAACCTTGACATTACATGGTTGGTATTTTGATATAGAAACTGGCGACATGTCTTTTTATAATCAAAAAACACTTAAATTTGAAAAGCTTTTGTAATTTTTATATTTTTTTAATTAGTAAGGATAAATTGTGGCTTTTATGAATGTGCCTACGGGCAAAGATGTACCCAATGATTTTAACGTCATTATTGAAATTCCGATGCAGGGAGATCCTGTTAAATATGAGGTTGATAAGGAAACCGGTGCGATATTTGTAGATCGCTTTATGGGAACTGCAATGCAGTATCCATGTAATTATGGATACATTCCGCATACGCTCTCTGAAGATGGGGATCCTGTTGATGTTTTGGTTTTGACGCCAGTTCCATTGATTCCTGGTGTTGTTGTGAGATGTCGTCCATTAGGCGTGTTGATGATGACAGATGAAGCTGGACCAGATGCAAAGGTTTTAGCTGTGCCTATCGATAAAGTATGTGGCTTGTATTCTCACTTTAAGTCGTTTGAAGATGTTTCAGAGTGGCGTCTAAAAATGATTGCACACTTTTTTGAGCATTATAAAGATCTTGATAAAGGCAAATGGGTTAAGTTGGATGGCTGGAGGGGAATCGATGAAGCAAAATCGGAGATTTTATCTGGCGTAGAGCGATATGACCAAATAGAAGATAAGCCACAATTTTAATAGTTTATTTTGAGCTTTATGTATTTTAGAAAAAAGACAGCATTTAATAAATGCTGTCTTTTTTCTTTTATGGCTATGTTTTTTTAAAGGCTTTCGCGGTGCGGTGATATACGTTAAGATAAAACTGTAAGGATGTAATTTCACTTAAGTTGTTTTCGATTTTTGCAGTTATTTCAAATCGCTTTATTTTTATGGTTGATTTAACTGGTATTGATGTTTTTCCATTGAATTGATATTAATAACAAAAAAGAGGTAGAGGAGAAATTTTATGTCGCAAAGTCTTATTTTTTCACTGGGCTGTGCATTAATTGCCTTAATTTATGGTTTCGTAACAATCAAATGGGTGCTTAAGCAGCCAACGGGTAACGATCGCATGCGTGAAATTGCCGATGCAATTCAACAAGGCGCATCCGCATACCTCAACCGACAATACACAACAATTGGTATTGTTGGAATTGCGTTATTTGTAATAATTTTTCTATTGCTAGGTAAGTTGACTGCGATTGGATTTGCTGTAGGCGCTATTTTGTCTGGCTTGGCTGGATATATTGGCATGAATATTTCAGTCCGATCTAATCTACGTACTGCCCAAGCAGCCTATAAAGGAATTAATGCGGCTTTGCAGGTTGCGTTTCGTGGGGGGGCCATTACTGGAATGCTGGTTGTGGGGCTTGGGTTGTTGGGAGTTGCTGGATATTACGCATACCTAATAAGCATTACCCCAGACGGTGGAGTGGTAAACACTTCTCCTTTGGTGGGTTTTGCTTTTGGTAGTTCTCTCATTTCTATTTTTGCAAGATTAGGCGGTGGTATTTTTACAAAAGGTGCTGACGTAGGTGCCGATCTTGTGGGTAAGGTAGAAGCTGGTATTCCAGAAGATGACCCTAGAAATCCAGCAGTAATTGCTGATAACGTTGGAGACAACGTCGGAGACTGTGCTGGGATGGCAGCGGATCTTTTCGAAACCTATGCAGTCACGATTATCGCTACTATGTTATTGGGTGCGCTTCTTATCCCTGGCTCAGTCAATGCGATGACTTATCCTTTAGTGCTTGGCGGAGTATCAATTCTTGCATCAATTGTGAGTACCTATTTTGTTAAAGCGAGAGATGGCGGAAAAATTATGAATGCTCTTTACCGAGGATTAGCCGTAGCTGGCGGTTTATCGGCAATAGCGTTTTATTTCGTTACCAAATACATGATGTCTGACCTAGTGATTGCTGGTGCCCCAGTTTCAGCTATGAGTATATTTTCAGCTTCTCTCATTGGCCTTGCTGTTACAGCTGCAATGGTTGTAATTACTGAATATTACACTGCAACAGAATATGCCCCAGTGCGCCATATTGCACAATCTTGTACCACGGGACATGCCACGAATATGATTGCTGGCTTGGGGATTTCAATGAAATCTACGGCAGCTCCAGTGTTGGTGATTTGTTTTGGTATCTTGGGCGCACATTACTTTGCGGGCTTATATGGTATTGCGATTGCTGCAACCTCGATGCTTTCAATGGCGGGGATTATTGTTGCTTTAGATGCTTATGGCCCGATTACTGATAATGCTGGCGGTATTGCTGAAATGGCAAAATTGCCACCTGAGATCCGCAATATTACGGACCCATTAGATGCGGTAGGAAATACTACCAAGGCTGTTACAAAAGGCTACGCCATTGGATCTGCTGGTTTAGCAGCTTTAGTCTTGTTTGCTGATTTTACTCAAAAGCTTAGTGAGCATGGTGGTGCTACAACATTCGATTTGTCTAATCACTTGGTCATTATTGGACTTTTCATTGGGGGCATGATTCCTTACCTTTTTGGTGCGATGGCGATGGAAGCTGTTGGCCGTGCTGCTGCATCAGTAGTGGTTGAAGTTAGGCGTCAATTTGCTGAGATTCCAGGAATTATGGAAGGTACATCTCTTCCGGATTATTCTTTAGCGGTTGATATGCTCACTAAAGCGGCAATTAAGGAAATGATAATTCCTTCATTGCTACCAGTTCTTGCTCCGGTTTTGGTTGGATTCTTTTTAGGCGCTCAAGCATTGGGCGGCATGCTTATCGGCACAATTGTGACAGGTCTTTTTGTTGCGATTTCAATGACGACTGGTGGCGGTGCTTGGGATAATGCTAAAAAGTACATTGAAGATGGGCATTTCGGTGGCAAAGGATCTGAGGCGCATAAAGCTGCTGTAACGGGTGATACTGTTGGCGATCCATATAAAGATACTGCAGGCCCAGCAGTGAATCCACTCATCAAAATTATTAATATCGTAGCCTTGTTAATAATTCCTATTCTTTAATAAATTACTTTTCATTAAAGGCCTGGCGATATCTATCGCCAGGCCTTTTTTATTTAAGTTCTTTTTGAAAGTCTATTTAAAGCTTCGCCCAATTCAGAACCTTCTAGTTGTTTAGCTAAAGATTGTAAGTTTTTAGAGGCGCTGTCACTAACGCGACGGGGTGGTTTGACTGGTTTATCTACCTTTGATTGAACTTGCACTTGTACTCGAATTGAAGTAATTTCAATCCCTTGTTTTTGTAGTTTTGTGAGCAAGCTTGGAAGTAGAAGTTTAATTTTTGCGGCAATTGCGCCATTTTCAACATGCACGGTAAGTCGTTTATGTTGAATATTTCCAGCTTGCGCATATTGCTTTAATTGGGCCGGAACAATTTCATTCCAGACTTTTTGTGTCGAAGTGAGCTCTTGTGCTCTATCTGCGAGTTTTGATAGGGCGCTATCCTTGAGTATTGCATTGATTAATTGCAAATTTAAGACCTCGAGCGAGTCGAAATAACGAACGTGGAATTGCCATGAATGTCTATTATATCGCTTGCATAGATATTCGTGTTTTTAGTGAAGCTTTAAAGGCTGCCGAGAGGCGGCTTGATTATGGTAAAATCTCGGGAATTTGGTGTATTAAGTTATTTTTAGGTCAATCTTAAGAGGGTTCCGCGATAGCGGAAAGTTGGTGTCAACTCTATGTTATTCAAGCTTTTTAGAAAACTATTCGGTAGTCGTAATGATCGACTAGTGAAGCAATACTTTGAGCAAGTGGCTGTCATCAATGCGCTTGAGCCTCAAATGCAATCACTGACTGATGATGAATTGCGGGCAAAAACAGAGGAGTTTAAAAGTCGCTATAAAGCTGGTGAGACTTTAGATCAACTCCTCTCAGAAGCATTTGCAGTGGTCCGTGAAGGTGGCTGTCGAGTATTTCAAATGCGCCATTTTGATGTTCAGCTAATCGGTGGCATGGTGCTTAATGCAGGCAAAATTGCTGAAATGCGTACAGGTGAAGGTAAGACATTGGTGGCTACTTTGCCAGCTTACTTGAATGCATTGACTGGTAATGGCGTTCATGTCATTACGGTTAATGATTATTTGGCGAAACGTGACGCTGAATGGATGTCAAAACTCTATAACTTTTTAGGGTTGACTGTTGGTATCAATCTTTCACAAATGCCACATGATGCAAAGCAACAAGCTTATGCAGCAGATATCACTTACGGTACTAATAACGAATTTGGTTTTGACTATCTTCGTGACAATATGGTTTTCACCGCTGAAGAGCGAGTGCAACGAAGTTTAAGTTATGCATTGATTGATGAGGTCGACTCGATATTAATTGATGAAGCGCGTACACCGCTCATTATCTCTGGGCAAGCTGACGATAGTATTGATTTATACAATCAAATGAATAGCATTGCTGCTCAGTTGATTCGTCAAACTGAAGAAGAGGGCGAAGGCGACTATTGGGTTGATGAGAAAGCTCAGCAAGTGATTTTGTCTGAGAATGGACATGAGCATGCAGAACAGTTGCTTGAGAAATCAGGCTTGTTAGTTCCAGGTGCTAGTTTGTACGATGCTGCAAGTATCAGCCTAGTTCATCATATGTACGCCTCATTGCGCGCTCAATCATTATTCCATAGAGATCAGCACTATGTAGTGCGTGATGGAGAAATTGTGATTGTTGACGAATTCACAGGCCGTATGATGACGGGCCGTCGTTGGTCTGATGGCTTACACCAAGCGGTGGAAGCTAAAGAAGGCGTTGCAATTCAAAAAGAAAACCAAACACTTGCTTCTATTACATTCCAAAATTATTTCCGTATGTATGGAAAATTATCTGGAATGACAGGTACAGCAGATACAGAAGCTTACGAATTCAATCAAATTTACGGTTTGGAAACGGTGGTTATTCCAACGCATCGCGTTATGCAACGTAAAGATCAGATGGATAAGGTTTATCGGACTGCTCGTGAAAAATACAATGCGGTCATTGAAGACATTAAAGAATGCCAAGGTCGAGGTCAGCCTGTTTTGGTTGGAACGACCTCAATTGAAAATTCTGAATTAATCGCGGATCTACTGACTAAAGCAAAGTTAGAACACCAAGTATTGAATGCAAAACAACATGAGCGCGAAGCGCATATTATTGTGCAAGCTGGACGTCCAGGTGTGATTACTATTGCAACTAATATGGCTGGTCGTGGTACTGATATTGTTTTGGGCGGAAATCCTGAACCTGAAATTGATCTCGTCCGTGCGGATCAAGCGCTTACAGATGATCAAAAACAAGCCAAAATTGCTGCGCTAAAAGCAGAATGGCAATTACGTCATGACGCTGTTTTAGCGGCTGGTGGATTACACATCATTGGTACAGAGCGTCATGAGTCTCGCCGTGTGGATAATCAATTAAGAGGGCGTTCTGGCCGTCAAGGGGATCCGGGCTCTAGTCGTTTTTATCTATCACTTGAAGATCAATTGTTACGTATTTTTGCATCGGATCGTGTTGCTGCCATTATGGAGCGTCTCAA
>CAIVUE010000179.1 GCA_903909015.1 uncultured Methylophilaceae bacterium
CCAAATCGTTACAATACGATTGTGTCTGAACTACGTGCACAATTAGCGACAGTCTAATTTTTAGGATTTAATTGAATGAATCAATCCCAAGTTTACAAAATGCAAGCAAGTTGGCGATGGTGGATTTAATCCAGCACTGCCAATGGCGATCATTCGCCAAGACTTTTTGCATTTCACTTTAGAACTTGGGATTTTTTATGTTGCACACACTAAATCAAACGGAATTTAATGCGCTAGCCGCACAAGGCTACAATCGCATCCCCTTGGTGATTGAGACCTTTGCTGATCTTGATACGCCGCTCTCGCTTTATCTTAAACTTGCTAATCAACCTTTTTCTTACCTGCTCGAGTCTGTGCAGGGCGGTGAACGTTTTGGCCGCTATTCAATCATTGGCCTGCCAGCACGTACCCGTATCGTTGCAAATCGCCTGAATATTGAAGTGTTGCAGGACAATCAGGTCATTGAAACCGCAAGCGATGTGAATCCGCTTGATTTTGTTCAGCAGTATCAAGCGCGTTTTAAGGTGCCGCCTTATAAAGGATTGCCTCGTTTCATGGGCGGGCTCGCTGGTTATTTTGGCTATGAGACGGTCCGTTACATCGAACGTCGTTTAGCAGATACCGTTCAACCAGACGATGTAAATGTGCCAGATGTATTGCTCATGGTGTCTGAAGAATTGGCTGTGGTGGACAACCTTTCGGGGAAGCTGTATTTCATTGTCTACGCTGATCCAGCGGAGCCGGACGCTTATGCCAAGGCAAGAAATCGTTTGGGTGAACTCATCCAGCGCTTACGAAGATCGGTATCGATTCCAGAGGCGCAAGCGCTCAAACAAGAAGCAGCCCAATCTGACTTTGGCGAGGCTAATTTCAAGGCCGCGGTAGAAAAAGCGAAACGCTATATTTTCGATGGTGACATCATGCAGGTGGTCTTATCACAGCGTATGTCTCAGCCTTTTTATGCGCCGCCTTTATCGTTATATCGCGCACTTCGTAGTTTAAATCCATCACCCTACATGTTCTATTACGATATGGGCGATCACCATGTGGTGGGCGCATCACCAGAGATTTTAGTGCGTCTTGAGGATGGCACCGTCACTGCCCGTCCCATAGCCGGTACCCGTCCTCGCGGAAAAAGTCGTGAAGAAGATCTTGCGTTGGCGGAAGAACTATTGGCTGATCCAAAAGAACGTGCAGAACATGTGCAACTCATGGACTTAGGTCGTAATGATGTGGGCCGTGTTGCGCAAACTGGTACGGTCAAGGTCACTGATAATATGATGATTGAGCGTTACTCGCACGTCATGCACATCGTGTCGAATGTGGAAGGCCAACTCAAGCCAGGCATGGATGCTATTGATGTTTTAAAAGCGACTTTCCCAGCCGGGACAGTGAGCGGCGCCCCTAAAGTGCGTGCGATGGAAATCATTGATGAGCTGGAACCTATTAAGCGTGGGATTTATGCGGGCGCGGTCGGTTACTTAGGCTTTAATGGGGACATGGACGTTGCCATTGCGATTCGCACAGGGGTCATTAAAAACAACAAGCTTTATGTGCAGGCTGGCGCAGGGATTGTTGCGGACTCAGTCCCTGAAAGTGAATGGATGGAAACCCAAAATAAAGCACGTGCGGTATTACGTGCTGCAGAGTTAGTCAATTTAGGCCTCGATACCGGCCTAGTGGAAGGCGAGGAGTAACAGCATGTTATTAATGATTGATAATTACGACTCCTTTACTTACAACCTCGTGCAATATTTGGCTGAGCTGGGTCAAGATGTGCAGGTTTACCGAAATGATGAAATTGACTTGGCTAAAGTGAAGTCGCTCAATCCAGATCATATTGTGATCTCGCCAGGCCCATGTACGCCAAATGAAGCAGGGATTTCCGTGCCGCTGATTCATGAATTTGCAGGCAAGATTCCCTTACTTGGGGTGTGCCTGGGTCACCAAAGTATTGGCCAAGCTTTTGGTGGAAAAATTGTGCATGCAAAGCAATTGATGCACGGCAAAACCTCTCTGATTCATCATAAGAATATTGGGGTATTTAAAGATCTGCCAAATCCCTATACAGCAACGCGTTATCATTCTCTAGTGATTGAGCGTGAAAGCATTCCTGATTGCTTAGAGATCACCGCTTGGACCGATGATGGTGAGATCATGGGTGTACGACATAAAACCCTCCCCGTTGAAGGCGTGCAGTTCCATCCCGAGTCTATCTTGACTGAGCATGGGCATGAACTCCTTAATAATTTCTTGAAAGCCTATTAATGGTCTTCAAAGAGGTTCTGGGTCAACTCCTCGAACGTCATGATTTGACGCAAGAGGCGATGCTTGGGGTGATGCGTCAAGTGATGGGCGGAGAATTGACGCAAGCTCAAATCTCGGCCTTTTTGATTGCGCTTCGGGCTAAGGGTGAAACGGTCGATGAGATTGCCGCCGCCGCCATGGTCATGCGTGAGCTTTCTACCAAGGTCGATATTCAAGATAGAAGCCATTTGATTGATACCTGCGGGACTGGCGGGGATGGCATTCAGACCTTTAACGTTTCCACGGTGAGTGCATTTGTGGCTGCTGCTGCTGGCGCCAAAGTTGCCAAGCATGGCGGACGTTCTGTTTCCTCGACCTGCGGCAGTGCAGATGTCCTTGAAGCGCTTGGTGTGAATGTGAATCAAACCCCGCAGCAAGTGGCTGCATCGGTGAATGGCATCGGCATCGGCTTTATGTTTGCCCCAAATCATCACAGTGCCATGAAGCATGCTGCCCCAGTTCGCCGTGAGCTTGGCGTGAGAACTTTATTTAACTTGCTGGGCCCGATGACGAATCCAGCCAACGCGCGTCGTCAGGTCATGGGCGTATTTGATCAAAGTCTTACCGCTAAATTGGCCAATGTGCTGCATCAGCTTGGAAGTGAGCATGTGCTCGTGGTGCACGGCGCGGATGGCATGGATGAAATCTCCTTTACTGGGGACACCTTTGTGGCAGAGCTTAAAAATGGACAGGTGACGGAGTATCGTATGAATCCGGCGCAACTTGGCTTGGAACTGCACGCGTTAAAAGATATCCAAATTCAAAATGCAGAAGAATCTAAGGCAATGATTCTTGCGGTCCTCAATGGCAAACCAGGCGCTGCTCGGGACATCGTGCTCATGAATGCTGGGGCTGCAATTTATGTCTCGGGCCTAGTGGACACGATGCAGGCTGGCGTAGATAAAGCGGCGGCTGTGATTGATAGTGGCGCTGCCTTAGAAAAACTTCATCAACTCATTTCGTATTCAAACCAAGCTTAAAGAAGGCTGATGCATGTCTGATATTCTCAATAAAATTCTTGAAACTAAACGTCAAGAAGTGGCTGCGGCTAAAGGGATCAAGTCTCTAGATGACTTGCGTATTGAGGCCTACAATCAAGATGATCCAAGAGATTTTGTGGGCAATATTTTTAATAAAGTGGATGCCGACTTACCGGCAGTGATCGCTGAGATTAAAAAGGCGAGTCCATCTAAGGGCATTATTCGTGAGGACTTTAACCCGGCCGAAATTGCTAGAAGCTATGAAAAAGGGGGCGCCGCTTGCTTGTCTGTCTTGACGGACAAACATTATTTCCAAGGCTCTAGTGAATATCTAAAGCAAGCCAGAGCAGCTTGTAAGTTGCCGGTATTACGTAAAGATTTTATGATCGACCCCTATCAGGTGTATGAAGCCCGTGCGATGGGGGCGGATTGTATTTTATTGATTGTGGCAGCCCTTGAACTTGCCACCATGCGTGAACTTGAAGCGGTCTCTCATGATTTAGGGATGGCAGTCTTAGTCGAAGTGCATGACGGCGAAGAGCTAGAATTGGCATTGCAATTAGAAACGCCTTTGATTGGGATTAATAATCGTAACCTACGCACCTTTGATGTGACCTTACAGACGACCTTAGATTTATTAAAGCAGCTTCCTGATGATCGTTTTGTGGTCACGGAATCAGGGATTTTTACCCCTGAAGATGTCGCGTTGATGCGTGACCATCATGTCAACGCATTCTTGGTCGGTGAGGCCTTCATGCGACAACCAGATCCGGGCGCTGAATTGGCAAGAGTCTTTGCTTCGCCTAGCAAGCCTTGTTCAGCATAATTGAGTTAAAGGATGAATCATGTCAGCTAAGCAACAATTTTTAGCCATTCGCCCACGCCGCATGCGTAAGGATGTATTCTCGCGTCGTTTGATGCGTGAGCATGTCCTGACGACCAATGATTTGATTTATCCAGTATTTGTGTTGGAAGGTGAGAATCGCACAGAGGCCGTGGCTTCGATGCCTGGGGTAAACCGTCAGAGTATTGATTTGCTGCTTAAGACGGCTGCTGAATGCGTTTCACTCGGCATTCCTGCCATCGCTTTATTTCCGGTGGTGCCGCAAGACTTTAAAAGCTTAAATGC
>CAIVUE010000180.1 GCA_903909015.1 uncultured Methylophilaceae bacterium
GTGATGGCGAATCAAGAAGTGAATCAAAGTAAGCGCAAGTTCCTTATCGCGGCAACTTCGGTTGCGGGTGGTGTGGCAGCAGCTGCGGTGGCTGTTCCTTTCGTTACAAGCATGATGCCGAGTGAGCGCGCTAAAGCTGCTGGTGCGCCAGTTGAAGCAGACATTAGTAAGATCGAGTTAGGCTCAATGATTACGGTTGAATGGCGTGGTAAGCCAGTTTGGATTGTAAATCGTAGTCAAGCGATGTTGGATGCGTTGGCAAATCATGACGATAAGTTATCTGATCCAAAATTAGAAGTGACTAGTCAGCAACCTGATTACTGCATAAATCCAGCGCGGGCGATCAAATCAAACATTATGGTGCTGGTGGGTATTTGTACACACTTGGGTTGTTCTCCATCGCCCAAATTACAAATAGGGGCTGATATGGGTGCTGATTGGCCAGGCGGATTTTTCTGTCCTTGTCACGGCTCTAAATTTGATTTGGCTGGTCGTGTGTTTAAGGGTTCTCCAGCACCGATTAATTTGGTTGTTCCACCTCACAAATACATCAGTGATGCAGTTTTGCTGATCGGTGCCGATGATAAGGGAGTTGCATGATGGCTAACAGCAATCAACAGGATTCTAAAGGCTTATTGGGTTGGATTGACGATCGATTCCCATTGACTTCAACGCTTAAGGCGCATGTTACAGAATACTATGCACCTAAAAATTTCAATTTTTGGTATTTTTTTGGTGCGCTAGCAACGCTTGTTTTAGTGATACAAATTTTAACTGGTATTTTTCTAACAATGAACTACAAGCCAGAAGCTTCCTTAGCTTTTGCTTCGGTTGAGTACATCATGCGCGATGTTTCTTGGGGGCGCTTGATTCGTTATATGCACTCCACAGGAGCATCCATGTTTTTCGTGGTGGTTTATTTGCACATGTTTCGTGGCTTGATTTACGGTTCTTACAAAGCGCCTCGCGAATTGATTTGGTTGTTCGGTGTTGGCATCTTCTTGGTGTTGATGGGCGAAGCATTCTTTGGCTACCTATTGCCTTGGGGTCAAATGTCTTATTGGGGTGCGCAAGTGATTATTAACTTGTTCACTTCCATTCCATTCGTCGGTCCAGATATTTCATTGTGGTTGCGGGGCGATTACACTGTATCCGATGCGACACTTAATCGTTTCTTCGCATTCCACGTGATTGCATTGCCGCTAGTTTTGTTAGGGTTAGTCGTCGCACACTTGATCGCTCTGCATGAAGTCGGCTCTAACAATCCCGACGGTGTTGAGATTAAAAAGTATAAAGATCCAAAAACACATATTCCATTAGATGGTATTGCCTTCCATCCTTACTACACAGTCAAAGATTTAATGGGTGTGTCTGTGTTCTTGATTGTGTTATCAGCGATTATCTTCTTTGCACCTGAGATGGGTGGTTATTTCCTTGAAGCGAATAACTTTATCCCAGCAGATCCATTGAAAACCCCACCGCATATTGCCCCAGTTTGGTATTTCACTCCTTACTACTCAATTTTGCGTGCTGTACCACCCATATTGAATTCACAGTTCCCGGGCGTCGCTGCGATGGGCTTGTCTGTAGTGAGTTTTGCATTCTTACCTTGGCTAGATAGAAGTCCAGTAAAGTCAATTCGCTATCGAGGTGGTTTGTACAAAAAATGGTTAGCAGCTTTTGTGGTTAGTTTTATAATATTGGGTTACTTAGGTACAGAGCCATCAAATGTATGGGGTCAGTTCGCATCTGATTTGCCTTTAGTTGGTGGTGCTGACCGCGCAACGATTGTGGCGAGAATTTTTAGTGTGGTCTACTTCTCATTCTTTGCATTGATGCCTTGGTACACCAAGAAAGATAAGACTAAGCCAGTACCAGAAAGGGTAACAGCATAATGAAAACTAAAATTCTAATAGTTTTAGCTTTGCTAGTTCCATTAATGGCATTAGCAAATGAAGGTGTGAAGCTTGATCACGCACCTATTGATCCTAACAATCAAGCATCATTGCAACGCGGTGCAAAAACTTTTGTGAACTATTGTTTAAACTGTCATAGCGCAGCATATATGCGCTATAACCGTTTGCAAGATATTGGTTTAACAGACGCTCAAATAAAATCAAACTTGATGTTTGCCGGTGAAAAAGTTGGCGATACGATGACAGTATCAATGCCCAAAGCCGATGCCAAAATATGGTTTGGAGCTGCCCCACCCGATTTGTCAGTTGAAGCGCGCGCAAGGGGAGCGGATTGGCTTTACAGCTATTTGCGTGGTTTTTATCGTGACGACACAAGGCCAACTGGATGGAACAATGTTGTTTATGACAAAGTGGCCATGCCCCATGTGCTCTGGACTTTACAAGGGGAGCAAGCTCTAAAAATTGATGAAAAGACTGAAACACATCACTTGGTGTTAGAAAAGCAGGGCACAATGACGCCAGCTGAGTATGATGAGACAGTCGCTGACCTAGTTAACTATTTGGTCTTTATGGCGGAACCTTTTAAAGAGCGTGATAAGCATCTTGGTTTGTTAGTGCTTGCCTTTTTAGGCCTGTTATTTGTGCTGACGTACTATTTGAAAAAAGAGTTCTGGAAAGATATACACTAAAATAACACTTAGCGGGGGGCTCTGCATTAAGGCAGAGCTTCCCGTTTTGCTTTTTTGCGAGCGAGGAACATAAATTATGATGACACTTTATTCAGGCACTACCGATCCCTATAGCCACCGTTGCCGTATTGTCTTGTTTGAAAAGGGTATGGATTTTCAAGTCATTGATGTCGATTTGGCTAATAAACCAGAGGATTTAGCAGTTATCAATCCACATAATACTGTACCAGTATTGGTAGAGCGGGATTTAGTCTTGGAGCAAGCTAATATTATTAACGAGTATATTGACGAGCGTTTTCCACATCCTCAATTGATGCCTGCTGATCCGGTAATGCGTGCTCGTGCACGATTATTTTTACATAATTTTGAAGAGCAATTGTTTGATCATATCAAAGATCTTGAGTCTGATAACCAAAAGCTCGCTGATAAAGCTCGTTCAACAATACGTGATAATTTAACGCAAATCGTCCCTTTATTTAGTAAGCAAGAATATATTCTTGGTGACGACTTTTCTATGCTAGATGTTGCTATTGCCCCATTATTGTGGCGACTTGGACATTATGGGATTGAGTTGCCAAAGCAAGCAGCGCCCTTATTGAAATATGCAGAGCGTATTTTTTCACGTCCAGCATACATTGAAGCAATGACTCCTTCTGAGAAGGCGATGCGTAAGTAAGCATGGCTGAAATGACTTCGACAAAGCCCTATATGATTAGGGCAATTCATGAGTGGTGTGTCGATAATCAATTGACACCCCATCTCTTGGTTGAGGTTAATTCGAAGACAAAGGTTCCAATGGCATATGTTAAAGATGGTGAGATCGTCTTAAATCTTAACTATTCAGCAACAAAAGATTTGCATTTCACTAATGAAGCCATTACTTTTTCTGCTCGATTTTCAGGTGTGTCTAATAACTTGTATGTTCCAATTGAAGCGATAAAAGGAATCTTTGCGAGAGAAAATGGGCAAGGTATGTTTTTTGAGCTAGCTCCTGAAGAAACAAATGAAATAAAAAACAATGAGATAGAGCCTGCCCCGAAAAATATTTCACTGGAAGTGAAAAAAACTACCCTAAAGTTGGTAAAATAGTGTCCGTTGTAAATGTAGTTGATTAATTCAAAACCTGCCGGATTAGCTCAGTTGGTAGAGCAGCGCACTTGTAATGCGAAGGTCGTCAGTTCGATTCCGACATCCGGCACCACCTCCTTAATCACCCGAAGCTAAATCTATTGTCCTCAATCGCGATTTTAATTTGGGTTATAAATGTCACGTTAGATACTGTGGGCCATATTGCGCTCAAATTTGCAGCGATTTCTGATCAACAAGAAACTACTGAGCTAGCTCGTTGGAAGTCTATGTTGGGTTCATTCCCACTTTGGGTCGGCATTGTTTGTTTTTGTCTTGAATTCGTAGTTTGGCTAGCTTTTCTTTCGGTTCTTACATTGTCCCAAGGCGTATTACTTGGTGCAATTAATATGGTTTCTATTGTAATAGCTGGACGGTTGATCTTTAAGGAAAGATTGGATCGTATGCGTCTCGTGGGCATGGCTTTAATTACTGCTGGAGTAATTTTTGTGGGTCTTTACGCATGAAGAAAGCGAGATTTTATATTCTTGGTTTTTCTGCATTGATGATTTGCGATACTCTTACTCAAATCTCATTTAAGCTTGCTTCTAACCATGGGGGCGACTTTTTCATGCAGATCGAGTGGTTCTTGTCTATCTTTTCTCAGCCTTGGATTTATGGTGCAGTACTTGGCTATCTGGGTTCCTTTGTTGCTTGGATGACATTGCTTAAGCATGCGCCTGTAGGGCCAGCGTTCGCTGCATCTCACCTAGAAGTTGTGCTAGTGTTGATTGTCTCAGCAGTTTATTTTGGTGATCGACTTTCCCCTATGCAGATTGTTGGTGCTTTGCTGATTGTGCTTGGCATTCTATGTCTAAGCTTTAGTGAGTCTAAGCAAGAGAATGTTGAAAGTTACTGAAGCTGCACCAACCGCCGGCCTAGCCCTTTCATGGCGAGACTTGCTTGTGCTTCCATTTTTCACAAAGGCACAAAATTCACTTGAAAGGAAATTAGCTCATTTTCTTGGCATTGAAGATGCTCAAGTTGAATGTTCAGGTACTGCAGCCTTAGTTGTAGCGCTCGAGGCGCTTAAAACGATTAGCAATAGGAAGCAGGTCGTGATTAATGCCTATACCTGTCCATGGGTTGCCTTGGCGGTAATCAAGGCGAATCTTATACCTGTGCTTGCTGATTCTCAGCCACAACATTTCGATTATTGTGAAAAGTCGCTTAAGTCTCTTGTTAATCAACAGACCTTGGCTGTTGTCCATACCCATCTAGCCGGTCGCGTCGCGGATGTTGAAAAAACAATAGCTGTAGCTAAGAGCGTGGGTGCTTACGTAGTTGAGGATGCAGCCCAATCTCTAGGGGCTAAGTTGCACAATAAGTCAGTTGGTACATTTGGGGACGTTGGATTTTATAGCCTGGGTGTTGGAAAGGGGCTCACCATATTTTCTGGTGGCGTGGTCGTGAGCGGGGATCTACAAATCCGACAAGCACTGCGCCGAGTCGGTGATAGTTTGCCGCGTAATTATTTGTTTGAGTCGCGTCGTGTTGTTGAGTTGTTCGCATATTTTATACTTTATCGTCCACTAGGGATGGGCTTAGCATTTGGGCGCCATTTACGCAATAAATTAAAACGTGGAAATTTAATTCAGGCGGTGGGAGATGATTGCTCTTTTGATTTTCCATTGCATAAAGTTGGTGCTTGGCGAATGATGATAGGCGCTAGTGCTGCAGATAGACTGCCAGACTTTATTGAGAGAACCAAAAAGATAGCTGAAAAGCGCTTGGCGCAATTGACTAAAATTCCAGGGGTTAGCATTGTTCTTGATGCTCAGGATGGAGAGGGTGTTTGGCCATTTTTTATTGTTCAAATGCCATCTGAAGCGATGCGGGATGGTGTGCTTGACCGTCTATGGGATAAGGGTCTGGGTGTTGGGCGTTTATTTATTCACGCCCTTAAGGACTATGATTATTTAGCGCCTTTTTTTGCAAATTGCAAAATCCCTAATGCTCAGACATTTGCTTCCCGCACTTTTATTATTACGAATTGCATTTGGTTGAGTGAACGAGATTTCGCTAGAATATGCGACGTTATATCGGAGCAAGTGGCGTATGTATAAAATCCAGTGGCATCAATCTGTACAAGATATTCCCGAGACTTTGTGGCAAGAATGCTTTGCTGCGCCTTACGAAGGCAAATGGTGGTATGCAGCGCTTGAGCGTGCTGGCCTAGATAGGCAATTTGAATTCATTTATGGACTTGTTTCATATAACGATAAGGCTGTGGCAATTGCCCCTGCATTTCTAATGGATGTGCCAATTGCTTTGGTAATCCCGTTAGCTTTACTTCCAATTTTCAATCTTATTGGAAAGATTTTCCCTGCGTTGCTTTACCAACGTACATTTTTCATTGGGTCGCCGTGCAGCGACGAAGGTCGTGTCGGGCTTGTGCATGGAGCCGATGCAGCGAATGTATTCGCATCCATTAATAAATCTATGCAGATTAAGGCTGATGAGCTAGGCGCAAGCATGCGTGTTTGGAAAGATTTTGCACAAGAGCAGCAAGCCGCGCTGGTTCCTTTGCTAAAAAATGACGATTTGTTTCATCTAGTGAGTTTTCCAGGTACGAGCTTACATTTAGACGGCAAAAATAAAAATGACTATATTGCTTCGCTCAAGGCTTCCCGCCGTAACAAGATAAAAAAGAAAATGAAGCAGGCAAGTGATGCGCCTGTATATGTCGAAATTCTTTTTCAGCCAAGTGCGGCGGTGATGGAAGAAATTTTTAGGTTATTTTGGCAGACATACGAAAAAGGCAATACGAAGTTTGAACAGCTTAATAGATCATTTTTCGATGAAATATCTCAATATGAGAATTCGCATTATGTGATTTTGCGTAAAAATGAATCTAAAGAAATGTTGTCTTTTATGCTTTGCTTTAAGCTAGGCGATCATGTGGTGAATAAGTTTATTGGGATTGATTATAGCCAGCCAAAAGAATGGTTCTTGTATTTTAAGCTTTGGGATGCCGCAGTTGAATGGGCCTACAGTGTTGGTGCAACCTCAATACAAAGCGGGCAAACTGGGTATTCGCCTAAGATTGAATTAGGAAATGACATGGTTGCATTAAGTAACTATTGCCGACATAAAAATCCAATGGTTAATTTTATTTATAAAGCTGTCGCAAAAACAATTAATTGGGATACGCTTGATCCTGATTTAGCAAGCTATCTAAAAGCATATCCTGAACTTAAGCCACCTAATCTAAAATGAAGACTTAATAAGCTCATTATTCGGCAACATTTGAATTGACACCTAATGCGAAAGTCTGCATAATCTTGGGTTCGGTTTGGAGGGGTGGCCGAGTGGTTAAAGGCGACGGACTGTAAATCCGTTCTCTCAGAGTACGAAGGTTCGAATCCTTCCCCCTCCACCAATGAATTTTAAATTGTTTGATTTGAAGTAATTGGAGCCAAGTGAAGGCTTTTATTGCCAAGCTAGCCTCAATTGCGGGGTTCGTATAATGGTAATACCCTAGCCTTCCAAGCTAGAGCCGCGGGTTCGATTCCCGTACCCCGCTCCATTTATAAAGTCGAAGCTTTAAAGAATATTAGCGCCCATGTGGCTCAGTGGTAGAGCACTCCCTTGGTAAGGGAGAGGTCGCGGGTCCGATTCCCGCCATGGGCACCA
>CAIVUE010000181.1 GCA_903909015.1 uncultured Methylophilaceae bacterium
TCACACTCTTTGCAATAACAGGGCCGGAAGAGCCAATTCCGAGAATTCCTAATAATAAAAAGGGTATATCTCTGCCTTCCGGCAGAGCGGTGTGCTCTTGGGTATTCATCGCTCTAGTTACGGAACAAGAACCAGAATTGAGCAAGCACGCAGACTGCAACAAGTGCAATGACTGAACCGTAGATTACAAGCGATTTACGTTTAGCTACAAACTCACCCATGAGTTTTTTATCTTTTGCTATTCCATACATATAGCTAAGAAGCGGCAGGAGCAGAATCGCATTGAGGATTTGTGAAGAAATCAAAATCCAAATAAGTGATATGCCAGGAATCATGATTAATCCGCCACCTATGATTGTGATAGCGGCAAATGTTGAGTAAAAAAGAGGTGCTTCTTGAAAATTATCATCTAATGCTGCAGGTGAGCCTGTTAAATCACTTACAGAATAGGCGGTGGAAAGAGGCAAGATTGATGCAGCAAGTAATGCTGCCCCAATAATGCCAATAGCAAAAATATCCTTAGCAAGCGTTCCGGCTAGTGGTTTAAGTGCAACTGCGGCTTGAGACGCATCTGTAATACTAAAAATATGTTGTTTGTTTAAAGTGGCGGCGCAAGTAATAACTACGAAGAACCCGATTACGCCTGTGAGCAGTGAGCCAACCCAAACATCTGCTCGAAGCAATTTCAAATCATCTCGTGTTAGACGCTTATCTACGGCGTAAGACTGGATAAATGCCAGACCCCATGGAGCAAGTGTCGTTCCAAGTGTTGCAGTGGCGATATTTATAGCCTGGTGATTTAAAGGCATCGTGGGTGTAACCATGCCTTTAAAGGCGCTACTCCAATTTGGATGTGACATGAATCCCGCAATTATGTACGCGAAAAATACGGCAGAGAGTGCAAAGAAGACTCTCTCGGCTTTCTTAAATGTACCCCGTAGTACCAAGTATGAAATGACTAAACCCGTAATGGGAACTGTTACATATCGCGAAACGCCAAATAATTGTCCGGCAGCAGCAACACCAGCAAACTCTGCGGTCATTGTTCCTAAGTTTGCCAAAATCAATGAAACTGCACTAAATGAACCTGCGCGCGCTCCATATTTTTGACGAACTAAACCTATAAGCCCTTGGCGAGTGACAACGCCAATACGAGAACCAAGATCTTGGAAAATAATTAATGCAGCTGTCGCAATCACGAGTGTCCAGAGCATGCGATAACCAAATTGAGTTCCTAATTGAGAATAAGTTGTAATACCTGCTGGATCATCATCTGCAAGACCTGCAATCACGCCAGGTCCCATGACCGCCAGAAATGCAGCGAGACGAATCTTGCGCGTAGTCATCATCTTATTGATACTCATGAAAGGACCCCGCTGCCTTTAGAAAATCCGCGTGATCTACTACGTGATAGAGCATCCACCAGGTCATCAGAAAGAATTCGACCAATTGGTTTGTTCTTTTCGTCAACAACAATAATTGAAGAACCTCGGTTATTTGAGAATTCTTCGACAACTTCTGCAATCGGAGTATCAATTTGAACAGATGTTGGAAATGGTTTAGCAACTAGGTCTAGAACATTTGAAGATGCTTTAGCCGCTATAAGTTCAACGGTTTGAATGTGGTCAATGAGCTGCCCCTTAGCATCTACTACTACAACGCCATCAGAGCTATCGCGCTCTTTATTCTCGACTAATAGTTTAAGTGCGGCAGCAACAGTATCGTTCTCTTTTACTATCAATAAGTGAGTAGTCATTATTCCGCCCGCTAAATCTTCATCAAATGAGACAAGCTCCCTCAGTTGCTTGGCAACACCTTTTTCCATTGCACTTAAAATACTTTCACGGTGCTCTGAATCTAGATCA
>CAIVUE010000182.1 GCA_903909015.1 uncultured Methylophilaceae bacterium
CAGAAGGCGAAAGACTACAACACGTTCATGTTAGCAACATGGTTTGCATTCTAAGGAAAGATGATGAAAAACTTAATTAAAATCTCGCTCCTCTTAGGATTGGTTGTCAGCCTTAATGTGAATGCGGAGTCTGGAGATAAACTTGATAGACAGCTATGTTCAATATGTCATGGCATCGGCGGCAATACGACTTCCGAGCAGTTTCCAATGCTAGCTGGACAAAATGCAATCTACTTCACAAATCAAATGAAAGCATTCAGAGAAAAGAGTAGAGCAAATCTAAATGCTACACGTTTCATGTGGGGGATATCCTCTAGGCTAACGGATGAAGAAATTGATAAGCTCGCAGCTTATTACGAAGCACAAACGCCAGTGCATAGTGGAAAGATTGCTGACAAGGCTAGGTATGATCAAGGTAAGGCTTTATTCACTACTGGAGACCAGTCAAGGGGAATTCTTGCTTGCGCGGCATGTCATGGTGAAAAAGCCCAAGGCAATGCAAGTATTCCTCTACTTGGAGGCCAGCATGAGGAGTATTTGAAGAAGCAGTTAAAAGTATTTTATGGAAACGATCGACCTGCCGCTGCTGCGATGCATGAAATTGTAAAAGCACTTACAGATAAGGATGTAGAAGCGCTAGCGCAATATTTGCAAGCCCAATAATGAGGCTATAAGAAAATAAAAAAGGGAGCGTTGCTCCCTTTTTTATTAACTAAGTAAAAAGTACTATTCTGAGATTTTCTTTAATGGAGCTACCGTCTAGAGGCGTTACAAGATGTTCAGCGGCATGCTTGTTTGATGTAAACCTAAACTGATCAGAAGCGTTATATATATTGATGCTTGATGAAGTATCTTTCTGAAGTTTAATTGGACAAGAGGACGTTAAAATGAATAAATTAATAGTAATATTATTGGCTGGTATTTTTTCAGTAGTTTCTTTTAGTGCTTTAGCTGACCATACGCCTGAGCACACTCAAGCGGCAGCAACGAGCAAGCCTGCAAAAACAGAAATTTAAAAACACCAAGTAAAAGTGAAGAAAGTAGATGCGAAAAAAGAAAAGCATGAGAAGAAAGCAAAAGTAGTAAAGGAAATGGAAGCTAAACCTGAGGTCGAATCTGAAGCTAAGTAATTTTATTAGTGGACATTAAAAAGCGTCTTAAAAGGCGCTTTTTTGTTTTAAGATATGTCACCAAATATCGAATAGGTTAAATCTTGAATAGTGTTTTCTTAGAAAAAGAATTTATAGCGCTAATTGCATTTTCAATCGCCTGCCCGATTTTTATTTATTTTTCAATTTGGCATAAACGTTCAATATCCAGAAGAACGGTGGTGCTATTTGGGGTCGCTCTAATTGTGATGGCTGGCTTGGATGTGTTTTTCTTAAGAATCCTTTCGGATATGGCCAAACATACGCTATCGTCTATTGATAAAGCATTGTTTAGCTCGGAGATTTCAGTAGCGCTTTATTTGTTACCTGCTTTATATGCGGGTACTGGGATCAATTTAATTTCACATATCTTGATTAGCCATTTAACCTTGGCTGAAAAGAACTTTGATAAGACTCATCATTAAATAGAGTTATCTGGAGTAAGTATGGGTGCTGAAAAAAAAGAACAATGGTTAAATTATCTGGCTTTAACAACAGTGATCTTTGCAGTATGTGCAACGCTATCCACATTTAAAGGCGGCGGCTTTTCAACTAAATCAATTATGAGCCAGTCTCAGGCCTCTGACGAATGGGCTTTGTATCAAGCTAAAAGTATTAAGTCTTACCTCTATCAAATGCAAGCTGATAATTTAGAGCTTGAGGTTGAGTCAATTCCGACCCCGGCACGAGATGCATTGGCTAACAAGTACAGACAAAGAATTATCGACTATAGAGCTAAAGTTGAAACTTATGATAAAGAAAAGGCTGATTTAAAAGAAAAAGCGAAGCAACTTGAAGCGAATCGTGATGAAGCCCAAGTTCATTCCCATGCTTTTGGACTGGCCGTTATTTACCTTCAAATTTCTATTCTTCTTTCCTCGATAGCTGGCTTGATAAAAAAGAAACTTGTTTGGATTGCAGGAATGCTAACGGGAGGCCTTGGATTAATTTATTTTGCGGATGGGTTTCTGGTTTTTCTTACTTGATATCACCTGTAAATTTTTCAAAAACATTTAAGGTAAACTACGAATATTGTTGATCCACTATTTATTATTTTATGAACAATGTCGCCCCAAATTTATCAGATGAAATCATATGCCCATGCAGTGGAACAACACGAGGCAAGATTCAAACTTTATTTGAGGAGGGGCTCGATATAGATGCCATTTCCAGAAGGACGGGTGCTGTTTCAGGGTGTAGCGGCTGTGAGTCGGATATTATTGAAATGTTAAAATGCTTATCGGATCACCAGGGCGCTAGCTTGGATCAAAAGTAATCCGGTTAAGAAAAGCAATTTTTGCATTTAAAGGGATGTAAATTTTTATTCTTGTGAGGTTAATGATGATAAAAAAAATGATTCTTTTGTTTTGGGTTCTCACTTCTATATCTTTCGCTCATGCTGAGACGGCCGTCAAAATATCTCCAGATGTTTTTGTACAAAATGTCTTGCAAGACATCATTACTTCTTTGAAATCAGACCCCGCTTTAGTGCAAAGCCACGAAAAGCTTAGCACTTATGTTGATACTAAAGTGATGACTAATTTTGATATTGCTTTTATGGCGAGGCAAATCGTTGGTCAGCAGGCTTTCGCTGCGGCGACTGAATCAAACCTTACTCATTTGAATGATGAACTTAAATTGTTTTATGTTCATATGTTCACAAAAACACTTTCCGAATTTAAGGATCAGACATTTAAGTTTTCTCCGTTCGAAGGAAGTCCTGAGGCTGATGATGCGACCGTAAATGGTCAGTTGCTTGACCCGAGTGATGAAACAGTTTCATTTAATTTTAGATTAAACAGAACACCAACTGGCTGGAAGGTTGTTAATATCAGTGTCGGTGGGATTGATTTGATTAAAACCTACCAATCCAATTTTAAAAGTATTCTTAGAGATGGCGGCGTGGCTAAATTAGTCGATGAGCTACATAAAAAGAATCTTGCACTTGCGGCAATTAAATCTAAGTAAAAGTAAGCGCTCGCTAATTTAATGGGTTTGTTCATCAAACAAACCCGATATCCATCGATGTCATGCTGGTAAAATACTGAACATGAATGACAATCAACTCCTTCGTTACAGCCGCCACATACTCCTTCCGCAAATTGCCTATGAAGGCCAAGAGGTGCTCACTAAAAGTCGCGCATTGATTGTGGGGGCTGGGGGGCTTGGCTCTCCGGTCGCGTTATATATCGCTGCTGGCGGCGTTGGCGAGATCACCATATGTGATTTTGATGATGTGGATTTAACAAATTTACAGCGTCAAATTATTCATAACACCCAATCGGTCGGAATGAACAAAGCGCTGTCCGCTCAAAAAACGATTTATGAGATTAATCCTGAAGTCCATGTTAAAACCATCCAAGAAAGATCAACAGAGGCTTCGCTTTCTGACTTAATTTCTGAGGCGGATGTGGTGTTAGATTGTTCAGATAATTTTGCTACCCGTTATGCCTTAAATCGTTTATGTTTTAAATTAAAGAAACCTTTGGTATCTGGCGCTGCGATTGGATTTGAAGGTCAAATCACAGTCTTTGATTTTAGGCATGAGAACAGTCCTTGTTATCATTGTTTATTTCCAGATGACGGGCCTGACCCAGCACTTCGCTGTTCGGAGAACGGTGTCTTTGCCCCATTGGTTGGGATGATCGGAACCACCCAGGCCGCTGAAGCCATGAAGCTCTTATTGGGCATTGGTCAAAGTCTAGAGGGGCGCCTCCTCTTGCTAGATTCGCTTGCTATGGAATGGCGCACCATCAAACTTTCAAAAGATTCTAAATGTTCTGTTTGTTCAACGAAGTAAATCTCGTTTCACCATTGTTTTTTCTCCCGCTTGATCAAACCGCATATGGCTCAGCTAGGGCCTTATGATAAAATTACGGTATGACTACAGATAAAATCACACCCAATAATACAAGCGCTGAAGCTGAAAATGCTTTGGTGAAGTCCTTCGACCCCAAGAACATTGAAAGTAAATGGTATGAGTTTTGGGAGAGCCAAGGGTATTACGCTGCCGGCTTAGATACTAGCAAGCAAGATAATTTTTGTATATTGCTGCCGCCGCCAAATGTGACTGGCACTTTGCATATGGGTCATGGTTTCAATCAAACCATTATGGATGCTTTGACCCGCTATCATCGCATGCGTGGCGATAACACGCTTTGGCAACCAGGAACAGACCATGCCGGTATTGCCACGCAGATCGTTGTTGAGCGTCAATTAGATGCGCAGGGTGTGAGCCGACATGACTTGGGCCGTGAAAAGTTTCTAGAAAAAGTTTGGGAATGGAAAGAGTATTCAGGCGGCACCATTACCAAACAAATGCGTCGATTAGGGACCTCGCCTGATTGGTCTCGTGAGCGTTTTACGATGGACGCCGGACTCAACAAAGTGGTCACCGAAACTTTTGTCCGTTTATATAACGAAGGATTAATTTATCGCGGCAAGCGGCTAGTCAATTGGGACCCAAAATTAGGAACAGCCGTATCTGATTTGGAGGTGATTTCTGAAGAAGAAGACGGCTCAATGTGGCATATCAATTACCCATTGGCTGACGGTTCAGGTCAATTGACGGTTGCCACCACTCGTCCAGAAACTATGCTCGGGGATGTGGCCGTCATGGTGCACCCTGAAGATGATCGCTATGCCCACCTGATTGGCAAACACGTCAATTTGCCGTTATGTGATCGTCAAATTCCAATTATTGCCGATGATTACGTTGATAAAGCGTTCGGTACTGGGGTTGTTAAAGTCACGCCTGCACATGACTTTAATGACTATGCCGTTGGGCAACGTCACGGCTTGCCGATGATTGGTATTTTAACCTTGGAAGGCTTTGTGAATGAAGCTGCGCCCAAGCAGTATCAGGGTTTAGAGCGCTTTGCAGCACGCAAACAAGTTGTTGTTGATTTGGAAGCACAAGGCTACTTGTCCAAAATTGAGAAACATAAGCTCAAAGTGCCACGTGGTGATCGTACGGGAGTTGTGATTGAGCCGATGCTGACGGATCAGTGGTTTGTTGCCATGAGTAAGCCAGCGGCTGATGGAAAAAGCATCACACAAAAAGCCTTAGACGTTGTGGCGTCAGGGGAGATTAAGTTCTATCCTGAAAACTGGGTGAACACCTACAATCAATGGCTTAATAATATTCAAGACTGGTGTATTTCACGCCAGCTATGGTGGGGGCATCAGATCCCAGCTTGGTATAGCGATGACGGCAAGGTCTATGTGGCCCATGATGAGGCTGAAGCAAAAGCACTTGCAGCTAAAGATGGTTACATGGGAGATCTTAAGCGTGATGATGATGTCTTGGATACTTGGTACTCATCGGCACTTTGGCCATTCTCAACATTGGACTGGACTGGAGATGAGGCTAAGGATCAAGCTAATGTAGCGCTCCAACAATATTTGCCTTCATCTGTTTTGGTGACAGGGTTTGATATTATTTTCTTTTGGGTGGCGCGTATGGTCATGATGACCAAACACATCACCGGAAAAATTCCATTTAAAGATGTCTATGTGCACGGCCTAATCCGCGACGCGGAAGGTCAGAAAATGTCCAAATCCAAGGGTAACGTTCTTGATCCGATTGATTTGATCGATGGGATTTCCCTTGAGGACTTACTCAAAAAACGTACTACAGGCTTGATGAATCCTAAGCAGGCTGAAAGTATCGAGAAGAAAACACGTAAAGAATTCCCTGATGGCATATCAGCGTTTGGTACGGATGCATTGCGTTTTACTTTTGCCAGTTTAGCCAGCCCTGGCCGCGATATTAAGTTTGATATGCAGCGTTGCGAAGGCTATCGTAATTTCTGTAATAAATTGTGGAATGCAACCCGTTTTGTTCTGATGAATACAGAGGGTCAGGATTGCGGTCTTGAGCAATGCAGCACGATGCCTGAGGGTTATTTGAAGTTCTCTCAAGCGGATCGTTGGATTGTGAGCTTATTGCAACGCGTTGAGGCTGATATTGAAAAAGGCTTCGAGGACTATCGTTTTGATAACGTTGCGCAGAGCATCTATAAGTTTGTATGGGATGAGTATTGCGATTGGTATCTGGAGCTTGCAAAAGTACAAATTCAACAAGGATCTGATGCGGAAAAGCGGGCAACCCGCCGTACCTTATTGAGGGTTTTAGAAACTATTTTACGTTTAGCTCACCCTGTGATGCCTTACATCACTGAAGAGATTTGGCAGGTGATCGGTAAAATGAGTGGCCGAAATGGCCCAAGCATTATGCTAGAGGCCTATCCAAAAGCTCAAGCTGAAAAGATTGACGAGGCTGCTGAAGCCTGGATGAGCTTGCTTAAAGAATCTGTAGATGCTTGTCGTAGCTTGCGCGGGGAGATGAGCATTTCACCTGCTACTAAAGTTCCTTTAATTGCTGCCGGCGATAAGGCTAAATTGCAAGAATATGCGCCTCATTTGAAGGCGTTGGCTAAGCTAAGCGATGTTGAGTTTGTAGACGATCTTCCAGAAGCAGACGCGCCCGTATCGCTGGCTGGTGATTTCAGGTTAATGTTAAAGATTGAGATTGATGTTGCTGCTGAAAAAGAGCGCTTGGGTAAGGAAATCGCGCGAATTGAAGCTGAAATTGTGAAAGCTAACAGTAAGCTAACGAATGAAAGTTTTGTGGCACGAGCTCCCGCAGCCGTGGTTGAGCAAGAAAAAGCAAGATTGCTAGATTTTTCTGCAAGTTTAGAGAAGATGACAGCTCAATTGGCAAAGTTAGCAAAATAAACTCGACTGCGGTGTTTCTAAAAGGCAGCTTAGGCTG
>CAIVUE010000183.1 GCA_903909015.1 uncultured Methylophilaceae bacterium
GACTTCCATCGAAGCGTTAAATACAACCTTGTATATTGGCTGGGGTGAAGGGAGTGATCGATTCTCTCTGAGTCGCCTAAAGATATTTTCTGTATCAATGATAGCGTCATCAACAACCTCACCTAAAGCAATAGCTAAACCTCCTAATACCATGATATTTAAACCGATATTGAAGTAGCTCATCACTACAATGGCGGTCAATAAAGAGAGCGGTATGGCGGTAGCTGAAATGAATGCGGTTCTAGCATTGAATAAGAATAGAAAGAGGACTGTGATGACTAAGACTGAGCCAATTAAAATGTCAGTACGAACCCCCTGAATGGCAGTTTCGATAAAGTTAGCAGGACGGAATAGCCCTTCATGTAGCTTAATATGATCGGCTTCTAATGAAGGTTTTATTTGCTGAATTGCCTTTTCTAAAGCTTGGGTCACGCCATGCGTGTTTGCGCCTAGCTGACCTTGAACTGAAAGGTAAATTCCCGACTTCCCATTAATCGCAGACGCGCTAATAGACGGCGCCGCGCCTTCAACGACTTGGCCAATATCACCAAGCCTTACAGTTTGGCCATTTCGATGTATCAGAGTTGTTTGGGCTAATTCAGTCGGGGTGTGTGCTTGACCTTCAGTATTAATGACAATGCGTTGATTATTATTCTCGATAAACCCAGCACCACGAACTCCTGTGGCTTTGCTTGCTGCATTCATGACCTCTTGCATAGTAAGGCCGTATAACACTAATTTGTCAGGATTAACCTGAACTTGGTATTGCTTAACATCTCCACCAAAGACATTGACATCGGCGACTCCTTGAACCGCCATCAAATGAGGACGAAGTGTCCAGTCAACCATGGATCTAAGTTCCATGAGGGATTTTGAGTCGGATGTTATCCCTATCCCCATCACTGTACTTGCTGCTGACGTTAGTGGAGTGATGTTTGGTGTAATTCCATCAGGTAGACGATTGGCTAAAGTTGCAAGGTGTTCAGCAACGACTTGGCGATTACGATAAACGTCAGTTCCCTCTTTGAAAATAACTGTTACAACCGAAAGTCCTGGAATCGACTGAGAGCGCATAAGCTCGACGCCAACTGTTCCTGAGATGCTATTTTCAATGGGCTGACTGACTAATGATTCAACTAAGTCAGTTGAAAGTCCTGGCGCTTCAGTTTGAATAATTAACTGTGTTGGGGAAAACTCAGGGAATACGTCCAAATTACTTCGCGTTAGGCTATAGATTCCATACATCACCATAAGGCTGGCGATGCCTATAATGACCCCGCTAAAGCGAATAGAAAAACGAACGAGAGCGGACATCATTGCTTAGTCCTGATTCTCGTTTTTGATTTGATATTTGAACTCTTCAGAAAGCAACAGTTGCGCGCCATTTACTACCAAGTTATCACCAGCATTTAAAGACTTGCTGTGATTAAACCAGCCGCCATTGATCTCATTTTCTGTATTAATTGGAACTCGCACAAAGCTTTCTTGATCTTGCTTCTTGTATACCCAAGGTTTACCTGCATACCAAACAACCGCCTTTGAAGGAATGGTGACGCCCTCAGTTGATTTGTTATTACTGGACGAATCCTTCATTTCCACGCTAACGCGCATGCCTGCACGGAGATTTTCTGCTGCAGCACTGAAATAATAAGTTCGACCTTGTATGGTGCTGTCCGTTTGTGGCGAAGCTGCCATGAGCTTGGCGTTAATGGGTTTTGTTTCAGCACCTGTGGGCACTACACTAATGGTTTCACCTATTTGTACATTTCTATCTGAGGGTAATGTGATAAGAAGCAATACTTCCTTGCGTTGCAATAATGCTTGTAAGCTTGAGCTTGCTGTTTCTTTACTTGCTTCATTTGCAAGGGTATTCCCCCAAGTCTGACGCATGGTATCGCTAAGATTATGTGCTTCAGTTTCTGCTGCTTGTTCTTTAGCTTGATCGGCTTTGTAATTTGCTAAAGCAGATAGCATTACATGGTCGGATACATTTTTATCATCTTTGTTTAGCGCCAGCATTCTTTGATACTCTTGCTTGCTATTTGCAAGTGAAGCGCTGGCAATATTAGCGTTTGCTTTTGCATTTAAGTATCGTGTACGAAGTTCTATTAGGCCGTCAATACTGATGACACTCCCGAGTGTTTTTAGTGTTTGTTGATGCTGACTACCGCTCAAATTGACTGTTTGGATGTCACTTTGTGTTTGAGCCTCGGTGCTTAGTTTGATTAAAGTTGAACCTTTTTCCTGGCTTACGCGATTTGGGGTAACAACATCTTCTTCTTGCGCTTGGTTGTAAGAGTTATATTCATCTTTTCCAAAGAATATTAGCATCCAAAAAAGCGTGATAATTAAGATAGCTTGAAGCCCGATAATTAGCGTCAGTTTACGATTCATTGTAAGTTGTTCCTGTTGGAAATATTGTCTGCAATGCTCAGGCTGCTTTGAACTGTAAGGCGGTCGTCTAATGGGCGTTGTAAGACATCTTCTAGATTAAGTTTTGCTAGATGTAATTGATAGGAGCTGTTTAGCATATTTTCTGTCGCTATGATATTTTCCAGTCGAGTGTTAGTAAATTCAAGCCTGTCCGTTAAGCCAGCATTAAATTGACGCTCATTTTGTTGCATAAGTTTTTGTTGTGAGGTTAATAATACTTTGGTTTTATTGGTAGCTTGAAGCGCAGCGTCATATGCTGCCTTTGCTTGATTGAGGTCGCTAATTACTTTAGATTGCAAGGCTTCAAATTGAGCAACTTCTACCTCACGAAGTGAATTTGCTTCAGCAATCATGCCGCGATTTTTATTAATAAGCGTAAGCAGGCTTGAAAATCCTAAAGACCAAATTCTGTCGCCTTGGTCTAATGTTTTTGAAGGGGATAGGGTAATGTCCGGGTACTGTTTGGCTATTTCTAGGCGTAAGTTAGCTTCAGCAGATTCATATCGTGCTAGAGATGCGCGAATATCCAATCGATTAAGTAGTGACTGATATTGCAAATTACCAATATTAATCTCCGTCGCTTCTTCAAAAGGTTTTACGGATAATTTGTTAAAGGCAGTCATTCCAAGACCAGAATCACTAGAAAGTGAGGCTGCTAATACAGGGGTTCGCCCAGACTCAGCTAAGTAAGCCTGTTCGGCCTTTTGTAATGCTATTCTCGCATTACTTACCTCTATGCTGGATGCCATACCTACATCCAAGCGTTTAATAAGCATTTCCGCAATAGAGTTTCTCATTGCAACTTCATTTTTTAAAATTGATGACAGCGCTAAAGAATGTTGGTATTCCAATAAGCTTTTCGCAACTCGGCTATGAACATTCCAGGCGGTTAGTGCAACTTCAATTCTAGTGGCTTCAGATATTCCTGCTGCTATTGCAATTTGTGCTTCTCTTTTATTGCCAGTAATAATCGGAACGTCTATTGCTAAACGATAAGTCCAGGGAGATTTATCATTGCTTTGGCTATGGTTCTCTAGCCCGCCATTCACCCCAATTTCTGGATGTTGCGCTGCGGTAATTTCGGCTGATTGTGCTCTTCGTAAGAGCGTCCTTGCTACATTTAAATCCGGATGAAAAAACAGTGCACTTAATGTGAGTTCGTTTTCAACGCATGGCGTAATCTGACAGTTACATCATTCCCTTCAAAAGGTCATTATCGAAATTTTTGCAGAAAAGTAATTTCGTTCAAATAATTATGAAATATTCAATTTCGCTAAA
>CAIVUE010000184.1 GCA_903909015.1 uncultured Methylophilaceae bacterium
ATCATTATTAAAATAATCGATTTTTCTTGTCGAACTACTCGGAGTGGCGAATGTTTAAATATATTGGGATCGCAGTTGTATTGTTAGTGCTATGGGTTGGTTACCCATCATTAAAGAAGCTATACAACGGTGAAGAAACTGCTAAGGATACCGTTCACGATATCCGTGATGGCGTCGCAAAGAAAATTGCTAATTAATCTTACATGGGTAAATACAGAAACGACTTCGCCACAGAATACGACTGGCTAGCGTTTTGTGCTGAGCATGGCATGTCTGACCATCAGATTTGGTTTGCATCTCACATCATGACCAGCAGGACGGATGAGAACAGGGCCGTCGAAGCATACAAGTGGGTAATGATTGCTGAGACCTTAGGCAATCCATATGCAGTTAATGTGTCAGGCTTCTTAAGAACAAGCATGACGGAAGAGCAAGTTGCTAAGGCTGATCTGTTGATTGATGAATGGATTGCAGCTCGTGATGATGATCTACTAAATAATCGGACTGATGATTGGTCGATGGAGCTGAAGCAGAAATTTAGAAGTGCCACTCAATAGAAATTAACGGATCATAAATCTATCGACACCCCACTCGTCATTGTTAAATAAATTAAGTGGTAACATTTGTGGTAAAAAAATAGCTCATGGTCCGAAAACACATGAGCTACTTGACATTTTGGCGGAAGAGGTGAGATTCGAACTCACGGTGGGCGTGAACCCACGACAGTTTTCAAGACTGTAGCATTAAACCGCTCTGCCACTCTTCCGTCTTTATCAATCACCATAAGCAACTGAGGCGCGCATTATAACATCAGTTTTCAGTCGTCGGCTATATCTGAATCAGGAAAAAGAACATCCGTGTAGCCAAAGTTCTTGAGATCTTGAATTCTCATCGGATATAAAATTCCATCAAGGTGATCACATTCGTGCTGAACAACGCGCGCATGAAAGCCACTGACAAGTCGATCTATTGGATTCCCAAATTGATCAAAACCCTTGTAATGCAACCGAGTGTGACGTGGAACGATCCCGCGCATTCCAGGTACCGATAAGCACCCTTCCCATCCATCTTCAAGCAAATCACTTACTGGAGTGAGTACCGGATTAATCAAGATGGTATAAGGGACCTGATCTGCATCTGGGTAACGTGGATTTTGCCCAACGCCAAAAATAACCACACGCAAACCAACACCAATTTGAGGTGCCGCAATGCCAGCACCATCCATATATTCCATCGTATCTTGCATATCCTGAATTAATGCATGTAACTCTGGTGTATCAAAATCAGCAACAGGCTCCGCTATTGCAAGCAAGGACGGCTCGCCCATCCGCAAAACAGGCCTAATTGCCATACACACTCACTAATTTTTCAATAATGCCATGCACGCGTTCCATTGTTAAATTCAATGCCTGGCTCATCTCTTCGTACTTAATAGCATGCAAGCTATCCCCTCGCCCTGCCGCATGGTTTGCCACTGGGCAAATTGCTGCATATCGCATTTCCAATTCGCGCGCCAGGGAAGCTTCGGGCATGCCAGTCATCCCGACCATCGTTGCACCATCTCGATCCAAACGATTAATTTCCGCCGCAGTTTCTAAGCGAGGTCCTTGTGTAGCAGCATAAACGCCGCCATCAAACAATTTCTCACCGGCCAAATCTGCAGCTACTAAACATAAAGCACGTAGCGATGCGTCATAGGGCTCAGTAAAATCAATATGCTTAACTTGCTGCAGAGCGCCATCACCAAGACCATCAAAGTAAGTATGTTTACGACTATGCGTATAGTCAATGAGTTGATTAGGGATCACAATTGTGCCAGGACCAAGATGCTCTGCTATTCCTCCGACCGTAGCAATAGCAACAATATCGTGCACTCCTTGTGCATGTAAGGCCCATATATTAGCCCGATAGTTAATCTTATGCGGTGTGATCGTATGCCCGTTTCCATGTCTAGGAAGGAATGCGACTGACTTTCCACCAATCTCTCCAAAAGTGATGGGGCCAGAAGTTTCACCATAAGGTGTTCGAACAATCTGACGACGCCCAACTTGTAAGTCAGCCAATACAGCTAAACCTGTGCCGCCGATAATCCCTAACATAGAAAACCCTGCTGATTGAATTAATAGCTTTAATTGTAGCGCAATCCCTATTCCTAATTAGCAATTTTATAGGCCTTAGTTTTTGTGGCATACTTCAAGCCAACCATGAATACACAAGCTTCTATCATGGCAAGCCTCAAGCTTGCTAAGTCTCATTACGAAAACTTTCCTGTTGCCTCTTTTTTACTACCCAAAAAATTAAGAGAACCTGTTGCACTAATTTATGCATTTGCAAGAAAGGCTGACGACTTTGCAGATGAAGGTGATTTATTGCCAGAGGAACGTTTAGCATTAATCAATGGATTTAAAGAGGAATTAGATCGTATTGATCAAAATGCTCAACCAAATAGTGATTTATTTACTGCCTTACAAGAAATCATCAATAAGCACAACCTCCCGATTCAAGCCTTCTACGACTTACTAGATGCCTTTAGTCAAGACGTCACTAAAACGCGCTATCAAGACTTCGGCGAAGTGATTAGCTATTGTAGGCGCTCCGCCAATCCAATAGGCCGCCTAATGCTCAGGCTATATGAGGCTGATACCCCGCAAAATATAGGGATGGCTGACGCCATATGCAGCGCACTTCAGATCACTAACTTTTTACAAGACATTGCAATCGATATCCAAAAAAACCGCATTTACTTACCTCAAGATGAAATGCAAAAATATAAAATCACAGAAGCACAAATCATCCGTGGTGACACAAGTGGCACCTGGTCATTATTCATGGAATTTGAAATTAACCGTGCCAGAAAGCTCCTTCAGTCTGGAGCACCCTTAGGTTTAGCATTACCTGGCCGGATAGGACTTGAAATGCGGATGATCATTGCTGGTGGCGAACGAATTTTAAAAAAACTACATCAATGCCATGGCAATGTTTTTGAATTCAGGCCAAAATTGAACATCAAAGATTGGCTATACATTGCCTATCGCGCGCTGGTTAAAAAGTAAGGTCATAAAGAGATCGATTGATGACACCACAACAATATTGCCAAGATAAAGCCGCCAAAAGCGGTTCTAGTTTTTATTACAGTTTTCTTTTTTTACCAAAAACAAAACGTGAAGCCATCACCGCGCTCTATGCTTTCTGTCGCGAGGTTGATGATGTGGTTGATGAATGCAAAGAAACTTCTATTGCACGTACCAAACTCGCTTGGTGGCGTAACGAGATTCATCAACTTTACCAAAATAATCCCCAGCATCCTGTTACCAAAGCTTTAAATGATGTCATCAGAACGTACCATCTAGACCAAGAGCATTTCATTGAGATCATCGATGGAATGGAAATGGATTTAGATCAGAACCGTTACACCGATTTCAAACAGCTTCAACTTTATTGCTACAGGGTAGCGAGTGTTGTCGGACTGCTATCTGCGCAAATTTTTGGCTTCAGCAATCGTAAAACACTCAAATATGCGCATGATTTAGGGATGGCATTCCAACTAACAAATATTGTTCGGGATGTCGGAGAAGATGCAAGACGCGATCGCATCTATATCCCATTAGATGAATTAGAAAAATTTGGTGTTACCGAATCAGATATTCTCAATGGAAAATCCTCAGAACATCTTCAGGCATTACTCAACTTTCAAATTGAGCGTGCAGAAGGCTTTTACGACCGCGCACTAAAAACACTTCCCACAGAAGACAAGAAACTACAAAGAACCGGCTTAATTATGACGGCTATTTACCGAACACTTCTTCGTGAGATTAAGGCGAGCGGTTCTGAACAAGTATTACATTCGCGCATATCACTGACCCCGCTTAGAAAGCTCTATCTCGCTTGGACAACATGGGTGCTCCATTAAGAAAAATAGCGGTCATTGGTGGCGGAATAGCTGGGTTAAGCGCTGCAAGCAAACTAGTTAGGGACGGCAACGATGTCACTGTCTTTGAGTCAGCCCCTCAGTTAGGTGGTCGAGCCCGCGCCATTACATGGAAAGGCCAGCAACTGGATAACGGCCAGCACATCCTCTTGGGCGCTTATCACCAAACGCTCAATCTGATCTCTTCATTAGGCATAAATTTAGATGCTGTTTTTTTAAGATTACCGCTGACACTACAAATGCAGTCATCTTTTAGCTTGAAAGCTAAGCCACTCCCTGCTCCGCTAAACTTGCTTTTCGGTTTACTGCTAGCTAAAGGACTATCGTGGGGCGAGCGATTGGCCGCTATACGCTTTTTCATCTGGGTCAGAAATAAAGACTTCAAGCTAGTTAAAGACGAACCATTACTGGACTTATTGAATCGCCATCGCCAACCACCAAGGTTAATTAAATGGATGTGGGAGCCCCTATGCTTAGCAGCTCTTAACACATCAATAAAAACCGCGAGCGCCCAAATCTACCTCAATGTATTAAGAGATAGCTTTAATCAAAATAAAAACGACAGCGACTTAATTCTACCCAGAGCAGACCTTTCAACCCTCCTCGCCAATCCACTTGGTATCGATATCATCAAACATGGCGGGGAAATAAAATTAAAAACGACAGTGGATAACATTGTAAAAACAGATCATGGGTTTAATCTGTGTATAGAGGGGAAAACGGACCTTGAATTTAGCCATGTTATTATTGCGACATCTCCACATCATACGCTGTCGATCAGTCATGCCCTCGATGTAGCAAGAGAACTCAACTCTTTCGATTATCAACCCATTTACACGGTTTACATTCAATATCCGAGCGATGTGAAGTTGCCCTCGGAAATGATAGGCTTCACCAAAGGAATTGCCCAGTGGGCATTCGACAGAGGCCAGCTTTGTGGTCAGAGAGGTCTTGTCGCGGTCATCATTAGCGCAGAGGGTCATCATCAAAAAATTACGCAGGAGGCTTTAGGAGAAGCTGTTACTGATGAACTAAGATCAGCATTTCCGAACCTACCAAAACATGAATGGTTCAAGGTCATTGCAGAGAAACGCGCAACCTTTTCTTGTACAGCAGGATTAAAACGTCCATCTCAAAAAACGAGCACTCCAAATCTCTATCTTGCTGGCGACTATACTGAAGGTGATTATCCAGCAACTATTGAAGGTGCAATTCGAAGCGGACAAACCTGTGCGCAATTTATCTTGCAATCATGAGACAATCTCACCCAATTTTTAGCACCTATTAAGCAAGTCACATGAAAAACTACCAAGCCCCTAAGCAGCATCTGATTGACCGCGTCATTATTGTGACTGGCGCTGGCCAAGGCATAGGCCAAACCGCATCGATTGCATTTGCAAAACAAGGGGCAACAGTCATTTTAATTGGGCGCAATCAAAACAAGCTAGAAGCG
The DNA here is from genome assembly GCA_903909015.1 of uncultured Methylophilaceae bacterium. Classification (GTDB taxonomy): domain Bacteria; phylum Pseudomonadota; class Gammaproteobacteria; order Burkholderiales; family Methylophilaceae; genus Methylopumilus_A. Next base: position 5,382 of record CAIVUE010000184.1, read on the forward strand.
ACTTACGATACGATTCTTGGCCAGGGTTTACCTGAGCCGCTTATTTTCCCTATGGATTTGAACAAAGCTACAGAAGACGACTTTAAGGCAATGGCTGAAGGCATTTATCAACAACTGGGCCGTTTAGATGGCATTTTGCATAACGCCACCGACTTTAATAATCTAAGTCCGCTAACCATCCAAACAGCTCAGCAATTCGAAGAAATGTTTAGAGTCAACGTTATCGCTCCGTTTGCACTGACAAAGGCTTGCTTGCCGCTTCTTGAACGATCAAGAAATGCCTCTATAATCTTTACCTCTAATAGCTCAGCACAAACTGCTAACGCTTACTGGGGAAGCCATGGCATAAGCAAAGCTGCCACAGACTTCATGATGAAAACTTGGTCGCAAGAATTAGAAAATCACCCTAATATACGTTTGAATAGTGTGATTCCTGGGGCATTGCAAAGCCCACAGCGCAAAAAAACACACCCTGGTGAGCTCCACAACCAATTACCATTAATCGAGAGTGTTATGCCGCTTTATTTGTATCTGATGGGTGATGACAGTGTGGGAGTAACGGGTAAAGTTCTAAACTGCCAGGAAGTAACTTAGTTAAATCTCGCGAACTTTAGCGAGCGCCTGTTCCAGACGCTCAACCCCAAAAACCTGCATACCCTTAATTGCTTGCTTAGGCGCATTCGCTTTTGGCACAATGGCATGCGTAAAACCAAGCTTAGCCGCTTCTTTAAGGCGCTCTTGACCGCGCTGAACAGGCCGGACCTCCCCAGCCAAACCAACCTCACCAAAAACAATAAGTTTATTATTCAATGCTTTGTTTTTTAATGAAGAAACAATAGAAAGTAGCACAGCAAGATCGACGGCTGGCTCGCTAATTTTGACGCCACCAACCGCATTAACAAATACATCCTGATCAAAACACGCAACACCTGCATGGCGATGCAAAACAGCGAGCAGCATTGCTAAACGGTTCTGCTCCAAGCCTACACATAAGCGCTTTGGATTAGGCGCATGAGCTTCGTCTACCAAAGCTTGCACTTCCACTAGCAATGGCCGAGTACCTTCCTGAGTGACGGTAATACATGACCCCGCTACCTCTTCCGCATGATGTGATAAAAACAGTGCAGAGGGGTTGCTGACTTCACGTAATCCTTTTTCTGTCATTGCAAACACACCGAGCTCATTGACCGCACCAAATCGATTCTTGAATGCCCGAATTAAACGAAAACTTGAATTAGGGTCACCTTCAAAATAAAGCACCGTATCAACGATATGTTCAAGCACCCTAGGCCCAGCTAATGCGCCCTCTTTCGTCACATGACCAACCAGAATTACGCTAATTCCTAATTGTTTTGCTGCTCGGGTTAATTGAGCAGAACACTCTCGCACTTGAGCTACGGATCCAGGTGCTGATTGAAGTGCTTCTGAATAGACCGTTTGAATCGAATCGATGACAGCCACATCAGGTCGATGAGTCTGCAATGTGGCCACAATTTTTTCGAGATTAATTTCTGCTAATAGGTCTAATGGTGATGCATCTAAACCCAAACGTTTTGCACGCATGGCGATTTGCTGCGCTGACTCTTCACCACTGATATAAAGAGTTTTGCTCTTATCACCAAGGTGACAAAGGGTCTGCAGCAGCAATGTGGATTTACCGATCCCTGGGTCCCCACCAATGAGCACAACGCCACCGGGAACTAGACCTCCACCCAATACACGATCAAATTCAGCAATCCCTGTTGCCTGCCTTGGCGTTTCAGCGGCTTCAACCTCTTTTAATTTTTGAATCGTACTTGCAGCGGCCAAAGGCGCAAATCGACTGGCGCTAGATGATTCAGCGACCGTCTCAACAAGCGTATTCCATGACATGCAGCTTGGGCATTGACCTTGCCATTTGGGCGACTGGCCGCCGCATTCGGTGCAGCTATAAATTGTTTTAGCTTTTGCCATCAGTTAACCACAATAACTGGAACGCGAGGTGCGATAGCACATAAGAGTTCATAACTAATCGTACCTGAAGCGAGTGCCACATCATCAACTGACACTTGTTCACCCCACAATTCTACTGGGGCACCTACGCCTGCTGAAGGATTGTCGGTAATATCAACATACAACATATCCATTGATACACGCCCTAAGGTTTGGGTAAGCACCCCTGAGACGGCAATAGGTGTGCCATTAGGCGCATGGCGCGGATATCCATCAGCATATCCACATGCCACTACGCCTATGCGGGTTTTTCTTTCGGCCGTAAAGCGATGCCCATAGCCCAAGCACTCGCCAACATTCAAGGTCTGTACAGAGATAATCTGACTATTAAATGACATAACTGGCTTTAGATTAAAACTTGCTGCTGATTGACCAGCAACCGGAGACGTTCCATACAGCATAATGCCAGGCCTTACCCAATCCGCATGCGCTTCCGGGAATCCTAGCAAGGTTGCTGAGTTAGCTAGCGAGCATGGGTAAGAAGATTCCTGAGTAAGCTCTTTAAATAATGCTAACGGGCTTGAGATACCAAGCGGTTCATCGGCCGTTGCAAAGTGGGTCATTAAAGTGATATCAGCCACATTGTGACAATGCTCGAGTCGCGCCCTCACCTTTTCAAAATCATGAGGCTTAAAACCTAAGCGGTTCATTCCTGTATTGATTTTAAGGTGAACAGAGATTGGATGAGGAATCGATGCGAGTTCAAGCATCTCAATTTGGATATCACAGTGAACAACAATGCTGATAGCTTGCTCGCTAACAGCTAATAGCTCATCCGGTGAAAATACCCCCTCAAGCAATAATATGGTCTGTGAATACCCTGCGTTACGAAGAGCCAGTGCCTCATCTAAACCCAGCACGGCGAATCCATCGGAAGCCCTCAAGCCTTTTGCCACGTTTAGTAGGCCATGACCATAGCCGTTTGCCTTTACAACTGACAATATCTTGGATTTAGAAGCCTTGGATTTAGCGATAGCTAAATTATGTTCTAGCGCACTTAAATGAATGGAAGCTTGAATAGGCCGCATAACAAGGATTAGTAATCGTCACCCATGTGCGCTTGGCCAGAGGCAAAATTCTCAAAACGCGTATGCTGACCCAAGAAGGTCAAACGAATACGGCCAATTGGACCATTACGCTGTTTAGCAATAATAATTTCAGCCATTCCTTTATCCTCTGAGTCTGGGTTATAGACTTCATCACGATAAATGAACAGAATTAAATCGGCATCTTGCTCAATCGCACCTGACTCACGCAAGTCTGACATGACAGGACGTTTATCAGGTCGTTGCTCGACACTTCGATTTAGCTGAGATAGTGCTACAACTGGAACATTAAGTTCTTTGGCTAGGGATTTAAGTGACCGCGAAATTTCTGAAATTTCTGTCGCACGATTTTCACTAGCACGTCCTGAAGTGCCTGCCATCAATTGTAAATAGTCGACCACAATCAATCCTAAACCGCCAGTTTGACGATGCAAGCGCCGCGCGCGGGCGCGCACATCAAAGGAACTTAGGCCAGCTCCTTCATCAATAAAAATGGGGGCATCATTGAGCTTGCCAAGTGCGGTAGTGAGGCGCACCCAGTCTTCATCCTCTAGATTACCATTACGCATGCGATGCTGATCAAGACGACCCACTGAACCAATCATACGAGTCGCGAGTTGTGTAGCGCCCATTTCCATTGAGAAGACCGCTACAGGCTTTTTCGTATCCAAGGCTACATTCTCAGCAATGTTGAGTGAAAAAGCCGTTTTACCCATAGATGGACGGCCAGCAACAATAATCAAATCACCTGGTTGGAAGCCTGAAGTGCGTTCATCTAAGTCATCGAAACCTGTTGGAATGCCAGTCACACTACCTTGATTCTCTCGTTGATAAAGGAAATCAATACGATCGGCAACCTGCGGAAGCAAGGTTTGAATGTTAACGAAGCCTTGAGAGCCCCTGTTACCACTTTCAGCAATCTGGAAAATTTTAGCTTCAGCTTCATCTAGTAATTGCTGTGCGTCACGCCCTTGAGGATTGTAAGCGCTTTCTGCAATCCCTGAACCAACCTCAACCAACTTACGCATAATCGAGCGCTCTCGAACAATTTCCGCATAGCGACGAATATTTGCTGCTGTTGGAGTGTTTTGAGCTAGCGCCCCTAGATATGCAATCCCTCCTACACTTGAAAGCTCAGCTGAATTTTCTAGTGACTCGGCAACGGTCACGATGTCTGCTGGACGATTTTGCTCTATTAATTTTGCAATATGGGTATAAATTAAACGATGATCGTGACGATAAAAATCAGCCTGATTGAGGATGTCCGCTATCTTATCTAGGGACTCATTCTCAAGCAGCAAGCCGCCAAGCACAGACTGCTCAGCTTCTACAGAGTTAGGAGGTAATTTTAACGATTCTAGAGAGTCTTCAGCCATGCATCATTATAACTGAATCAATTTAGTCATCGTGGTCGACAAAAACAAAAAAGGCTACCGAAGTAGCCTTTTTTTATTATCAGCTAATTAAGCTAATGAATTACTTATGCTTCACCTAAAACTGATACTGTAATATCAACAACTACATCATGATGAAGAGCGATACTCACAGCGTGATCACCAACAGCCTTTAATGGGCCATTTGGCAAACGCACTTCAGATTTAACAACTTCAAAACCAGCAGCTGTTAAGGCTTCTGCGATGTCGCCATTACCAACTGATCCAAACAAACGACCATCAACGCCAGCCTTTTGAGTCACTTGCAATAAGTAACCAGCTAACTTTTCACCACGTTTAGCAGCTGCTGTTAACAAGTCTGCTTGTTGCTTTTCTAGGATTGCACGACGTTCAGCAAATTCAGCCTTGTTAGCTTCTGTTGCACGTTTTGCTTTACCTTGAGGGATTAAGAAGTTACGACCGTAACCATCTTTAACTTTAACGATATCACCAAGGTTACCCAAGTTCACTACTTTTTCTAATAAGATAATTTGCATGGTCTTCTCCTTAGTGCTTGTCAGTGTATGGCATTAGAGCTAAGAAACGAGCACGTTTCACAGCTGCTGTTAACTGACGTTGGTATTTTGCTTTTGTACCAGTAATACGTGCAGGAATAATCTTACCGTTTTCTGTAACGAAATCTTTTAATAGATCTACGTCTTTGTAATCTACTTCTTTAATGCCCTCTGCTGAAAAACGGCAGTAGCGGCGGCGTTTAAAC
>CAIVUE010000185.1 GCA_903909015.1 uncultured Methylophilaceae bacterium
CAAACAAGATTAATCTAAAGGTTTTTTTCCATTTGGCTAAGCTGTGGAAATGCGTTGGCAAATAGGAAAAACCTAGTGGCTACGCTACAATAATATATTCAGAAAAAGGTTCGGATTTAATTTAAATGACGAAATTGGATGTTAATTTAGTTGATTCGATCCGCCTTGCTCAACAAAGCGTGGTTGTTACCACTTCATCACGTTTGCACATGGGTTTTTTTGATTTGAATGGTGGTTTGGGTCGGCGTTTCGGCAGTATTGGCGTTAGCTTAAAGTCCCCAGCGACCTCAATAAAAGTGAGTCTAGCTAAATCATTAACTGCTGAAGGTGAAGGCGCAGAACGTGCCATTAAGATTGCAAAACAGTTGGCGGGCGCATTAAACCTTCATGCCCCAGTGCATATTCAATTAGATCAAGTTATTCCAGAACATTCAGGACTAGGCTCCGGCACTCAATTGTCACTTGCGATAGGAGCCGCAATAAATGCGCTTTATGGATGTAATTTAAATGCGAATGAGATTGCAGTAGTCACTAAACGAGGAACGCGTTCAGGGATTGGTTTGGGAACCTTTGCAACAGGGGGGTTGATCGTTGATGGCGGGCGCGCTTCTCATTCTTTAGTTCCGCCAGTGATTGCAAGCGCAACATTTCCAGAAGATTGGCCTATTTTGTTGATATTTGATAATGGGCATTTAGGTGTTCATGGCGATGAGGAGTTAGCAGCTTTCCAAAACTTACCGACATTTCCAGAATCTTCAGCGGCACTATTGTGTCGTCAAGTTTTGATGCAAGCGCTACCTGCTATTGCTGAGCATGATTTGCATGCGTTTGGTAATGCCATCCAAGTCTTGCAAACGGTGACAGGAGATTATTTTGCTCCAGCGCAAGGTGGGGGACGTTATACAAGTAAACTTGTCGCTTCGGTATTGAAACAATTGCAAGAAAATGGCGTGCATTGCTTTGGCCAAAGCTCTTGGGGTCCCACTGGATTTGCTGTATTTGATAATCAAACAGAAGCTGAAACATTGTTGAAACAACTCAATGATACTTTTAGACATGAGAAAAATTTACAGTTTTTACTGACCCAGGCTAACAACCAAGCAAGTCAGATTTTATTGAAATAAGAATCTTTAAGTATTGAAAGAGTAAGCCATGGAAAAAGTATCCATCCTGCATTTAATCACCTCAGCAAAAAATGCCAGCCCATTTGATGTGAATATGGCTTTTGATGCTGGTTTTGACAAAATTATGCCCTACACCCTTGTCGAAATGAGTGAAGTTGCAGGCTTAGTTCAAGATGCTATTTTCTCTCGCGGACCAAGCGGCATTAAACGAGAGAGTGTATTCATTGGTGGTCGTGATATTGATGTGGCTATGGACATGTTGAACGTCGCTAAGAAGGCCATGGTCCCACCTTTTGAAGTGTCAGTATTCGCTGATCCTTCAGGCGCATTCACTACCGCCGCCGCGATGATGGCAAAGGTAGAGCAGCATTTAATTAAAAACTTTGGTGGTGATTTGAGTGGTCGACGGGTTAGCGTTTTTGGTGCCACCGGGCCAGTGGGGGGGTGCACCGCTGTCATTGCCGCCAAATATGGCGCCGAGGTAAACATGATTTCTCATCGCAGTCTTGGTGATGTCCAGGTCAAAGTTGATTCTTACAATGCACGATATGGCATCAACATTAAAGCGGTGAATGGGGCAAGCGATAACTCTAAAATCAACGTCTTGAAGAATACTGATATTGCTTTATGTGCAGCTGCTGCTGGAGTGCAAGTGTTGAGCTTGGCACAAATGGCGCAAGCCAAGGATTTAAAAATTGTGGCTGATGTGAATGCCGTTCCTCCAGTCGGTGCGGAAGGCGTAGACGTGTTTGCAGATGGTGTAGCGATTACGGGAACAAATGCTTTTGGTATTGGCGCTTTAGCGATTGGTAATGTGAAATACAAAACACAGCATAACTTGCTAAAGTCGATGCTGGAATCTGAGAACAAGCAATATTTGGACTTTTTATCAGCTTTTGAAATGGCACGAAAAAGTTTATAGCCAACGAAAGGGCATGTCCTGAATAAACGAATAATTATTGCGGCAGTTTCTTCCCGTCCTTTTGTGAAGGCTGCGGTAGCGGCAGGTTATTCGGTGGTGGCGATGGACGTATTCGCTGATACAGATACGATGCAAGCAGCTGAGCAGGTTTACAAAATTGAATATGCTAATAGTGGTTTTGATGCCTTGCAATTTGAGGCCGCTTTTGCACAAATTGATATGCAGGACATGGTTGGTTTTGCATATGGCAGTGGCTTTGAAGCTCAGCCAGATTTGTTAGCGCGTATTTCTAAAAGTTTACCTTTGATCGGTAATTGTGCAGATACGGTTCGAAAACTTAAAGATGCGCCAAGTTTCTTTAAGACGCTCGATGATCTCTTAATTCCACACCCTGAAGTGTGCTTTTCCCCGCTAGAAAATGCCACCGGTTGGTTGCGTAAGGAGGAGGGCGGTTCGGGAGGAATGCATGTTCAAGCTGCGTCAGCTAACCAAAGTCTACCTCAGGGACAATATTATCAAAGGACGATTGAAGGTAGTCCGATCTCCATGCTTTTTGCAGCAAATGGAGAGGAATTAAAAGTAGTTGGTTTCAATCAACAATGGGTGGCGCCTATTACAGGTAAGCCATATCGCTATGGTGGAATTGTAGGGCATGCGAATTTGTCAGCAGATATTAAACATTCTTTGGAAGCGACCGCCCTTAAAATTACCCGCGCGTTTAATTTGCGCGGCTTAAATAGTTTGGATGTAATTTGTCAGGATTCCCAATATTGGGTGTTAGAGATCAATCCTAGATTAAGTTCGACGCTTGATTTGTACCAAACAGAAGAAAGTAATTTATTTGCGTTGCATCTGCAGGCTGTAGCCGGAGACTTAAGCAGCTTTCCAGTCATTCCTACAAAGTCAAAGGCAAGAAATGTTTTTTATGCCTCACATGATCTAGTCATTCCGGAAAATCTAGCATGGCCAGAATGGGTAGCGGATATTCCTTTGCCACTCACTTTAATTCCGCAGCATCAGCCCGTTTGTACAATTTTGGCTGAATCTGATGACGCAAATGCCTCTCAAGCATTAGTATTGTCTCGAGTAACCATACTTTCCGCTTTGCTGAACGACTAATTTAATAATTAAAGATTGAAGGGGTTTTAATGACTGAAAACGTACAAGAAGTTCACATGGACACCTCTAATTGGCCAAGTGTGAATGCATTGGCCAGTCCACTGGTTGAGTATTTGGTCCAAAATGCTAAAGAGCTACGTATTGGTTTAGAAAAAACCTCAAATGGTGCAACTATTATCGATGCTGGTATCAATCACTTGGGTGGTTTGGAGGTGGGTCGACTAATTGCTGAAATTTGTATGGGTGGCTTAGGTCATGTCAGCTTACAAACTTCAACAACTTTTGCTCATTGGCCTTGGATGCTTTCTGTCCATTCCAATAATCCTATATTGTCCTGTTTAGGAAGTCAGTATGCTGGGTGGAGTTTGGCGCATGAGAAATTCTTCTCTTTAGGATCGGGTCCAGGACGGGCACTTGCTGGCCGGGAGGATCTGTTTAAAGAGCTTGGGTATCAAGATCAATCAAAGTCGGCATGCTTGGTCTTAGAGAGTGACAAGGCACCCCCGCTTGAGGTGGTTGAAAAAGTATCCCGTGATACAGGAGTTTCTGCTGAGAACCTTACTTTTATTCTGACGCCAACACGTAGCTTGGCAGGTACTGTTCAGATCGTGGCACGGGTATTGGAAGTCGCGATGCACAAAATTCACACGCTGCACTTTCCGTTAGCGCATGTTGTTGATGGGATCGCGAGCGCACCAGTTCCACCACCAGCGCCTGATTTTTTAACAGGCATGGGGCGCACTAACGATGCAATTTTATTTGGAGGTCAAGCGCATTTGTTTGTTAAAGGTACAGATGCCGCTGCCGCAGCATTGGCTAAAGCGCTACCCAGTAATTCATCTCGAGATTATGGCCGTCCTTTTGCTGAAGTCTTTAAATCCGTCAATATGGATTTTTATAAAATCGACCCAATGTTGTTTAGTCCTGCTGCAGTGACGGTTACCGCATTAGAGTCGGGTAATACATTTACAGGCGGTAAATTAGACGCTGCTTTGATCGATCAATCCTTTGGTTATAAAGCTTAATGACAAGAGTTCCCGTCTTTACTGACGATCCTGGTTGGCATGGCCAGCGTTTGAAGGAAGCTTTTGCTACTCGGGGTTATGAAGCGATATTCGTTTCAATTAAAGATTGTTTTTTAAGTCTCACAGTTGATTCGGCCGGTGTCGTTATTCCTGGTTTTAATGCGCTCCCCAAGTTAGTTTTTGTAAGAGGTGTTCCTGGCGGAACCTTGCAACAGGTCATAGCGCGTTTAGATGTATTACATGGATTAGAAATGCTTGGAGTTAAAGTCTATAACTCAGGACGAGCAATCGAGCGCACAGTTGATAAAGCGATGACAAGTCTCATGCTCCATCACAAAGGCATCCCAACGCCTGATACTTGGATCTGTGAATCACGGCATCAAGCACAAGCCATTATTTCTCGAGAAATTTCAAACGACAGCCCGTTAGTGATTAAACCTTTATTTGGTTCACAGGGGAACGGTGTGCGCCTTCTCAAGATAGATGATCGTTTGCCAGTCCCCATGGAAGCCTATGTGGACGGTTTGTATTACTTGCAACGTTATATTGATAGTGGCGAGGGCACTTGGCATGATCATCGTGTATTTGTTATTCGTGGAAAAGCCATTGGGGCGATGGTTCGCTATGGGGCAAGTTGGGTAAATAACGTTGCACTTGGTGGTCAATGTGAAGCCGTTCCTCACGAAGGAGAAATGGCCGCCTTGGCGGAAGCTGCAGCCAGCGCTGTTGATATTGATTATTGTGGGGTTGATATTATTCGTGACCGTCACGGTAAATTATTTGTGCTTGAAGTTAACAGTATCCCGGCATGGAAGGGTTTGCAAAGTGTGCTAGAAGTAGATGTTGCACAAGCCTTGGTGGATGATTGCTTGGGGATGCTGGCATGATGCTGATGGCTCAAAAATATCACAATGCTTGTATGTCAGAACTATCGGCACTGAAGCCTGGCAATGTCCATATTTTTGCTGATGGGCATGGGATGATAGTGCAGGATTTTATTAAAAGTGCAGAAGTTTCTGCCCCGTTTATTTCTGAACCGGATGTGACTGTCGGCACCCGCATTTTTAGGGCTATTAAAGCGACGAGAGAAGCGGTTGCTTGCAATACAAATTTAGGCATTGTTCTGCTTGCTGCGCCAATGATGGAAGCGGCTTATTCATCACAGGGATTTTGCCAGAATAGCTTGCAGGCAGTATTGAGCAATCTGACTGTCGATGACGCAATAGAAGCCTATAAAGCAATTGCGATAGCCAACCCTGCCGGACTCGGTAAGCTTGATGCCTTGGACGTTCACGAACCCCCAAACGTTACTTTGCTACAGGCGATGCAGGCAGCGGAATATAGAGATTTAATCGCGCGTCAATACAGTCATAATTTCGATGACATTTTTAATATAGGTGTGGCTAGTTATCAACACTACTCTTCTATTTGGGATCGGTCTGCTTGGGCGACGACGGTGGTCTATTTGAATTTTTTAGTCGCGTTTGAAGATACGCATATTGTCAGAAAGCATGGTAAATCAGTCGCTGCGACTGTGCGCCAGGAGGCAAAAACGCATCTGCAGAACTTTACAACGCAAGACAATCCTAAGTTATATCAAGCAACCTTAATGGCTTGGGATGCTGATCTTAAGAAACGTGGGATTAATCCGGGCACAAGTGCAGATATGACAGTGGCCACCTTGCTAGCTAATGACTTGATTTAAAGGCAAAAAATTAAGCTCAAAAAATAGCACGTTTCTCCTGATTTCTTTATCGCTAGCCATGTGATTTATCAGCTTTAATCATGTTAAAATTACCCTTTTAATCCACGCTTAAAGCCAATAGAACAATATGGATCAATTCGCAAAAGAAACCCTTCCTATTAGCCTCGAAGATGAGATGCGTCGTTCGTATCTTGATTACGCCATGAGTGTGATCGTGGGTCGTGCGCTACCTGACGTGCGTGATGGTCTAAAACCAGTTCATAGACGTGTGTTGTATGCCATGCATGAGCTCAGTAACGATTGGAATCGTCCTTATAAAAAATCTGCCCGTATCGTCGGCGATGTAATCGGTAAATACCATCCGCATGGCGATACAGCCGTGTACGATACGATCGTTCGGATGGCGCAAGACTTTTCTCTTCGCTACATGTTGGTTGATGGTCAAGGTAACTTTGGTTCCGTGGATGGTGATAATGCAGCTGCGATGCGTTATACCGAAATCCGTATGGCGCGTATTGCACATGAGTTATTAGCCGACCTAGATAAGGAAACGGTTGATTTTGGACCTAACTATGATGGTTCAGAACATGAGCCGCTTATCATGCCAGCCCGTATTCCTAATCTACTTATTAACGGTAGCTCAGGTATTGCGGTTGGTATGGCAACAAACATTCCACCACATAATTTAAATGAAGTGCTTGATGGCTGCTTGGCGCTATTGCAGAACCCTGATCTAACAATTGATGATTTGATTGAGCTTATTCCTGCACCAGATTTTCCAACGGCCGGCATTATTTACGGCACGATTGGGGTTAAGGAAGGTTACCGCACTGGTCGTGGCCGTGTGGTGATGCGTGGTCGTACCCATGTTGAAGACCTGGAGCGCGGGGGTCGCCAAGCCTTGATCGTTGATGAACTTCCATATCAGGTCAATAAGAAAACCTTCGTTGAAAAAATCGCCGAATTGGTGAACGAAAAGAAAATTGAAGGTATATCTGATCTAAGAGATGAATCAGATAAGTCTGGCATGCGTGTAGTAATTGAACTTAAGCGCGGCGAAGTCCCAGAAGTTATTCTGAATAATCTTTATAAGCAAACACAATTGCAAGATACCTTCGGTATGAATATGGTGGCCTTGCTTGATGGTCAGCCACGCTTGCTAAATCTCAAGCAGATGATTGAAGCGTTCTTGCGTCACCGTCGTGAAGTCATCACGCGTCGTACGGTATTTGAACTTCGTAAGGCACGTGAGCGTGGTCACGTTTTAGAAGGTTTGGCTGTAGCATTAGCTAACGTCGATGAGATGATTGCCATCATCAAGGCGGCGCCAACACCACCGGAAGCGAAAAAAGATTTGATGGCTAAATCTTGGAGCTCCCCAGTAGTTGAAGAAATGCTTAAGCGGGCTGCAATGGAATCTTCACGCCCTGATGGCTTGTCTGTTGATTTTGGTTTGACACCTAAAGGCTACAGGTTGTCTGATGTACAAGCGCAAGAAATTCTTCAAATGCGCTTGCAACGCCTCACAGGTCTTGAACAAGATAAGATCGTCAATGAGTATAAAGAAGTGATGGATATTATCACTGACTTACTCGATATATTGGCTACTCCTAGTCGCGTCACTCAAATGATTGTTGATGAGCTTGCTGCTATCCGTCAGCAATTTGGAGATAAGCGTCGAAGTGAAATTGTGCACAACGCACAAGATTTATCTTTGGAAGATTTGATTACGCCACAAGATGTGGTTGTCACCTTATCTCATACAGGTTATATCAAGTCTCAACCCCTTGAAGAATACCGTGCACAGAAGCGTGGTGGACGTGGTAAACAGGCAACAGCTACTAAAGAAGATGACTTTATTGACAAGATGTTCGTAGCTAATACGCATGATTACATCTTGTGCTTCTCTAGCAGAGGTCGCGTCTATTGGTTGAAGGTTTATGAGGTTCCACAAGGTAGTCGTATTAGTCGTGGCAAACCAATTGTTAACCTGTTCCCATTGGAAGAAGGCGAAAAAATTAATGCCATCTTGCCAGTGAAAGAATTTGATGAAAATCACTATATTTTCATGGCAACCGCGATGGGTACTGTGAAGAAGACCTCATTGGTTGAATTCTCAAATCCGCGTAAGTCTGGAATTATTGCAATTAACCTAGATGATGGTGATTACCTAATTGGTGCTGAAGTGACCAATGGTACCCAAGATATTGTCTTGGTTTCTAATGGTGGTAAGGCTGTATGGTTTGATGAAGAAGCTGTTCGTCCAATGGGTCGAAATACCCGTGGTGTGCGTGGGATGAAGATCACTAAAGATCAATTAGTCTTGTCACTATTGGTTGCTGAGAATGATCAACAAACTGTATTGGTTGCGACTGAAAATGGCTTTGGTAAGCGAACAGTGCTAGCGGATTTCCGTCATTCTGGCCGTGGAACGCAAGGCGTAAAGGCGATCGCAATTAGTGAACGAAACGGTTTGGTTGTTGCAGCACGTTTGGTTAACGATGAAGATGAAATTATGTTAATCACGACAGGTGGCGTTTTGATTCGTACGCGCGTGAAAGAGATTCGTGAGTTAGGTCGCGCAACACAAGGGGTTACGCTGATTAATCTAGGCGAAGGTGAGAAATTATCTGGCCTAGAAAAAGTTGTTGAGTCTGACGACGAAGAATAGGCGACAGCGGATAACGATAATCTGAAAGTGATTCATGACCCAAATCTTTAATTTTTCTGCTGGACCGGCCGTATTGCCTAAAGAAGTTTTGGCGCAAGCTAGAGATGAAATGATGGATTGGCATGGTTCAGGAATGTCTGTGATGGAAATGAGCCATCGCGGTAAAGAATTCATGAGTATTGCCGCCGAAGCTGAAGCGGACTTGCGCGAATTACTCGCGATTCCGCAGAATTACAAAGTACTTTTTTTGCAGGGCGGGGCGCATAGCCAATTTTCGATGGTGCCGATGAATTTATTGCGCGGCAAAAAATCAGCTGATTACCTAGATACTGGCATTTGGTCAAAAAAGGCCATAGATGAAGCGTCAAGGTATTGTCAGGTTAATATTGCTGGTTCAAGCAAAGATAAAAATTACACCTATGCTCCGAACCAAGCTGCCTTAAAGATTAACAAAGATGCAGCCTACTTTCACTTCACCTCTAATGAAACAATTGGGGGCGTCGAAATGTTTTGGACGCCAATGACAGGCGATGTGCCTCTCGTTTGCGATATGTCATCCCATATTCTGTCTCGCCCTGTGGATGTTAGTAAGTACGGTATCATTTATGCAGGCGCTCAAAAGAATATTGGCCCAGCGGGTCTCACAATTGTGATCGTACGTGAGGATCTGATTGGTGAAACGATGGTTGGTACCCCAACCATGTTTGACTACAAAGTGCATGCTGATAATGATTCGATGTATAACACGCCTGCAACCTACGGCATATACATTGCAGGCTTGGTTTTTAAATGGCTGAAATCCAAAGGTGGTTTGGCAGCGATGGAAAAAACCAATATCGAAAAAGCCACGCTACTATACGATTATTTGGATGCATCAGATTTTTATCATTCTCCGATTGCAGTGGAAAATCGATCAAGAATGAACATTCCTTTCACATTGAAAGATGCGTCGCTAGATGAAGCATTCTTAAAGCAAGCGCAACAAAATGGCTTGTTACAACTGAAGGGACATAAATTAGTTGGTGGAATGCGAGCTTCAATTTACAACGCAATGCCGATTGAGGGTGTGCAGGCATTAATTGCCTTCATGAAGTCATTTGCACAGGCAAACGCTTAAATATCCTGCTAATCAGGAAAAACTATGTCAGATATCCTAAAGCAACACAGAGATCAAATTGATGCGATTGATGAGCAATTGCTTAAGCTTGTCAATGAGCGAGCTTCTCATGCCCGGCAAATTGGTGAATTAAAGGGTGAGGGACCTATTTACAGACCAGAACGTGAAGCGCAGGTGCTTAGGCGTTTAGTGGATTTAAATGCGGGACCACTTCCCGGTGAAGCCGTGACAGCGATTTTTAGAAGTGTGATGTCAAATTGTCGTGCGCTAGAGCGCGCCCTAACAGTGGCGTTTTTAGGCCCATTAGGCACTTTTAGTGAAGAGGCTGCGAATAAGCAATTTGGTGGCTTAAGTTCACCGATGCAATGTAATTCAATCGATGAAGTATTTCGGATGGTGGAGTCAGGGAAAGCCAATTATGGTGTTGTACCTGTTGAGAACTCCACAGAGGGTGCGATTGGTAGAACATTAGATTTATTGTTGGAAACACGCCTGCACATCTGCGGTGAAATAGAACTGCCTGTTCATCACAATCTTTTGAGTAAAGAAGCAGACCTGGCTAGCGTGCGTAAGGTCTATTCCCATGCCCAATCATTAGGACAATGTCATGAGTGGCTTAATCGCTTCTTGCCAAATGCCGAGAGGCAAGCGGTAGCGAGCAATGCGGAAGCTTCACGTTTAGCTGCTTCTGAGCCAGGCGCTGCGGCAATCGCAAGTTTACGGGCTGCCGAACTCTTTAAACTCACAGATTTGGGTAATAATATTGAAGATGACCCAAAGAACACAACACGATTTCTAGTGCTGGCTGATCATGACGTAACCCCATCTGGTCAAGATAAGACCTCTTTAGTGATTGCGACTAAGAACGTTCCGGGTGCAATGGTGTCAGTACTTGAGCCTTTATCTAAAAATAAAGTCAGCATGACAAAGTTAGAGTCCCGACCTGCAAAAATGGGTTTATGGGAATACGTTTTCTTCGTGGATGTTGAAGGGCACTACCAGGACATCAATTTAAAAAATGCGCTTGCTGAAATTGAGCAACGTGCATCTTTTGTTAAGGTTCTAGGCTCTTATCCAGTAGCCGTTATTTAAGGTTTATCTGTGTCTGAAATAGCAAAATTAGCGCCATCTTATATTAGATCTATTGCTCCTTATGTTGGAGGCAAGCCTATTAGTGATTTAGCGAGGGAAATGGGTTTGGATCCAAACCAAATCGTTAAACTCGCTTCGAATGAAAACCCATTAGGGGTGAGCCCCAATGCCCATATGGCAATGATGGATGCCATCGATGATATTGCGCGATATCCAGATGGCAATAGCGTTGAGCTTCGCCAAGCAGTTTCGGAAAAGTTTAAGGTTGCGCCAGAGCAATTAGTATTTGGTAATGGTTCGAATGATATTCTTGAATTGGCAGCACGTGCGTTTCTTGCACCCAACGATGAAGTGGTTTATTCGCAGCATGCATTTGCAGTTTATAGCCTCGTGACGCAAGCGGTAGGGGCAAAAGGGATTACAGTTAAAGCTAAGAATTTTGGCCATGATTTAGATGCAATGTTAGCGGCTGTCACCTCAAAAACTCGTATGATTTTTGTGGCAAATCCCAATAATCCAACTGGCACTCTATTAGCTAAGGCGGAACTGAAGTCATTTATTGCTGAGGTGCCAAAGCACGTATTGGTGGTACTGGATGAAGCCTACGATGAATACCTGAGCGAGCAAGATAAAGCTGAATCCATTAGTTGGTTATCTCAATTTGATCATTTAATTATTTCCAGAACTTTTTCAAAAGCTTATGGTTTAGCTGGTTTGCGCGTGGGGTTTGGATTGACGTCTGCCTCAATTGCAGATTTGATGAACCGCGTTCGTCAGCCATTCAATGTGAATAGTATTGCACAAGCTGCCGCGGTGGCATCGCTTGCTGACGATGAATTTGTAGAGCGTACGCGAGCGTTGAATAATGCAGGTATGCTGCAGATCACCCAAGGCCTCAAGGAATTAGGCCTTGAATACATTCCATCTTATGCCAACTTTGTAAGTTTTAAAGTGCCTGATGCAGCAGGCGTTAATCAACGACTATTGGCGCAAGGCATCATCGTAAGACCTATCGCAAACTATGAAATGCCAGATTATCTTCGTGTCTCTATTGGATTGCTCTCAGAAAACACAAAGTTCTTATCAGCCCTGAAAATTGCTATCGCTAAAACGGCATAGTGTTTCTTTGGTTAAATAATACTAAAAAACAGCCTCCACTAAAGCTTTAACCCCACTTGTCATGATCCAACGGTCATGAAAATCATTAGAGATCTTTCCGTGTTTTTACACTGTTGATAGACTGGGTGTTAGCGCATTATCCATAACACGTTAAATGTGAGTGTAAACAAGCAATGACGTGTTTTCTCAAACTAATAATTAGGAGATTTACTATGTGGACTAAACCAGCTGCTACAGAAATGCGTTTCGGTTTTGAAGTAACAATGTACGTTTGCAATCGCTAAGATTGATATTCAGTACATGTAGTTTTTAAGACTACAGAAACTGGGCTACTCAAGTAGCCCAGTTTCACATTTAAGCTAAACATTTTAAGAGATTCGTATGCATATTCATGTATTAGGAGCAGGTGCAGGTGGTGGTTTTCCACAGTGGAATTGTAATTGTCAAAATTGCGA
Source organism: uncultured Methylophilaceae bacterium (assembly GCA_903909015.1). Lineage (GTDB taxonomy): Bacteria > Pseudomonadota > Gammaproteobacteria > Burkholderiales > Methylophilaceae > Methylopumilus_A. Next base: position 12,350 of record CAIVUE010000185.1, read on the forward strand.
TGGACTGCGAAAAGGCACTATCAAAGCAACAAAACGTACGCAATCATCAATATGTGTAAGCGGGGATGGCGTCAATTGGGTGCTGTTTAATGCATCACCAGATGTACTTCAACAGGTGCAGGAGTTTGCACCTTTACAGCCAGGTCGTGCGATACGCGATAGCGGAATTGTTGGAATTGTTCTGATTGATGCACAAATCGACCATACAACAGGTTTATTAATGTTGCGTGAGGGGCAAGTTAAGCGTGAAATCTACTGCACTGACATGGTCTATCAGGATCTCACCAGTGGCAATCCACTTCTTAATATTCTTGGGCATTATTGTGGGATCAATCATCATCAAGTGCCCACTGATGGAAAAAGCTCATTCGAAATTAAAGGCGCAAGCAATTTGCGATTTACTGCAGTTGCATTGAAAAGTGCTGCGCCACCATATTCACCCCATCGTAATGACCCGCACCCTGGGGACACGATTGGCGTTTTAATAGAAGAAATTAGTTCAGGTAAGAAATGCTGGTATTCCCCTGGTTTGGCAGAGATTGAGCCACATTTGCCAGTGCTAATGAATCAGGCCGATTGCATCATGGTGGATGGCACCTTCTGGACAAATACAGAGATGATGGATCTAGGGTTGATGACAAAGACAGCACGGAGTATTGGACATAATCCACAATCTGGCCCAGGAGGCATGATCGAGGATTTAGATAAATTTGATGCTTCTAGAAAAGTGCTGATTCACATCAATAATACGAATCCAATTTTAAGAGAAGATTCTAGCGAGCGTGCCGAATTAACAAGACATGGCATTGAAGTGGCCTATGACGGCATGGATATTATTCTTTAGGAGAGAGAAATGAATGCAGTAGCTAATCAGCAATTACCTTGGACACGCGAAGAATTCGAAGATAAATTGCGTAATAAAGGCCAGGGTTATCATATTCATCATCCTATTCATGTGTTGATGTATGAGGGAAAGTTAAGTAAAGAACAATTGCAGTGCTGGGTAGCCAATCGTTATTACTACCAAATTATGATTCCACAAAAAGATGCGGCCATTATGTCTAATTGCCCAGACATAGAAGTGCGCAAGGGTTGGATACATCGTATTACCGATCATGATGGCGAAGGGGATGCTGTTGGCGGTATTGAAGCCTGGGTTCAACTGGGCGGTGCAGTGGGGTTGAGTCGTGAGGATGTGACCTCGCTTAAGTTAGTGAGTCCTGGTGTGCGATTTGCAGTGGATGCTTATGTTAACTTTGCACGTCAACGTCCATGGCAAGAGTCTGTATGTTCATCCTTGACTGAATTATTTGCGCCGCACATTCACCAGCAACGTATTAGCTCTTGGCCGACTGTTTATCCATGGATTAAAGAAGATGGTCTAATCTACTTTAAAAAACGCCTGACAGAAGCACGACGTGACGTTGAACAAGGCTTGGAGATCAGTTTGGAATACTTTGGTAAGAGTCGTGAAATGCAAGAACGCGCCTTAGATATCCTTCAGTTTAAGTTGAATGTGCTCTGGGTGATCGCAGATTCGATCATGCTTGCATGTACTGATGTGACTACTGAGGGTCGCCCATACCTTCGACAACCTGTGTATTAATTGGATGCCAGCATGAGTGTTAATCAAACAGATATTTACGCGATCGCATTGCACCACCGGTTTCAGTGGGAAGAGGCGCAGAGCTGCTATGTGATTTTATTTCCAGAAGGCATGGTAAAACTTAATGGCGGGGCAGGCGAGGTGCTGAATCTTGTTAATGGTCAACGCACTGTCGCGGATATTGTTACAGAATTAAAAGCTAAATTTTCTGATGCACCGGATTTAGAGCATGACATCATCGGTATGCTGGAGTTGGCGATAGAAAAAGCTTGGTTACGCCAAATTAATTAAAGTAGTCAGATTAGGGACATCAAAATGACGCAAGCATCACTAGGCCAATCAGTTGTACAGAAAGAAATTCAATCGCAAAACAATGGCGTAGCTTCCAGTGTGACACGCACACAGCCGCTATGGCTTTTAGCTGAAGTCACCTACCGGTGCCCTCTGCATTGTGCATTTTGTTATAACCCAACGGATTACGATAAGCATACCCAAAATGAGCTAACGACAGAGCAATGGATACAAGCACTTCGAGATGCACGTCGTTTAGGTGCTTTGCAGCTTGGTATCTCGGGTGGTGAGCCTCTGTTGCGTGATGACATTGAAGAGATTGTCATTGAAGCCAAAAAGCTTGGTTATTACAGCAATTTAATTACTTCTGGTGTTGGATTGACTGAAAAACGTATTCAAGCTTTTAAGGATGGTGGTCTAGACCATATTCAACTGTCAATGCATGACATCACAGAAGAAATTAATAATTTCATTACTAACACTAAGACGTTCGAGCTAAAGAAAAAAGTAGCGGCTATGATTAAAAATCATGGTTATCCTATGGTTCTCAATGTTGTAATTCATCGTTACAACATCGGCCACATGCGTCAGATTCTAGAGATGGCAGAGGCGCTAGGTGCGGATTATATTGAGCTCGCAAATACGCAATATTATGGATGGTCATTGGTCAACCGCAGTCAGTTGATGCCGACTAAGGAACAAATTGATGAGGCGGAACGCATCACCAATGAATTCCGTGAGAAGCAGGGTAGCAAGATGAAGATTTTCTTCGTTGTGCCTGATTACTTCTCAGATCGGCCTAAAAAATGTATGAACGGCTGGGGCGAAGTTTTCATGATCGTGACTGCGAATGGTGATGTATTGCCGTGTCATTCAGCACGTGTTTTGCCGAACATGGAATTTCCAAATGTTCGTGATAAGGGGTTGGATTGGGTTTGGAATGATTCACCGGCTTTCAACAAATATCGTGGTGATAGTTGGATGAAAGAGCCCTGCCGAAGCTGTGCTGAGAAAGAGAAGGACTTGGCTGGCTGCCGTTGCCAAGCATTTATGCTAACGGGAGACGCCGAAGGGGCTGACCCAGTATGTAGCTTGTCACCCAATCATCATGTGATTACAAAAGCGATTGAGGACTCACGTAATCCAGTGATTGCCTCACAGCCGATCATTTTCCGTAATGACAAAAACTCAAAAGCAATTATTGCGGGGGAGTTAGATGATAGAGTGAAGGAATTCCACGCCTTACCATAGCCTACCACCTGCAATTTTGTGGTTAAATAAACGCGCCCTTGAAAATTCATTGGCGCGTTTTTATTGAAAATCTTAATGAAAAAATTATCACCATTATTTCTATCTGTTTTGCTAGCAAGCCTGGCTGCCTTGGCGCCATTTGCAATTGATACTTATTTGCCAGCTTTTCCAGCGCTTGAAGCAGACTTACTTGCGCAGCCAGTTGCGCTTCAACAAAGCTTGACCTTCTACTTACTTCCTTATGCAGTTATGACGCTATGGCATGGGGCTATATCAGATTCGATTGGGAGACTTCCAACCATTAAATTGGGTTTGGGTGTTTTTCTCTTGGCATCGCTCGGCTGTGCTTTTGCACAAAATGTGGAGACGTTATGGTTCTTTAGGGCATTGCAAGGCATTTCTGGGGGTGCTGGTAATGTTGTGGCGAGAGCGATGGTGCGGGACTTGTTCGAAGGGCCTCAGGCACAGCGAGTAATGGCCACTGTGCAGATGTTATTTGGGATTGCTCCAGCGATTGCTCCTATCATTGGTGGTTTGTTGCTCGGTATCCATTGGCAAGCCATCTTTATTTTCTTAGCATTATATTCAGGCTTTGCGTTTTTTGCGGTGACGAGATACTTACCAGAAACAATGCCGCCTGCGAAACGTTTGCCACTTTCAGTGAAGCAGGTGATTAAAGATTATCGAATTATTTTCTCTGATACAGAATATTTCCGTTTAGTATTTTCTATCAGTGCAAATTTTGCAGGTTTCTTTTTGTATGTGGTGGCCAGTCCTGTATTTCTTGTAAAACATCTTGGCCTAAGTGCTCAGCAATTTGGCTATATGTTCATTCCAACGGTTTGCGGCATGATGATCGGGTCTTACTTGGCTAAGCGCGCTGCAGGCATCTATACGCGGCAACAAGTGGTTCAGTGGGCGTATGTATGGATGTCATTGACCGTTGCTGGCAACGTGATCGCTTGTTATACCTTATCAAATACCTTGTGGCTGATACTGCCGATCGCAATATTTAATGTCGGCATGGCATTAGCGATGCCAGTGCTCTCAATTGCGGCCTTAGATCGACATCCAAAAATTCGTGGTACAGCGGCGTCTGGTCAAGCATTTATGCAGATGTTTCTATCTAGCGTGTCTGCAGGATTGATCGCACCGCTGGTCTGGGATAGCCCTTTAGGTTTGGCGATGGCAATGGCTGGCTACTCACTCATTGGTTGGATTGTGATTAAGCGAAGCCACCTTTGGTTGCGGATGTAGAAAACAAAAAAGGAGACCTTGGTCTCCTTTTTTACATTCTAGTGCTAACTACTCAATCAGCAATGCACGCTTACCAGGTGCGCCGTTCATTGCATCAGCGTCAGGAAGCGGTTCTTTACGTCCAGAGATGACTGGCCAGATTTCTGATAATCGCGCATTCAATGCGATGTATTCTTGTTGGTCTGCTGGTACGTCATCTTCAGCAAAAATAGCTTCTGCAGGGCACTCAGCCACACACAACGTGCAGTCGATACATTCGTCAGGGTTGATTGCAAGGAAGTTTGGGCCTTCGACAAAGCAATCTACTGGGCAGACATCTACGCAGTCTGTGTATTTACATTGAATACAATTTTCTGTAACGACATAAGTCATGTTGAGTTTCCTTCTAAATTTCTATATTTTCAGTATTTTAAAGTATTTTTGGCTAATTCGTTTAATGTAAATTAAATAATCATGCCTGCGCCAACAGTGTTGTTAGTGGATTCATCTATCACGATAAATGCACCCGTTGCACGATTTTTGCTATAGCTGTCGACCATAAGCGGTTGGGCCAATTTAAAATTAATCTTAGCAATATCGTTCATGGCCAAGCCTTGTGACGGAAGCTTCTCTAATGAATTGACATCGACTTTGTATTCAATATCACTCACTTTAGCTTTAGATTCACGAGTAGTATGTCTGATCACGTAAGTTCTTGCTGTTGAAAGTGGTGTTTCAGAGAGCCAGCAGACCATTCCTGAAATTTGTTTGACAGCTTCTGGTGCTTCACTCGACTTTACAATCATGTCACCACGTGAAGTATCAATTTCGTCTTCAAGCAATAGTGTTACAGATTGCTCTGTAATGGCGCTTTGTAGTTTTTCATCCCCTAATTGGATCGCTTTTACTTTTGAAGTATAGCCATTAGGTAAAACAGTAACCGCATCACCCACTGAAATTTCGCCAGATTCTACTCGCCCCATAAAGCCGCGGAAATCATGGAGATCATGGTTGTCTGATGCGTGTGGGCGACAAACAAATTGCACAGGGAAGCGAAATGCCTCATTTTGTTCTGAATGGGCGGCTGGTGCTGATTCTAAAAGCTCTAACATGGTAGGGCCTTCATACCAATTCATGGCATCGCCTCGATCAACTAGCATGTCGCCAGTTAAGGCAGATAGTGGGACCACTTGTATATCGCGCCCAGCACGTTGCAAGCCTATTTGCTCTGCAAAATTTAGGTAGTCTGATTTAATTTTTTCAAAGGTAGCTTGGTCAAAGTCTACTAAATCCATTTTGTTAATGGCAACCACGATATGTGGTATGCCAACCAAGTGCGCTAAGAACGAATGACGTCGAGTTTGCGTCAGTACGCCTTTACGTGCATCAATTAAAATAATTGCAAGATTGGCGGTGGATGCTGCAGTCACCATGTTGCGTGTGTATTGTTCATGACCTGGCGCATCAGCAATAATGTATTTGCGTGTGCCAGTGCTGAAGTAGCGGTATGCCACGTCAATGGTAATGCCTTGTTCACGTTCAGCTTGCAATCCGTCTGTGAGCAAGGAAAGGTCAACTGTTTCAAGACCGCGTTTTTTAGAGGTGCGGTCCATTTGTGTCAGCGTGTCAGCCAAGATACTTTTAGTGTCAAATAATAACCGACCAATTAGCGTACTTTTTCCATCATCTACGCTACCACATGTCATGAAGCGGAGGAGGCTATCGTTGTGTTGTGCATTACTCATTAGAAGTAGCCTTCTTTCTTACGTTGTTCCATGGATGCATCTGATGTTTGGTCATCAAGCCTTGTTGCACCTCGTTCTGTAATAGTGGTTGTTGCAGTTTCGAGCACAATTTTAGTAATCGTATCTGCGTCACTAATGACTGGGGCTGTACAAGTAATATCGCCTACAGTGCGGAAGCGAACTTGCATGTTGATAATTTCTTCACCAGCTTTAGGTTGATTAATAACTTCACCAGAAGCAAGCGGGACATTGACGGGCACAATAGAACCAGCACGCATCACCACGTCACGTTGATGTGCAAAGTAAATGCTAGGTAGACCTAGATTTTCACGTTCGATATATTGCCAAACGTCCATTTCAGTCCAGTTTGAAATTGGGAATGCGCGAATGTTTTCACCTTTGTGAGAACGTGCGTTATAAAGATTCCACAACTCAGGACGTTGGTTTTTCGGATCCCATTGGCCAAACTCATCACGGAAACTCATGATACGTTCTTTAGCGCGCGCTTTTTCTTCGTCGCGACGAGCACCACCGATACAGCAATCAAAGCCAAATTCTTCAATGGCTTCAAGTAAAGTCACTGACTGGTGTTTATTGCGTGATTCATCGTCTGATTTAAGTACTACTGTCCCACGTTTCATTGAGTCTTCAACTGACCGAACAATCAAGCGTTCGCCGAGTTCATTAGCGCGTTGGTCGCGAAACTCAATCACTTCTTTATAGTTATGACCAGTATCAATATGCATCAGTGGGAAAGGGAAGCGTCCTGGGCGGAATGCTTTTTCTGCAAGGCGTAAGATACATAGAGAGTCTTTTCCGCCTGAAAATAGCAGCACAGGATTTGAGCATTGGCCTGCAACTTCACGCAAAATGTGAATCGCTTCCGCTTCTAGCCAATCGAGATGGCTAAGTGTTTTTTTGTTTGCTGTTGTCATAAATTTCAACTAATTAATATCAAATAAGATTACTTCTTAACGTGAAGGCCACATTCTTTATTGGTTGGGTCTTCCCACCACCATCTGCCAGCGCGAACATCTTCACCCATTGCTACTGAGCGGGTACATGGTGCACAGCCTATGCTAGGGTAGAAGGCATCATGCAGTTTGTTATAAGGGACTTCGTGGAGGCTGATATACGCCCATACTTCTTGTTCAGTCCAGTCGCTTAAGGGATTAAACTTTTCTAATTGATTGCCCTCGTCAAACTCCTGAACAGGTAAATTAGCACGTGTTGAAGCCTGCTCTGCTCGCATGCCTGTGATCCAGGCTTGTTTGCCATTCAGAGCCCGTTTAAGCGGCTCGACTTTACGCATATGGCAGCACGCCTTGCGTAAATCGATGCTTTCATAGAACGCATTGATGCCCTTGGTTTGAACATAGTTCTCAACCACTTCGTGCTGAGGAAAATACACTTTAAGCTTGGAGTCGTAAGTACGTTCGACTTCCGCCATTAATGTGTAGGTCTCGGCTGGAAGGCGTCCTGTGTCTAATGAGAAAATTTCAATACTGAGTTTTTCTCGCATGATGATGTCAGTAAGCACCATGTCCTCAGCACCAAAGCTGTTGGCAAAGGTGATCGATGGAAATTTTTCTGCAGCATCTTTAAGTAAATCCAGCACTTGCTCACGTTTTTTTATAACTGCTTGCTTCAATATTTCTGTTAGCACAGGGGTGGTCGCAGGATTTTTTGCAGCTGAACGGATCATGGATGCATCACCAAACATTAACGACTCACTCTGCGCCATGCTGGTTGGGTGTTATCAACAGCACCCTGATATGGCTCACTGAAATCTTTTAGGCTGGACAATGCTTCTTCAGCAGAACGGTCAGCGCGAATTAAGTAACTGTTGAAGCCAGAGCGTTTAAGGAAGAATAATTGGTCGCGCAACACATCCCCAACGGCACGTAGCTCATTTTTAAAGCCGTAGCGTGTGCGGAGTAAATTGCCAATAGTGAAAATACGACCATCTGCAAAGCGTTCTACATAAACCGCAACTATCGGGAAGGCATTGATGTCTTCTATTTCAGAAATAAGGTTTTCAATTGCTTCATGAGTTGCAATCAATAAGCCGACTTCCCCTTGGCTCATGCGTTCTGATAGATTTTTTTTATTTGCTAGCCAAACCGTAAACGGCACCAACACTTTGCCGCTTGATGGAATTTGCGTTGCAGCAATTTGCTCTGCTGTAAACGTTTCTTCACCGGTGAGCTTGAATAACACCACTTTACCTGCCTGCTTGCGAACGGTTTCTTCACCTAGACTTGGTGGTGTAACGCGAGCCCATTCATCAGAAACGATCGCATTGTCTTTGATTAAATTAGACATTAGTTGACTCCTGCGCTTTTGAAGCAGTAGCAGCATACACATGTGCTTTGAATGGCGGTACACCAATACGGCGAACAGTATCAATAAAGCGTTCTTCCGCGGTGCGCTCTTGGATATAAACTTCAATCAATCGTTGAACGACGCCTGGCATTTCTTCTGCTGAGAATGATGGTCCAATCACAGAGCCTATGCTTGCATCATTGCCTTGTTTCCCGCCGATAGTAACTTGGTACCATTCCGAGCCATCTTTATCCACACCCAATATGCCAATATGCCCGATATGATGGTGACCACAAGCATTCATGCATCCTGAGATGTTGAGTTCTAGATCACCAATGTCATGTAAGTAATCGAGATTGTCGAATTGTATTTGAATGGCTTCGGCAATAGGGATGCTTTTAGCATTAGCCAATGAACAAAAATCGCCGCCTGGGCAGCAAATAATGTCTGTTAATAAGCCAATGTTCGGCGTTGCTAAGCCAGCGACGCGCGCTTTTTCCCAAAGCGGGAATAAGTCGCTTAACTTAACGTCAGCCAGGATTAAGTTTTGTTCATGCGATACACGTAATTCACCAAAACTATAGGCATCTGATAATTCAGCAACAGTTTGCATTTGTTCAGATGTTGCATCCCCTGGCGCATGGCCGTGAGGTTTTAATGAAAGGGTGACTGCGCGATATCCAGATTGTTTGTGTGAATGAACGCATCGCTTCACCCATGCTGCAAAAGCTGGGTTCGTTGCGATTGTGCTGTCGAAGCTTGCATCGTGTGCTGGCAAGTTATCGTAAGGCATTGCTTCGAAGTGTTTGGCAACGCGAGCTAACTCTGCTTCTGTAATCGTGTTCGGATTATCTTTTAGGTGCAACCATTCGGCTTCAACTTGTTTTTTGAATTCCTCAATACCTAATGCTTTAACTAGAATCTTAATGCGCGCTTTGTATGCGTTATCACGTCGACCATGCAGGTTGTATACGCGGATAATTGCTTCACAATAAGTGAGGGCATGTTGCCACTCTAGATGTTCGCGAATTACCGTACCTAAAATTGGTGTGCGACCTAAACCACCGCCAACCCAGACTTTGATGGCTGTTTGGTTCTGGTCATCTTTGTAGAATTCCATGCCGATATCATGCGCTTGGACAATGGCACGGTCTTGCGCTGTGCCTGAAACTGCGATTTTGAATTTACGTGGCAATAAGGCGAACTCAGGATGGAATGTGCTCCATTGACGCATAACCTCTGCCATCGCGCGCGGATCAATGACCTCATCAGGGGCTACGCCTGCAAATTGGTCAGTAGTGATATTACGGATGCAATTGCCAGATGTTTGGATGGCATGCATTTCAACTGTGGCTAACTCAGCCAAAATTTCTGGAACATCTTCTAGTTTTGGCCAGTTAAGTTGAAGGTTTTGACGTGTGCTGAAATGACCATAGCCTTTGTCATATTTTTTAGCGATGTCACCAAGTTTTCGTAATTGTTTTGATGAAAGCATGCCGTAGGGCACTGCAACGCGGAGCATAGGGGCTTGGCGTTGGATATATAGGCCATTTTGTAAACGAAGTGGACGGAACTCATCTTCACTAAGCTCGCCTGCGAGATAGCGCTTTGTTTGGTCGCGATATTGTGCGACACGTTCGTTTACGATTTGTTGATCAATTGCGTCGTATTTGTACATATTTGAGTGCTTTTTAAAGAGGCGTTATTTTAATTCAAAAGTGCTGTCAATGCTGCACTTATCGACTTTGTGTGATGATTAATGCATCACTAACTTTAAGCCAACATAGATCAAGATTGCTGATAGTGCGATACGTATCCAATGTTCTGCGACTTTAGCGCTCAAATGGCTGCCAATGTAGATTCCTGGAATTGACCCGATAAGAAGCGTGCCAAGCAAGCTGTAATCCACTGTTCCTAAGCTCGCGTGACCCAATCCAGCGACTAATGTCAATGGAACCGCATGCGCAATATCACTCCCAATAATGGTGGTAATTTTTTTCTTTGGATAGAGCACAATGAGCGCTGTGACACCAAGTGCACCTGCGCCAACGGATGTCAGCGTCACTAATCCTCCAAGCACAATTCCAAGTACGACAGTGCTTGAAGCAACATAAGGGGCAGGAATTAATGTTTCTGTTGCCAAAAGTTTCATCAGTTTTGTTCTTAAAAGCACAGCGGCAGATGTCACGATCAGTGCGACCCCAAGACTGAATTTAATGGTTGAGATGGCTTCATTTGATTCGACATTAATGGTGCGCAAAAATAGGATCGTAGCTATTGACGCAGGCACGCTGCCTGCAGCTAACAGTTTGACTATGCGCCAGTCGATATTACCCAATTTGCCGTGCGCGAAAATCCCCACAGATTTGGTGATGGACGCGTAAAGCAAGTCTGTGCCAACAGCAAATGCTGGTTTGATATGAAAGAACAAGAGAAGAATGGGGGTCATCAGTGATCCGCCACCTACACCTGTTAGGCCTACTAAGAAACCTACAAGAAAGCCTGCAATAATAAAACCAAAATCCATGGGAGTCCCTATTACGATTGATGTTTATCTGATTGATTTAACCAAACATTATAATTTATTAAATATGTTGTTTTTATAACCATTTGTTCTTAATATATACTTATTAATTATAAAGGATGGGCTAAACATGAAGCTTCACCAGTTAAAGTATGTGAGCGAGGTTGTTAAGCAAGGACTCAATATTTCTTTGGCCGCGGATACGTTGCATACATCACAGCCGGGTGTCAGCAAGCAAATTCAATTGCTAGAGCAAGAGCTTAATTTACAGATTTTTCAGCGGCATGGCAAACGTCTCACTGGAGTCACTGAGCCCGGACAAAATATTGTAGACCTTGCCGAGCGGGTGATGCGAGACATGGATAACATTAAACGCGTTGGCGAAGAGTTTAGTCATGAAGATGTTGGGATGCTCACCATAGCAACCACCCATACACAGGCGCGTTATCGATTGCCAGCTGCCGTTAAAGCTTTCATGGAAAAATATCCGCAAGTAAAACTTAATATCCATCAAGGCAATCCCACGCAAGTGGCGGAGCAAGTTGAAAGTGGCGAGGCTGATATAGGCATTGCAACAGAAGCTATTAGTCACTATGAAAAGATTTTATGCTTACCTGCCTACCAATGGAATCGCTGTGTCGTTGTTCCCCCTGGTCATCCATTAATAACTGATGTACCCCTGACTTTAAAAAAGCTAACGCAATATCCATTGATTACCTATGATTTTGCATTCACTGGCGGTTCTTTGGTGAGTAGCGTTTTTGAAAAAGAGGGGTTGGTGCCTAACGTGGTACTGACAGCGATTGATGCTGACGTCATTAAAACTTATGTCACGCTTGGTTTGGGCGTGGGTTTGTTGGCAAGCATGGCTTACGATCATGAAAGGGATACTAGCTTGGTTGCTTTGGATGCGCGTCATCTGTTTCCAGATAGTATTACTTATGTTGGCATTAGGCGTGATGCATACCTTCGCAAGTTTGCTTATGAGTTCATACAGCTCCTCGCACCACATTTTGATCGCAAGGCAGTTGTTGAAGCGCTGAAACAATAACTTCACAATAAGTTGACTTTTTCGCCTGTGATTTCATTGCTTTTTCGTTTATAATCTTCGATCAAATTATTGTTGGTTCGTTATTTTATTTAAGTAATTATTCGGAGAGCGTTATGGCTAATTTATTAGATCAATTGAAAAGCATGACCACTATTGTGGCAGATACAGGTGATGTTGAGGCGATTAAAGCCGTTAAACCTATCGATGCTACAACAAACCCATCATTGGTATTAAAAGCCAGCCAATTGCCACAATATGCACCTTTGATTGAAGAGGCTATTGCCTATGCAAAAGCTCAAGGCGGTTCTAAAGCTGAACAAATTGATAATGCAGCTGATAAATTAGCTGTGTTGATTGGTACCGAAATTACTAAGGTTGTACCAGGTCGCATTTCAACTGAAGTTGATGCGCGCTTATCTTTCAATGTTGAGAAGATGATTGCTAAAGGTCGTAAGTTGATTAAGTTGTATCAAGACTCTGGTGTTTCTAAAGACCGCGTGTTGATTAAACTAGCTTCAACATGGGAAGGTATTAAAGCAGGCGAGATTCTTGAAAAAGAAGGCATTCAATGTAACCTCACATTGCTATTTGGTTTCGGTCAAGCGCGTGCTTGTGCTGAAGCTGGCGTGTTCTTGATTTCACCATTCGTTGGTCGTATCTTGGACTGGTACAAAGCTAAGAACCCAGGTACAGAATACACACAAGAAACCGACCCAGGTGTTGTTTCAGTGCGTGCTATCTATCAATACTACAAAGAACACAATTACAAAACTGTTGTAATGGGTGCTTCATTTCGTAACACCGGTGAGTTGATTGCATTGGCTGGCTGTGATCGTTTAACAGTTTCACCAAACTTGTTGCAAGATTTAGCCGCTACAGAAGGTACTTTGGTTCAAGTATTGAAAGATACTGGTGCAACTAAAACGGCTCCAGCAAAATTAACTGAAGAAGAGTTCCGTTTTGCCTTAAATGAAGACCCAATGGCAACTGAAAAACTTGCTGAAGGCATTCGTGGCTTCGTGGTAGATCAAAACAAACTAGAAGTAATGCTTTCAGAAAAACTTTAATATTTTTCAATTAATTGCTAATCGTTACTTGTAACGGTTAGCAATATGATTTATAGCGTTGACATCATGATTGTTTGCACTATAAGATATCGAACGATTTTTAAGTAAGTTAGTGTTCAGTGTGGTGGTTTAATGCCTAACAAACACTAAAAATAAGTAGTAAAACCTGTAATTAATTGGAGAAATGTAACATGGCACAAACACAAATGGCTTTAGATTCATTAGATTTCGACGCAACAGTTGCTTTAGCAGCTACAGTTGCTCCACACGTTGATATTCTTGAAATTGGTACACCATGCATTAAGCACAACGGTATCAAATTGCTTGAAACTCTTCGTGCTAAATTCCCAAACAACAAGATCTTAGTTGACTTGAAAACAATGGACGCTGGCTTCTACGAAGCTGAGCCATTCTACAAAGCTGGTGCAGATATCTGTACAGTTTTGGGTTGCGCTGACATCGGCACTATCAAAGGTGTGATTGATGTTGCTAACAAGTACGGTAAAAAAGCTCAAGTTGACTTGATCAACGTTGCTGACAAAGAAGCACGTACTAAAGAAGTTGCTAAATTAGGCGCGCACATCATTGGCGTTCACACTGGTCTTGACCAACAAGCTGCTGGCCAAACACCATTCGTTGACTTGGCAATGGTTGCTGGTTTGAAATTAGGTCTAGAAATCTCTGTTGCTGGTGGTGTAAAAGCTGCTACAACTGCACAAGTACGTGATGCTGGTGCAACAATCATCGTTGCTGGCGCTGCTATCTACGGTGCTGCTGATCCTGCTGCTTCTGCTGCAGAAATCACTGCTATTGCTCATGGTGGCAAATCAGGTGGTTTGTTTGGCTGGTTGAAAGGCTTGTTTAGCTAATTAAGTTGGCTAGATAAAAGGTACTAAAAGACCATAATAGACCGCCGCAAAACAAAGTATTAAGTTTTGCGGCGGTTTTTGTTTGTAATTTAAGAAAGAAATCATAATCTCATGCGTAAAGCTGAAGTTAGCCGTAATACATTAGAAACCCAAATTGTTGCTTCGATTAATCTCGATGGAAACGGGGCCTCGCATCTGTTGACTGGGCTAGCTTTTCTTGATCACATGATAGACCAGATTGCTAGACACGGCATGATGGATATTGCGATAGAAGCAAAAGGTGATTTATACATTGATGCGCATCATACAGTGGAAGATATTGGCATTACATTGGGCCAAGCTTTTGCAAAAGCTGTTGGCGACAAAAAAGGTTTACGTCGCTATGGACATTCATATGTGCCTTTAGATGAGGCGTTGTCACGCGTGGTGCTTGACTTGTCGGGTCGTCCAGGCTTGGAGTTTGGTGTCGAATTCAAGCGTGCACGCATTGGTGATTTTGATGTGGATTTGATTCATGAATTTTTCCAAGGCTTTGTAAATCATGCCTTAGTAAGCTTGCATATTGATAATTTGCGTGGTGACAATGCCCATCATCAAGCTGAAACAATCTTTAAGGCATTCGGCCGGGCTTTGCGAATGGCCGCCGAATTAGATACTCGCATGGCAGGCATTATGCCTTCTACCAAGGGGGCCTTATAAGTCTGAGTTTTTATTAGTCCGAGCTATGATTATCCCGATGTTTGGGTTTGATGCTTTAAGGGCAAAATTTTCAGATAAGCATCATGATTGATATAGCAGTTGTAGATTATGGAATGGGCAATTTACGCTCAGTTTCAAAAGCCTTGGAGCATGTTGCACCAAATAAGAAAGTTGTGGTGACCAGCCGCCCTAAGGATATCCTTGATGCTGAGCGGGTTGTATTTCCTGGACAGGGTGCGATGCCAGACTGTATGCGAGAACTTGAGTCTCGTGGGCTTCGGGATGCCATTATAAAATCTGCAGCAACAAAACCTTTTCTCGGTATATGTATTGGCTTACAGCTATTGTTTGAACACTCAGAAGAGGGCGATGCAAATGGGCTTGGAATCTTGTTGGGTAATGTTAAACGTTTTGTACCAGAAGAAATGCATGACGTTGAGGGAATTAAGCTAAAAGTGCCTCATATGGGGTGGAATCAGGTTTACCAAAAACAAGCACACCCAATCTGGAAAGACATTCCAGATGGTGAGCGTTTCTATTATGTGCATAGTTATTATGTGAACCCATACGATTCGAGTTTGGTCGCTGGCGTTACAGAGTACCCTCTTGCCTTTACTGGCGCGATTGCATATCAAAATATTTTTGCAGTTCAGTTTCATCCGGAAAAAAGTCAGCACGCTGGATTACAGTTGTTATCCAACTTTGTTCAGTGGGATGGCAAGTGTTAATTCATTTATCAATTTAATTTATAAAACGTCCTTTATATTATGTTAATTATTCCTGCTATTGATTTAAAAGATGGTCATTGTGTTCGTTTGAAACAAGGGTTGATGGAAGATGCAACTGTATTTTCAGAAGATCCTGGTGCAATGGCGCGACATTGGGTAAATCAAGGTGGTAAACGTTTGCATCTTGTAGATCTAAATGGTGCTTTTGCTGGAAAGCCAGTTAATGCAGGCGCTATTAAGGCAATTGTTCAAGAGTGTCGTGGTGAGATTCCAATTCAATTAGGTGGTGGCATTCGTGATTTAGAAACTATTGAGCGATATCTCGACAATGGGATTGATTATGTGATTATTGGAACCGCTGCTGTTAAAAATCCAGGTTTCTTGCACGAGGCTTGTTATGCTTTCCCAGGTCAGATTATGGTGGGCTTGGATGCTAAAGACGGTAAAGTTGCTGTTGACGGCTGGTCTAAGTTGACAGGCCATGATGTGATTGATTTGGCTAAAAAGTTTGAGGACTATGGAGTTGAGTCGATTGTATATACAGACATTGGTCGTGACGGTATGTTAAGTGGCGTGAACATTGAGGCCACATTGGCGCTAGCACAAGCTTTAACTATACCAGTGATTGCAAGTGGAGGAATTACTGACTTAGATGATGTTCGTAAACTATGTGCTGTTGAGAGTGAGGGTATTATTGGCGCTATTACAGGCCGTGCAATTTACGAAGGCACTCTGAACTTTGAAGCCGCTCAGGCGCTTGCAAATGAGTTAAACGGCTAATGTTAGCTAAACGCATTATTCCATGTCTTGATGTGACTGATGGTCGTGTTGTAAAAGGCGTTAATTTCCTAGAACTTCGTGATGCAGGTGATCCGGTTGAAATTGCTCGTCGTTACGATGAACAAGGTGCAGACGAGCTAACTTTTTTAGACATTACTGCAAGTTCTGATAATCGTGGTTTAATTCTTCATATCATTGAAGAGGTGGCTTCACAGGTATTTATTCCATTAACAGTTGGTGGGGGTGTACGTGAGGTTGAAGATGTTCGGCGCTTACTCAATGCTGGTGCAGATAAAGTAAGTATTAATACTTCAGCGGTTATGAACCCTCAGTTGGTTGCGGATGCATCTAGCCGATATGGTTCACAATGCATAGTGGTGGCAATTGATGCTAAACAAGTGGGGCTGGATGA
>CAIVUE010000186.1 GCA_903909015.1 uncultured Methylophilaceae bacterium
CAATGATCTTGACGGTCATTCCTGATTATCATGGTTTCTTGCTTGCTATCTTGCCGCCAGGCGCTTTTATTGGCTTAGCCTCATTAATCGCGACACGTAATTGGCTGGCTCAACGTAAAGCTGCAAGAGAGGTTGCAGTGCCAGTTTCATCGCAACTTGCAACCCATTAAATCCCCATTATTTAAATGAATGCTGAAAAGCGCTATGAGATCTTCCGTCGATTAGCTATTGTCATTCCAGAACCTAAAACGGAACTTAATCATAATAGTGTATTTGAATTACTGATTGCGGTGATCTTGTCTGCGCAAGCGACAGACAAAGGCGTGAACATTGCGACCGCAAGGCTTTATCCTGTTGCAAACACGCCAAGCGCTATTTTTGCTTTAGGGGTGGAAGGGCTGGAACGCTATATCAAAACCATCGGCCTTTATCATAGCAAAGCAAAAAACATTATTGCAACCTGCCAAATTTTGATCGAGCACTATGATAGCGTGGTCCCAGATAGTCGGGAGGCACTAGAGTCGCTTCCAGGCGTCGGTCGTAAGACGGCGAATGTTATTCTAAATACAGCTTTTGGGCAGCCTACTATTGCTGTCGATACCCATATTTTTCGTATAGGAAACCGGACCGGTTTAGCGCCAGGTAAAACCCCGTTAATGGTGGAGTTGAAGCTGATGAAATCGGTACCCAAAGAGTTCATTCAGGACGCGCATCATCTATTAATTTTGCATGGTCGATATACTTGTATTGCCAGGCAACCTAAATGTGGTGAATGCGTGATTCGAGATTTATGTGAATATAAGGCGAAGGCAGCTTAATTTTTATGGCATTGTTTAACCCTAGTCGTGACCAAGTGCGTCAGTTCTTTTTTGATGCTTGGGCAAAATACAAAAAACAGCAAGCATTAACAGACTTGGAAGCCATTGCCTTGCAGGTCATACAAATGCATCCTGAATATCATCTTGTGTTAGATGCTCCAGAACGTTATATGGAGCAAGCGTACTTTCCTGAAATGGGTGAAACCAACCCATTTCTTCACATGAGTTTACATTTGTCAGTGTTAGAACAGGTGGCGATTAATCAGCCAATTGGCATTGCTGAAATTTACCAAGCCTTAAAAATGAAGCATGGGAATGAAGCTGATGCGCAGCATGATTTGATGGATTGTTTAGCTGAAAGTATTTGGCAAGCTCAGCGAAATGGGCAGCCACCAAATTCAGAAACCTATATGCATTGCATGCAAGGTAAAATTAACACCTAGCTAGATAGCTATCGATGCTTGTGGTCTTTATCTAGCAAGCTAAAATAATTAAAAGGTTCTAATACCGTCGGTACGGCAATATCCAGCATCGATTGGTAATCTTTACTATAGTGTAATCCTCGACTTTCATGACGTTCCATGGCGCTGCGCACAATGAGTTCGGCCACTTGTAATAAGTTACGTAATTCTATGAGATTGTTGCTTACTCGGAAATTGCTATAGAACTCGTTGACCTCGTCATGAAGCAGGTTGATGCGATGCATTGCACGTGTAAGACGTTTGTTTGTTCGGACGATCCCCACGTAGTTCCACATAAACCGTCTTAGTTCGTTCCAGTTATGCGTAATAATCACTTCCTCATCAGCATCAGTGACACGACTTTCATCCCAATAAGGTAATGCGATAGTTGGTTTTATCGGTTCACTTAAGATGCTGTTTGCTGCGGCTTGGCCAAACACCATGCACTCTAGAAGAGAATTGCTAGCAAGGCGGTTTGCACCATGTAGTCCTGTGCAAGCCGTTTCACCAATGGCATATAAACTAGCTAGATCGGTGCGGCCTGTATGGTCGGTCATAATTCCACCGCAGTTATAGTGGGCTGCTGGTACAACCGGAATAGGTTCTTTAGTGATATCAATCCCAAGTTCCATACAGCGGCGGTAAATCGTTGGAAAATGTGAAATGATGAAATCAGCTGGTTTATGTGAGATGTCTAGAAATACACAATCTAAGCCACGTTTTTTCATTTCAAAGTCAATGGCTCTTGCTACAACATCTCGTGGCGCAAGTTCGCCTCGCTCATCATAATGATGCATGAAGCTTGACCCATTAGGTAGCTTCAAAATACCACCTTCACCACGGACCGCTTCAGTAATTAAAAAAGATTTTGCTTTTGGATGAAATAGGCAGGTCGGATGGAATTGAACAAATTCCATATTAGCTACTCGGCAGCCAGCACGCCAGGCCATGGCTACGCCGTCACCGGT
The DNA here is from genome assembly GCA_903909015.1 of uncultured Methylophilaceae bacterium. Lineage (GTDB taxonomy): Bacteria > Pseudomonadota > Gammaproteobacteria > Burkholderiales > Methylophilaceae > Methylopumilus_A. The sequence goes on from CAIVUE010000186.1 coordinate 2,248, forward strand.
GCTGACATCTGGATTCGTCGTGTAAAGATAAACTTTCCCTGCGCCACCAGTGGCCAAAACAGTGTTTTGCGCGCCAATGGTTATGACCTTGCCGCTTTTGTTGTCGAGCACATAAGCCCCCAAGCATTCAGCATTGTCCTCTGGTGAGCCAATACCTACTTTTCTAGAGGTGATTAAATCAACCGCAATATGATTTTCCAGAACAGTGATGTTTGGATTGCTTAAAACTTGCTCTGCTAATGTTTTTTGGACGGCTTTTCCAGTGGCATCCGCTGCATGAATAATGCGACGATGACTATGGCCTCCCTCGCGGGTGAGGTGGTAGCCACTGCCGTCGTCTTCTCGCGTAAAAGGAACGCCTTGCGCAATGAGCCATTCCACCGTTTCACGGGCGTGACTAGCGACTTGTCTAGTCACTTCTTGATCACAAAGTCCTGCGCCAGCAATAAGCGTATCTTGGATATGTGCTTCAATTGAATCATCATTAGTAAGGACTGCAGCGATTCCACCTTGGGCCCAACTACTTGAATTGTCGTTAATTTTACGTTTGCTGACTAAGCATACTTTTTTTTCTGAAGCGACTTTAAGTGCAACAGTTAATCCAGCTAATCCACTTCCAATAATTAACACATCAAAATGCTGCATATAGATCCATTACATTGAACTTTGGTCAGTTTAGCGTTGTCTGTTTGTCATGGCTACATATTAAAAAGCTAGGGAGGCTAAACCTGATGAAAATAAAAAATTTTGTGGAAATCTCACGACTTGGTTTCGTTGATACAAGTTCAGCGAGTTATACTGAAACAAATATAACTATTCGGCAATCGGAGAGCATCAATAATATGAGCGGCACGTCAAAGACAAACACTGAGGAAGTTCAAGTAACGGGCAACCGTGAAATTGATCAAGCCTTGGTTGAACGTGCTCAGCGAGGAGACCAAAAAGCTTTTGGCATGTTAGTTGAGAAATATCAAAGAAAGCTTGCTCGTTTATTGTCTAGAATGATTCGTGATCAAGCTGAAGTTGAGGACGTTGTTCAAGAATCATTTATTAAAGCTTACCGGGCTTTGCCAAATTTTAGGGGTGATAGCGCTTTTTATACTTGGCTCTATCGAATTGGAATTAATACAGCAAAAAATTATTTAGTTTCATTAGGTCGTCGACCTCAAGTCAGTCACGACATTGAAATTGAGGATGCAGAAAATTTCGAAGATGCTGACGAGCTTCGCACTGCTGAAACGCCTGAAACAGAATTAATGACTAAGGAAATTGCCAAGACGGTAAACGAAACGGTCATGTCACTTCCTGATGAGCTTCGCACGGCAATTACTTTGCGTGAAATTGAGGGTTTGAGTTACGAAGAGATTGCAACCCTGATGGCTTGCCCGATCGGTACCGTTCGGTCACGAATTTTTCGAGCTCGCGAAACGATTGCTTTAAAGCTTAGACCTTTGCTCGATACGCCAGACGATAAAAGATGGTAATCGAAAATATGATTAAAGTAGGAGAATTAAATTGAAAGAAAAAATTTCAGCCTTAATGGATGGTGACTTAGCGCTTGAAGATGCTGAGTATTTGATGACGGCATTGAAAACCAATGGAGAAGCAGCTAAAAGCTGGGATGCCTATCATCTCATCGGTGATGTGATGCGTGGCAGTAATGTACTTACTCCAGGGATGACTTCGCGCGTCATGCAAGAAATTGCTAAACAGCCTGTTGTGATAGCACCCAAAGCCCGCTTACTCAGAAATACAACCAATCTTTGGTCAATGGCCGCTTCCGTGGCGGCTATATTTTTTGTGAGTCTGGTCATTATGCATCAGCAAACACAAGAGGCTAAAAATGCGCCTATCGAGATTGCACAAAATGTTCCTTCAGAATATTTGTTGGCCCATCAGTCTATGTCTCCAAGTAACACCGCTTATTTCATTCAATCAGCATCATTTATTCAAGACAAATAATGCTTAATAGAATGTTATTAATCAGAGGACTGTTTTGCATTATTACCCTCTTTGCCAGTAATGCTTTTGCTGGCCAAGATGATCCTTGGTTAATGTTACAGAAGGCTTCGCAAGCCGCTCGTGAACTGAGCTATAAAGGGGTGTTTGTTTACCAGTCTGGCAATGCTTCAAAATCTGTTCAATTGACGCATATGAACTACGGGCAAGGGGAATATGCCCGCATGGTTGTTTTAGATGGTCAGCCACGCGAAGTATTGAGTCAAGGGTCTGATGTCGCGATTTATAGTCCGAAAAATGAAAAGATTATGATCGAAAAAAAGCGCGGACAAAATATGTTTCCTGCATTATTGCCAAGTAATATCTCCGCGCTAAAATCAAGTTACCAAGCAAAAAATTCTGGGACAGAACGAATTGGGGGACGTGATGCTTTTGTCATAAATTTATCCCCGCGAGATCAAATGCGATATGGCTATAAATTCTGGTTGGATAAAGAATATGGCTTGTTGCTCAAAACAATGACAGTAAGTGACCATGGCGATGGATTGGAACAAATAGCGTTCAGTCAGCTTACATTGATGGATGACCAAAGTATGGATTGGTTTAAGCCCAAGTTTGATCCAAGCAAATCCTATGAGATGGACCAAGATGGCCCAGCAAAAGCGACTGACTCGGATATGGATTGGGATGTTGCTCAACTGCCAACTGGGTATCGCAAAGTAGATCAGGTCAAACAGCCTTTGCAGGGAAAATCTGGACTGATGACTCAAATGATATTTTCAGACGGCTTGGCCTCCATTTCAGTGTTTATTGAGCCGATTGTTAAAGGTGTTCGTCCTAAAGTTGGGCATGCGGTTGTTGGTGCTACTCACTTTTATGGATTAGTAGCGGATAATCATCAAATCATGGTGGTGGGAGAGGTGCCTGAAAATGCTGTTATGCAGTTTGCAAATACAGTAAACTTTAAGGACAAGAAATAGGTAATAAATTTACAGCAATAAAATTCAAAGTCATTCACAATGACACACTATTTTTCTAGTTTTAAAATTCAAAATGATTGAAGAAAACGCGGTTGTTATTAGCATTAATGAAGATGCTGCTAGCTTAGAAATTATACGCAACAAACCTTGTGGCTTATGTGGCCAATCAAGAGGTTGTGGTATATCTATTTGGGGCAAATTATTTGGCCATCGGCCGAATATCTTTGAGGCTAAAAACACTGTCAACGCTAAAGTGGATGAAGTCGTTGTTATTGGGATCGAAGAGGGCGCCCTTTTGTGGAGTTCATTTGCGGTCTACGGCATTCCTTTAGGATTGCTTATTCTTGGTGCAATTTTGGGAAGCACAATCTTTTCTGACGCCTTGCATCAAGACAGAAATGTTGCTGTTGGGGCTTTATTAGGTTTGTTTGTTGGGTATTTGTGGTTAAAAGGACACAATCAAACGACTTCTATAAACCCGCGATATCGGCCAGTCATTTTGCGACTGGCTGAATCATCATTTCAAAATCTTAACTTTCAATGTAAACAAAGGTGAAAACATGATCAAAAAATTAGTCACGATTTCTACATTTTTGCTTGCACTGGCTGGCACAGCTTTTGCAAAAGAATTGCCAGACTTTACGGAGCTTGCAGAAAAGCAAGGGCCTTCGGTAGTCAATATTAGCGTCACGCAGGTCGTGCAGGGCAATGGCAACCCTTTTGGAGGGATGCAAGATGATGACCAGTTTAATGAATTATTTCGTCGATTTGGGTTGCCTATGCCTGGAATGCCAAGGGGGCAAATGCCCCCCCAGGATTATAAGTCTCAGTCATTAGGCTCAGGTTTTATTATTAGTGGGGATGGTTATATTTTAACTAACGCACATGTCGTCAATGAAGCTGATGAAGTGATTGTTAAGCTATCCGATAGACGTGAATTCAAAGCCAAAATCATTGGAGCGGATCGCCGAACAGATATTGCTCTTCTCAAGATTGATGCGGCTGGGTTGCCTAAGGTCTCTATTGGGGATCCCAATCAATTGAAAGTTGGAGAATGGGTTGCAGCCATTGGGTCACCATTTGGCCTTGAAAACACAATGACAGCCGGCATCGTCAGCGCCAAGGGGCGTGCACTGCCTCAAGAGAATTTTGTGCCTTTTATTCAAACTGACGTCGCCATTAATCCAGGAAATTCAGGCGGGCCACTTTTTAATTTAAAAGGAGAGGTGGTCGGCATTAACTCCCAGATATACAGTAGAAGTGGCGGTTCAATGGGCTTGTCATTCGCTATTCCGATTGATGTGGCAGTCGACATTTCCAACCAACTTAAAGCGGGTGGAAAGATTTCACGAGGTTGGCTGGGTGTTTCGATTCAGGAAATGACTAAAGAATTAGCCGACTCGTTTGGCATGAAGAATAGTAATGGCGCGCTTGTAGCTGGTGTTGAGAAGAATGGCCCTGCTGACAAAGGTGACGTGCAAGCTGGAGATGTCATCTTGAAATTAGATGGCAAGACCATTAATACTTCATCTGACCTACCCCGTGCTGTTGGGTCAGTGAAACCAGGGAAGGTAGTGAGTGTTGAGGTTTTCCGAAAAGGGGCTGTAAAAACACTCTCTATTACTGTTGGAGAAGCCCCATCTGACAAAGACGAAGTGATTTCACAAAATAAAGGAACTGCTAAGTCGGAGATTAACCGGATCGGATTAGTCTTGCGCGAATTAACGCCCCAGCAGAAAAAGAATTTAAATGGTAAAACAGGCTTGTTAGTAACTGAATCTCAAGGGAGCGCTGCGCTTGCAGGCATCCGCCGAGGGGACGTGGTCTTGGGGGTTAATAACAACGAAGTGCCGACGATAGAACGTTTTAATAAGGTGCTTGCAGCCATCCCTAATGGTAAAACGGTTGCAGTGCTTGTTCAACGCGGCGATAGTACATTATATGTCCCGGTTAAAGTGAGTGATGCTAAGTAATTTGGATCAAGCATCTAATGGTACTGATGGCTTAATTGCTGTAAAATCAAACAATAGTAGAACGTTGCAAGGGCGCTTAGGCGCCCTTGTTGTTGGTATAACTTTTGCACTGAATCTATGAACAATATTCGTAATTTTTCCATTATCGCCCACATCGACCACGGTAAATCGACCCTAGCAGACCGTATTATTCAGTTATGCGGCGGGCTATCAGATCGTGAGATGGAATCGCAAGTTTTAGATTCTATGGATTTGGAGCGCGAGCGTGGTATTACCATTAAAGCGCAAACAGCAGCTCTAAAATATACCGCTTTAGATGGCCAAGTTTATCAACTCAACTTGATTGATACACCAGGTCACGTGGACTTTTCATATGAAGTTAGCCGCTCCTTATCTGCATGTGAGGGGGCTTTACTAGTCGTGGATGCAAGTCAAGGCGTTGAAGCCCAAAGTGTCGCGAATTGCTATACCGCATTAGACCTCGGTGTTGAAGTGACGTCTGTTCTCAACAAAATTGATTTACCTTCTGCAGATCCTGATCGTGTCATTCAGGAAATTGAAGATGTCATTGGCGTAGAGGCGCAAAATGCCGTTCGATGCTCAGCTAAAACAGGTGAGGGTGTGCGGGATGTTCTTGAAGCCGTTGTAGAAAGAGTGCCGCCGCCCAAAGGAGACGTTGCTAAGCCGCTCAAGGCCTTAATTATCGACTCTTGGTTCGATAATTATGTTGGTGTCGTGATGCTGGTTCGTGTTGTGGATGGGGTGTTGAAGCCTAAAGATAAAATCCGCTTAATGGCAACAGGGGCTGTCCATCTGTGTGAAGAGGTTGGCGTGTTCACCCCTAAGTCATTCCAGAAGTCATCACTTTCTGCAGGTGAAGTGGGTTTTATCATTGCTGGCATTAAAGAGCTAACGAGTGCAAAAGTAGGTGATACAGTCACCTTAGCTGATAAGCCAGCCTCTGAAGCGCTTCCTGGTTTCAAAGAAGTAAAACCGCAGGTTTTTGCTGGATTATATCCAGTCGAATCAAACCAATTTGAGGCCTTACGAAGCGCTTTAGAAAAGCTACGTTTGAATGATGCTTCATTACAGTTTGAGCCGGAAAACTCAACCGCTTTGGGTTTCGGATTCCGATGTGGCTTTTTAGGCTTATTGCATATGGAGATTGTGCAAGAGCGACTTGAGCGCGAATATGATATGGATCTCATTACAACAGCTCCTACGGTTGTTTACGAGTTGTTGCTAAAGTCAGGTGAAGTCGTTCAAATTGAAAATCCTTCTCGCTTGCCTGAACCATCTCGGATCGAAGAAATTCGCGAGCCAATGATTAATATTAATTTGCTGATGCCGCAGGATTATGTTGGGCCAGTCATGACTTTATGTACCGGCAAGCGTGGCGTGCAAAAAAACATGCAGTATATGGGCAGGCAAGTGATGCTAAGTTATGAAATGCCGCTAAATGAAGTGGTGCTTGATTTCTTTGATAAGCTCAAATCAGTTTCCCGCGGTTATGCCTCTATGGATTATGAGTTTTTAGAATTCCGAGCTGCAGACTTAGTGAAGCTGGACATTATGGTGAATGGCGATCGTGTCGATGCGCTTTCATTGATCGTACATCGGTTAAACGCTGTTTATCGCGGACGGGAAGTGGCTGCAAAAATGCGCGAATTAATCCCTCGTCAAATGTTTGATGTGGCGATTCAGGCATCCATTGGTGCCAATATCATTGCCCGGGAAACAGTTAAGGCGATGCGTAAGAACGTGTTAGCTAAATGTTATGGCGGCGACATTACCCGTAAGAAGAAATTGCTTGAGAAACAAAAAGAGGGTAAAAAACGGATGAAACAAGTGGGTAATGTGGAAATTCCACAAGAGGCTTTCTTGGCAATTTTGCGTGTTGAAGACAAATAGGATTAAAGGGTAAATCGCATGATGTTCGCATTATTCATGGTAGTGATTTTATTGGTAACAGGATTTATCTGGATGCTAGATAAATTTGTATTACGAAAGAATCGGGCCCCTAATGCTCCAGACCCAATGTTGGTTGAGTATTCAAAAAGTTTTTTCCCGGTCATCTTGATCGTATTTTTCATTCGTTCTTTTATCGCTGAACCGTTCAAGATCCCTTCAGGTTCTATGATGCCGACATTGCTCGCAGGTGATTTTATTTTAGTGAATAAATTTACCTATGGTTTGCGTGTGCCAATATTAAATCAAACGTTTATTGAGGTGAATCATCCTAAACGTGGGGATGTGTTTGTGTTTCACTATCCACCAGACCCATCAATTGACTATATCAAACGCGTCGTGGGCTTGCCTGGTGATAAGATCTTGTATCAAGATAAGCAGCTTTACATTAATGGCCAGAAGCTAGATATGAGCTATATTGATGATTACACCTATGAGAGTGCTGGGCTCAATCAAGTGCATGCGAAACGCTTTAAAGAACAATTGGGTGATGTAAATCATGATTTGTTAATTGAAGAAAATAGTATGAGTCGTGAAGGTGCTTTTGAGGTTCCAGAAGGTCAGTATTTTGCGATGGGCGATAATCGTGACAACAGTCGAGATAGTCGCTATTGGGGTTTTGTTCCCGAGCAAAATTTAGTGGGTAAGGCCTTCTTTATCTGGTGGAACTTTGACCAATTTAAACGTATTGGAACGAGCATTCATTAATTTGGAATCTCATGATGACCAACAATACTAACTATGGATTGCAACGCTTAATTGGCTATGATTTTGAAAATCAAGCGTTATTGACCCAAGCGTTGACTCACAGAAGCTTTGGTAGTGTTAACAATGAGCGTTTGGAGTTTCTAGGTGATGGCGTGCTCAACTTCATCATCGCTAGCCAGTTATATCTGGCCTTTCCTAAATTGGATGAAGGAGACCTAAGTCGTCTTCGTGCGCATTTGGTGAAGGAACCAACCCTAGGTGAGTTAGCTGTTACGCTTAATATCGGCGAAGCTTTGCGTTTAGGGGAGGGGGAGTTAAAAAGTGGTGGATGGAGACGCCCTTCAGTGCTGGCGGATGCTTTAGAAGCCATTATTGGTGCAGTGTTCCTGGACTCAGGGTTTGATGCTGCGCAGGCAGTGGTCATTAAATTATTCACGCCCTTGATTGATCAAATTGACCCTAAGTCTATTGGTAAAGATCCAAAATCTTTATTACAAGAATATCTACAATCTAAAAAAATTGACGTTCCCGGCTATGAAGTTTTGGCTATTGAAGGGGAGGCGCATTGCCAAACTTTCCGTGTCGAATGCAAAGTTGCTAAATTCAATATCACCACCCAGGGTGAAGGTACAAGTCGCCGCGCTGCTGAACAAGAAGCCGCTAGGCTTGCCTATGAACAAATCACAGCCTAACGTTTGAAAGTTTAAATATGACTCAAAAGCCCCTATTTCGTTGTGGCACTGTTGCCATCGTCGGCCGTCCTAATGTTGGTAAATCAACGCTACTTAATCACATCATGGGGATGAAGCTGAGCATTACTTCTCGTAAGGCGCAGACCACACGCCATCGCTTACTTGGTATTCATACCACAGAAGATACCCAGTTCTTATTTGTTGATACACCGGGTTTTCAACAAAAGCATATCAATGCATTAAATAAAACACTTAATAAAACGGTCACGCAAGTGCTTAATGAAGTGGACGTCGTCTTGTTTGTGATTGAGCCGATGCATCTTGGTGATGCAGACAAGATTGTGTTGAATTTATTGCCAAAAGATAAGCCGGTGTTGCTCGTTGTCAATAAAGCCGATTTGATGGGGGATAAGGGTAATTTACTTCCACTTATCCAAGATTTTGATTTGCTATTCCCATTTGCAGCAATTGTGCCAGTGAGTGCTAAAAAGAGTCTATATTTAGATGAGTTGTTAAGTGCGGTGAGAGAGCATTTGCCAGAGCAGGCTGCTATTTATGGTGAAGATGAGATTACCGACAAGAATGAGCGATTCTTGGCTGCCGAATTGCTTCGTGAAAAAGCATTTCGTTTCCTCGGAGAGGAAGTGCCATACGGCATTACTGTGGAAATTGAAAAATTTGAAATGGAAGGCAATTTGCGTCGTATCCATGCGGCATTTATTGTGGACAAAGAAAGTCAGAAGCCAATGTTGATCGGCAAGGGCGGCGATAAACTTAAACAAATCTCAACCCAAGCCAGACAAGACATGGAGAAGTTGTTTGGCGGAAAAGTTTGGCTAGAAACCTGGGTTAAAGTTAAAGGCGGCTGGGCAGATGATGAACGTGCGCTTAAAAGTTTAGGTTACTAGGCTTATTCGCCCATGGCTGTTAGTAGCAACGCTCGTCAGGATAATCAGCCCGTTTTTGTTCTGCATACTTATCCTTTTAAAGAAACTAGTCTCGTCGTTGAATTATTCACGCGAGAGTTTGGTCGTATCTCTGCTGTAGCTAAGGGGGCGAGACGTCCTCGCTCTGCTATGCGAGGCATGCTACAGTCCTTTCAGCCCCTATTAGGGGCATGGTCAGGAAAGCTAGAGCTGAAAACCTTACATTCTTTAGAATGGTATGCAGGGTTGCTGATGTTGCAGGGTGAGGCGCTGATGTGTGGCTTTTATCTCAACGAATTATTATTACGTTTGTTACCTCGTGAAGATTCTCATGAGGCTTTGTTTGATGAATATGCGCAAACACTCATTTCGCTCTCGCATGCGCCGAGTGACTCAGCAAATATATTACGCCGATTTGAATTGCGCTTATTGCAGTCTCTAGGGTATGCCGTGCCATTAACGCATAATATAAAAAATGAAATGGTGCTTTCTGAGGCGCAATATTATTATGTGCCAGAAATGGGGCCAGTTTCAGTCAGGCATGACTATCAAGAAAATGGCGTACAATTATTAGGTAAAACCTTGCTTGATATGGCCAACGATGATTATTCTGATGTTCAGACTCAGCAGCAAAGTAAGCATTTGATGCGGTTGTTGGTCGCGCATTATTTGGGGGATAAACCCTTACATACGAGACAACTTTTGATGGATTTGCAAGACTTATGATAAAGCCGGTAAGCATTAAGTTGGGCGTGAATATTGATCACGTGGCAACCTTACGTCAAGCAAGGGGTACGCCCTATCCTAGCGTAGTGCAGGCTGCATTACGTGCTGAAGAGGCGGGTGCAGATAGCATCACAATCCATTTGCGAGAAGATAGACGCCACATTCAAGATGAAGATGTATTCGCTCTTCGTCCTTTGATACAAACTAAAATGAATTTTGAAATGGCCGTCACAGATGAGATGGTGGCAATTGCCCTTAAAGTAAAGCCGCAGGACGTCTGTCTGGTTCCCGAACGCCGTGAGGAGCGCACAACAGAAGGTGGTCTAGAGGTTGCTGGTAATTTAGCGCGCATGACTTCGGTATGTAAAACACTCTCAGAGGCGGGTATTCGCGTTTCATTGTTCATTGCGCCGGACCTCGCCCAAATTAACGCTGCCAAAACAGTCGGTGCTCCAGTGATTGAGATACATACAGGTAAATTTGCTGATAGCAAAGGCGCCGAACAAGTTAAAGAGTTGATGCGCATTAAGGAAGCGACTGCCCACGCGATAGGCTTGGGTTTGGTCGTGAATGCGGGGCATGGCCTCAATATTCATAACGTTGATCAAATTGCTGCAATTCCTGGCATCGAGGAACTTAATATTGGACATGCAATTGTGGCGCATGCATTGTTTGTTGGATGGGAATATGCCGTGCGCGAAATGAAGGCCCTCATGCTAGCGGCGGCGTCTCAATAAATGATTTATGGCATTGGTACCGACCTCGTTGAGGTAGCTCGTATACAAGATTCGTTGGATCGTTTTGGAGATCATTTTGCGCTGCGCGTGCTAAGTGAGCGTGAGATGCAGGAATTTCATCTAAGTAATACAAAAGCACGTTTTTTAGCTAAGCGTTTTGCTGCCAAAGAAGCTTTTGCTAAAGCGCTTGGTACTGGTATTCGTAAACCAGCTACCTTTGAAAACATTGGGATTGGGCATGATGATTTAGGTAAGCCAGTGTTTGATTTGGCCCCGGAGTTGCAGGCATGTCTGGAAATTAAAAGTATTCAGTTTGCCCATCTCTCTATTTCTGATGAGAAAGCATTTGCGACTGCGTTTGTGGTCTTAGAAAAATAAGATTTAAATATGGTTGATATTGATCTCCCTGATTTTGAGCGCCGCTTTAGCGGCGTTCGTCGTTTATACGGACAGCAAGGCTTAGACAATCTGAAAGCAGCGCATGTTTGCGTCATTGGCATTGGTGGGGTTGGTTCGTGGGCCGCAGAAGCTTTGGCGCGAAGTGCTGTTGGTAATATGACATTGATTGATTTAGATAATATTGCTGAGTCTAATGTGAATCGTCAGTTACATGCGCTAGATGGCTCATTTGGAATGGCGAAAGTAACCGCAATGGCAAATCGGATCAAGGCTATTAATCCAGCATGTGTTGTGCATGAGGTGGAGGACTTTGTGAGTCCGGAAAATGTGGCTGATTTTTTAAATCAGAGTTTTGATGCAGTGCTTGATGCGGTTGATGATGCGAAGGCCAAAGTGGCGATCATTGCTTATTGTAAGCAAAATAATATTCCACTTGTGACCGTTGGCGGGGCCGGTGGTCGTTTAGACCCTACTAAGATAAGACATGCCGATTTATCTCAGGTGGCGGGTGATAGACTTTTAGCCAAAGTGCGCAATCAATTGCGACGAGATCATGGGTTTCCTAAAGCCCCAACCAGTCATCAGAAAGTGGCAAAAAAGTTTGGAGTTGCGGCTGTATATTCGGATGAGCAAGTAGTGCAACCTAATGCTGACAGCCTATCAAGTTGTGAGGCTGAAACATCCATCACCGGTTTGAATTGCGCTGGGTATGGATCATCTGTCTGCGTGACGGCCCCATTTGGTATGGCTGCCGCATCAATTCTTCTTAATCAGATCGTTAAGAGCTAACTTTCAGATTTTTCATGGCTCTTTTTGAAGAAGTACGTCCAAAGGTAGCCCATAATCAAAAAAATCAATGCAATGCAAAGTACGGAGAGTTGACCTGGTAGGGTATGAAATAAAACTTTTAACATTGTATTCGCCTCAATTGATACTGAGTTTTCATGTTAGTCCTATGTCATCTAGCGATATTGATGCATATCAATTTAACACATGAAAATAAACTCTTGAAATACGCCTCAACATCCCCATCTACAACCTATCATTTTTATTACTGATTTAGGAGCTTTTAATATGGCGAATTCGTCATCCCAAAAAGAAACATTAGGTTTCCAGGCTGAAGTCAAACAACTGCTTCAGTTGATGATTCATTCTTTGTACAGCAACAAAGAGATCGTTTTGCGTGAATTGATTTCTAACGCATCAGATGCCTCAGATAAATTAAGGTTTTCTGCTCTTTCAGACAACACGCTCTATGGAGAGGATAGTGATTTAAAGATTCGAATCGCTTTTAATAAAGCTGAACGTACATTAACGATTAGCGACAATGGTATTGGGATGACCCGCGCTGAAGTCATTGAAAATATAGGGACTATCGCAAAGTCTGGCACTAAAGAATTCTTCAATTCGCTTAGTGGGGATCAAGCAAAAGATGCCAACTTGATTGGTCAGTTTGGTGTAGGTTTTTACTCCGCTTTTATTATTGCTAATAAAGTAACCTTAACCACGCTTCGTGCGGGTGAAACTGAAGCGGTGAAGTGGGAATCAACTGGCGAGGGTGACTTTACACTAGAGGCCTCAGACAAAAAAACACGAGGTACTGATATCGTTTTGCACTTACGTGAAGGCGAGGATGAGTTCCTTAATGACTGGAAACTTAAATCCATCATTCGCAAATACTCAGATCATATCACTTTGCCGATTGTGATGAAGGCGTCGGAATGGAAAGATGGCGAGCAAGTGCCAACGGATGAAGATGAAACAGTTAATAAAGCCTCTGCGTTATGGGCTCGTGCTAAAAATGAGATTACCGAAGAAGAGTATCAAGAGTTTTATAAGCATGTTTCACATGACTTCGAGAATCCACTCACATGGAGTCATAATCGCGTAGAAGGTAATCAGGAATATATTTCTTTGCTTTATGTACCAAGCAAAGCCCCATTCGATTTATATGAGCGCGAACGTAGCCATGGCATTAAGCTTTATGTGAAGCGAGTTTTTATTTTGGAAGATGCTGAAAAGCTGATGCCACAGTATTTACGTTTTGTTCGCGGCGTGATTGATTCAGCGGATCTGCCACTTAATGTCTCTCGTGAAATCTTGCAACATTCTAAAGATATTGATGCGATTAAGGCGGCTTCCGTCAAAAAAGTCTTAGGCTTGCTTGAAGACTTGGCTGAGAATAAGCAAGACCAGTATCAAGCATTTTGGGATGAATTCGGCAGAGTGCTTAAAGAAGGTCCTGGTGAGGATTTTACGAACAAAGAGAAAATTGCAGGATTGCTCCGTTTTGCCTCAACCAACTTAGATAGTGAAGCCCAAGTGGTTGGCTTTAAGGATTACATTGGTCGCATGAAGGAAGGCCAAGAAGCGATTTATTACATCACAGCAGATAGTTTTGCTGCAGCGCAGCATAGCCCGCATTTAGAAATCTTCCGTAAGAAAGGGATCGAAGTTTTATTGCTTTCAGATCGTGTGGATGAGTGGATGTTGGGTGGCTTAACTGAGTTTGATGGAAAGAAACTGCAATCCATCGCAAAAGGTGACTTGGACTTAGGTAAGTTAGAAGATGAATCTGAAAAAGAAGCCAAGAAACAAGTTGAGGATGCGGCTAAAGATTTGATTGAAAGAGTCAAAGCAACATTGGGAGATCAAGTGAAAGAGGTGCGCGTCACGCATCGATTGACTGACTCCCCCGCATGCTTGGTAGCGGGTGAGCATGATCTGTCGGGAAACCTGGAGCGCATGCTTAAAGCAGCAGGGCAGAAAACGCCTGAAAGCAAACCAACTTTAGAAATTAATCCAAGCCACGTTCTAGTTGAGCGACTAAAGTCGGAAAAAGATGAAGCAAGGTTTAATGATCTAGCTCACGTCCTCTTTGACCAGGCATTACTCGCTGAAGGTGGGCAGCTTAATGATCCGGCAAGTTTTGTAAAACGCATGAATAGTCTCTTAGTTCACTAATTTTCTAAGATTTATTAAAGCCCTCTGGTTTTTTCCATGAGGGCTTTTTTCTTTTTACTTAAAAAATAAATCTAATCATCTCGTAGGCTTGCTTTTTGCTAGGGTAAAATTGCAACATTAAATCAATGTTGCAATTTGATTAATGCAAAATCACATAAAGAATTGAATGATGACCACATTAAAAACCCCATCCATCGCTAAAAAACCACGAACAAGCAAGGCCAAAGTGTCTGTATCGAGCGTGACTAATGTTAAAACCCCAGCGAAACAAGCTTTGCAAAATCACTTGGTATATTCGATTTTTAAAACGGATGAAGTTGCTACGCCGCGTGACTGGTATTCGACCACGGCTTATACAGTGCGTGATCATGTGATTGATCGGTGGGTTAAAACGGTTGAGGCGTATGGTAAGCAAGATCCCAAGCGAGTTTACTATCTATCTTTAGAGTTTTTGATTGGTCGCATGTTGTCTAATGCGGCGTTGAATTTGGGTGTGGCACCTCAAGTGCGAGATGGTCTTAATGCTTTAGGCCATAAGATGGAAAATGTAGTTGAAATGGAACCTGATGCAGCCCTAGGCAACGGCGGTTTAGGGCGTTTAGCGGCTTGTTTCCTAGACTCGATGGCGACGATGGATATCCCAGGAACAGGTTATGGCATTCGTTATGAGTACGGTATGTTTAAACAATCCATCAATCAAGGTCAACAAATTGAGAATCCAGATAATTGGCTACGTTATGGCAATATTTGGGAATTTCAACGTCCGGAAAGCACTTATACGGTGCAATTTTTTGGGCACGTGGTCGAATTTGAAACAGACAAGGGTTTTGAGAGCCATTGGGCGGATGCCGAGTCTGTTGTGGCGATGGCTTACGATGTGCCGATTCCTGGCTATGACACTCAAACGGTTAATAATCTTCGTTTGTGGTCAGCGAAGGCTACTAAAGAATTTGATCTTCGGCATTTTAATGAAGGAAATTACGAGCGTGCTGTTGAAAGTCGGAATGTCACTGAAAGCATCTCGAAAGTGCTCTACCCTAACGATGCTTCAGCATCGGGCCGTGAGCTTCGTTTAAAACAACAATATTTCTTTGTTTCAGCCTCTATCCAAGACATTCTTCATCGCTTTTTGCTTAAGCATAAAGATTGGAAGAAGCTACCAGATAAGATTGCGATTCAATTAAACGATACGCATCCAGCTATCGCTGTGGCAGAGATGATGTATCAGTTGGTGGACGTCCATCATTTGGAATGGAACCTAGCCTGGTCGTTAGTTGGGAAGGTATTTGCTTATACCAATCATACCTTGATGCCAGAAGCCCTAGAAACTTGGAGTGTGGATTTATTCAGCAATCTCTTGCCGCGTCATTTGCAAATTATCTATCGCATTAATCATGAGTTCTTGGCGATGGTAAATCATCATTTCCCTGGGGATGCGGATTTATTAAGTCGAGTTTCTATTATTGATGAAACCCATGGTCGTCGAGTCAGGATGGCGCATTTGGCGGTGGTCGGCAGTCATACCGTGAATGGGGTCGCTGCACTGCATAGTGAATTGCTCAAAACGACATTGTTTGCAGACTTTAACCGCATTTATCCGAATAAGTTTGTCAACGTCACCAATGGGATTACGCCGCGTCGTTGGTTGAATCAATGCAATCCTAATTTAACAGCGTTGCTGACAAAAGCAATAGGAACAGGTTTTCAAAAAGATTTAGACAAACTGAAACTAATTACACCTTTGGCTGAAGATAAAGCATTTAGAAAAGCGTTTCGTAATGTAAAACATGCAAATAAATTACGTTTGGCTAATAAGATTGAAGACTTAACGGGCGTTAAACTGAATCCTAATAGTTTATTTGACGTACAAATTAAACGTATCCATGAGTACAAACGTCAATTACTGAATGTATTGCACGTAATTACATTGTATAACCGTATCCGTTCTGGGCACGTCAAAGACATTACCCCGCGCACAGTGATTTTTGGGGGTAAGGCAGCACCTGGTTATTGGATGGCTAAACTCATCATTCGTTTAATTAATGATGTCGCCACGATTATTAATGATGACCCTACTGTGGGCGATCAATTGAAAGTGGTGTTTTATCCGAACTACGAAGTTTCAGCGGCAGAGTTGCTATTTCCTGGAAGTGACTTGTCGGAACAAATTTCAACTGCAGGTACAGAAGCTTCAGGCACTGGCAACATGAAAATGGCGCTGAATGGCGCATTGACCATAGGCACGCTTGACGGGGCTAACGTTGAAATTAAAGAAGAAGTAGGGGATGAAAATATCTTTATTTTCGGCCTCACTACTGACGAAGTTGCTCATACGAAAGCGCAAGGTTATAACCCTTGGGATTATTACAATAACAATCCTGAGCTTAAACAAGTGCTCGATATGATCGCAGGTGGTTTCTTCTCCGTAGAAGAGCCGGACCGCTACCAAGCTATTTTTGATAATTTACTCCATAAGGGTGATCATTACTTGTTGCTAGCAGATTATGCTAGTTATATTGCTACCCAAGACGCGGTAAGTGCGCTTTACCAGGATCAAGAGGAATGGTCGCGTCGCGCTGTATTGAATGTTGCACGCGTTGGTAAATTCTCTAGTGACCGCACGATTGGTGAGTATGCTAAAAATATTTGGAATGTGACACCAGCGAAACGATAGTCAATAACTTTCATCAAAGATGGGCTGGCTATGCTGTGATTGTTTTCGGCATAGCCTTTTTCACCTTGACCCTCTAAATTATGTTTAAGCGCTAGGTTAAGCTGGTAAAAGTTGCCTAGCTTGTTACAATCACTTTAATCGTTTTTAAAGTGATTTCTACTAATTCATGCGTATTGCAATATCTATTTCTCAGCAAACATTGACTCTGTTTAATACGCAGAATCAGATCATTGCCAATTACTTGGTTTCAACTGCCAAAAATGGGTCTGGATGTCAAAAAAATAGCGGCTGCACCCCAACTGGTCGACATATTATTCGCGCTAAGATAGGCGAGGGTTCACCAATCAATAGTGTGTTTGTGGGTCGAAGATCAACCGGCGAGATATGTTCATCAGCGCTGATGTCGGAATTTCCTGATCGTGATTGGATTTTAACTAGAATTTTATGGTTATCAGGCACTGAAGTTGGCGTTAATCGTTTAGGGGATGTTGATACGATGCAACGCTATATCTATATTCATGGGACCCCAGATAGCAATCCGATGGGAGTGATTGGTTCGCATGGTTGTGTCCGCATGCGCAATACAGACATCATAGATCTTTTTGATTTAGTTGAAGTTGGCATAGCAGTAGACATTCAGCCATGATCAAGCGTTTATTGGGAATTATTCCGGTCGTCTTTGGTGTCATCTCACTTACTTTCTTTTTAATTCATGCAGTGCCAGGTGACCCTGTGGAGGTGATGTTGGGGGAGTCTGCAAGTAACGCTGACCGGATGGAGATCCGCGCCGAGTTGGGCCTAGATCAATCAATTTATGTTCAGTTTGGGGTTTATCTGAATAAGCTGGTCCATGGAGACTTAGGCGTTTCCATTCATTCTAGAAAACCGATCATGGACATGTTGGAGGAACGTTTGCCAGCGACATTTAAATTAGCTGCGCTAGCTCTGCTCTTTGCTATTCTTTGTGGATTGCCTTTAGGAATTATTGCAGCCATCAACGCAAAAAAATGGCCCGATCAATTAGCGAACCTTTTAAGTCTCACTGTATCTGCGATGCCACATTTCTGGATGGGGCCTATGTTGATGATGGTATTTGCTTTGTGGTTGGGGATATTGCCTGTAAGCGGAATGGAAAACGCCACTTCTATTATTTTGCCTGCGCTGACCTTAGGTTTTGGGTTGGCTGCAATTCTTACGCGGATGACACGTGCCAGCATGTTGGAAGTTTTGAATGAGGATTATATTCGAACTGCTTACGCTAAAGGCCTCCCTGAACATACCGTTATTCTAAGACATGCCCTGCGAGCTGCACTGATGCCGATTATTACGGTACTGGGTTTGCAGCTGGGCAGTTTGCTTGCGGGTGCTGTGATTACTGAAACTATTTTTTCTTGGGATGGCATTGGATGGCTCTTGGTTGAGTCAATTGAGAAGCGTGATTATTTAGTGACCCAAGCTTGTGTGCTGGTGGTGGCCTTGGTCTACGTGATAGTGAATTTATTTACTGATCTCATCTATACAAAGATCGATCCTCGCGTGAGATTTCTGAAATGAGGATTAAAAACTGGCCGGTTTGGATTCTTGGACTTTGGTTTGTTGCAGGGCTTGTGTCGAGTCTTAACGATTTTAATTCGAATCAAATTCATCTGGATTTGATCTTAGAAAAACCAAGTTTTCAGTATCTATTGGGTTTAGATGATTTGGGTCGCGATATCTTACCTCGCTTAATGGCTGGGGCTCGAGTTTCATTCTTGGTGATTTTTTTAGTGACCACAGTAACGGCTTCAATGGGCATTATATTGGGTTTGGTTTCTGGCTATTACGGTGGATGGATAGATCGCACATTGATGCAGATTACAGACATCTTTCTAGCCTTCCCAGGCATATTGTTGGCGATAGCTTTTGCTGCCGTCCTCGGTGCAGGCTTAAGTAATTTGATATTGGCCCTATGTATTACATCTTGGGTGGGTTATGCGCGTTTAACACGTGGACAAGTGCTATCCTTAAGGCAAAGGCAGCATGTTGTGGCCGCTCAATCTTTGGGAGCATCAACCCCGCGGATTATGCTCAAGCATATTTTGCCTTTGATTGCTGCGCCTTTGTTGGTTGAGGCGACATATAGTATGGCTGCATTAGTGATTGCTGAAGCAAGTTTGTCATTTTTGGGGCTTGGCATTCAAGCACCCAATGCATCTTGGGGAGCAATGCTGCGGGACGGGGTACGTTATATGCTCATTGCCCCGCATTATGTTCTTGTTGTAGGTTTGAGTTTAATGTCGCTCGTATTGGCAGTAAACGTTTTAGGTGATCGATTACGCGATCAATTGGATGTTAGAGGATAGAAAATGACACTTGGCCCAATAATGCTGGATGTGGTTGGAAAGGAACTGACCGCTGAAGATGTGAAGCGATTAAAACACCCTCTGGTCGGCGGTGTCATTTTATTCTCCCGTAATTTTGAATCGTCGCAACAGTTAAAAGCGCTCACAGCTAGTATTCATAATGTGCGTCAGCCACCATTATTGATTGCGGTAGATCATGAGGGTGGGCGGGTACAGCGATTCAGAGAAGGTTTTACCTTAATTCCACCAATGCGTGAATTTGGAAAAATTTGGGATAGTCACCCAAAGAAAGCTAAGGAATTAGCAGAGGAGGCTGGCTGGATTTTGGCGGCTGAACTCCGTGCGCATGGCGTAGACTTTAGTTTTACACCGATATTAGATATGGATTATGGAGAAAGCCAAGTCATCGGCAATCGCGCATTTCATTTAAACGCGCACGCGATTCACGAGTTGGCCTATGGTTTGATGAGCGGCCTTAAGCGAGGCGGAATGCCTTCGGTGGGCAAGCATTTTCCTGGGCACGGCTATGTTATTGCGGATTCGCATGTGGCGATTCCGGTTGATGAGCGTGAATTTGATGAAATTGCACAAAACGATATGCAACCGTTCCGTCAAATGATTGATGATGGCATTCAGGCAATCATGCCGGCGCATGTGATATACCCAAAAGTAGATGAGAAGCCGGCTGGTTTTTCACCCCGTTGGTTGCAAAAGGTTTTGCGTGAACGTTTAGGTTTCGATGGTGTGATCTTCAGTGATGATTTATCCATGGAAGGCGCAACCGTTGCAGGCGATGTCACAACGAGGGCGTTAGCGGCTTTAAATGCTGGTTGCGACATGATCTTGCTGTGTAATCGACCAGATTTGGCCGATGAGCTTTTGGCGCATTTAAAATGGGACATGACTGGTGCAAGCAGGGCTAGATTGGCTAGGATGCATGGCGCGCGCTCACCTAAAGACATGGACGCGCTGCATGAGGATGCAGCATTTGTTGCAGCGGTAAAACGGGTGGGAATGGTTGGGAAAGTTGAGCAAGATTTATTTTAAATAAGTGTCATTAAAATAGTCTTGAAACTTAAGTCCAAAGTCGCTATCTTAAGTATGTTGCTCTTTGGCAATATTTTGATAAGGAAATTGTAATGTTTGATGATGTTCAAGTAATTGGTCGTTCAACTACTGCCGCGGATATTCAAAACCGCGTGCTGCGTAATACTTACGCCTTGCTTGGTTTAACTATGATTCCAACCATCATAGGCGCTTACTTCGGTCTACAAATGAATTTTGGATTTATGGCAATGCATCCCTTCATGTTTGCAATTGGCTTTATGATAGTCATGTTTGGGATGTTCCAAATGATTGCGGCTAATCAAAATAGTGCTACTGGTGTGTGGCTTCTCCTTGCCATGACTTTCATATTCGGCCTGTTGCTAGGTCCTATCCTCCAAATGGCTTTGCATTTGCGTAATGGCGGTGAAATTATTGGTTTGGCTGCTGCAGGCACAGGGATTACCTTCTTTAGCTTGGCCGCAATTGGCTCAACGCCTGCTCGTGACTTTAGTGGTTTAGGTAAATTCCTGTTTGTAGGATTGATATTAGCCTTAGTGGCCTCACTTGCTAATATGTTCTTCCACTTTGACCCGGCCCACTTAATGATTTCAAGTATCTCTGTATTGATTTTCTCAGGATACATTTTGTATGACGTCAATCAGATTGTTCGTGGTGGCCAAACAAACTATGTGATGGCAACTTTGAGTTTGTATCTTGATATCTACAATTTGTTTGTGAACCTATTAAGTATTTTGATGACTTTAATGGGCAATGATCGAGACTAAGTTAGCCTCTATACCCCATAAAAAAACCCGCTTTTGCGGGTTTTTTTATGGGGTTTTGTTAAGTCGACGTTGTTTAAAAAAATCTGATAGTAATGTTGCTGCTTCAACAGCGAGAACTCCACCTTTTACGGTGGTATGGTGATTAAGTTTTTCTTCATCCATTAAATTCACTACACTTCCGCAAGCGCCGGTCTTCGTGTCGCTGGCCCCATAAACCAAATGTGCAATACGAGCATGCTGGATAGCGCCTGAACACATCGCGCAAGGCTCAAGTGTGACGTAAAGTGAACATCCTACCAAGCGGTAGTTTCCAATTGTCATGGCGGCATTGCGCAAAGCTAAGATTTCGGCATGCGCGCTAGGATCGTGAAGGCCGATTGGGGCGTTACTCCCTCGGCCGATAATTTCACCGTCCTTTACAACGATTGCTCCCACAGGTACTTCTCCTTTGTCTGAGGCCTGCTTAGCGAGATCAATGGCCACTTGCATATAAAACTCGTCTTCTTGGATCATGGCTTATTGAAGTCCATTTAATAGGTGACGGGCCTCAAGTATTACTTCTGATGCGGTCAGGCCAATAGGACCGATATTCTTTGCTACCAGTGAATCAGCAGCTACTCCGTGAATATAGACGCCAGTTTTAGAAGCTTCTAGAGCATCTAAACCCTGGGCGACTAGACTCCCAAGCATACCGCTCAGCACATCCCCAGTGCCGCCACTCGCTAAGCCGGCATTTCCTGTGGTGTTGATGTGATATTGGTTTTCTTGGGCAACTACTGTGTTCGCCCCTTTCAATACGCAAATCGCGTGATATTGTTGCGCAAGCTTTAAAGCGCTTTCAATGCGATTTTCTTGAATGTCCTTGCTTGTGTTGTTTAGCAACCTTGCGGCCTCTCCTGGATGAGGGGTGATGATCGAAGTGACTTGGCGTTGCTTAAGTAAATTGCTAAGTAAGTTGTCAGAAGCAATTAAATTTAGGGCGTCCGCATCAATCACTAATGGGACTGGCTGGTTTAGCCAGAAGCTGAGTAGGGTACTTGCTTGATTTGATAAGCCTAATCCTGGGCCAATCACAACGCAGTCTAGTTGCACCAATGACTTCAGTGCCTCTGGGCTTCGCACCATAATTTCGGGATACATTAAATCGACTTCTGGTGTGTGTTCACTCAAAAAGCTGGCATAGACTCTTCCTGCGCCGGTAACAAGGGCTGCGCGTGAGGCTAATACCACTGCGCCAAGCATGCCACTTGCCCCGCCAATAATCGCCACGCTGCCGTGATCCCCTTTATGGGCATTTTCTTTACGGATCGGGATAATAATGTTGTTTTGAGCGATGGTATTCATGGTTGGATTCTACCGCGTTCGTCTTAAATGAAAGCAGTTTTTTCTAAGCGTTTTACCAGCCACTGCTGGGCCTTGCCCATGGTTTTTTCTTGTGAGTGCCATGCCATGTACATCATTGTGTCGGGCTTGGGTTCAGCCACTTGTTTGATGACTAGCTTTTTTAATGCCACTTGTTCATCTGCTAGGTGTTGAGGTATGTAGCCGACGCCCAGGCCATTGGCTTGGGCGATTACCTTGCTTGCCATGTTGGCGACGGTGAGAACATCCTGTCCAGTCAAGATGCCAGAGGTTCGTGGCGGTAGGTTGCGTGAACTATCAGCCGCTGATATTGAGCGATACTGGATAATGTCTTGATTTTCTAAAGGCTCGGGCAGGATAGCAAGTGGATGGTGGGGTGCTACCGCAAATACAAAGGGCATGATCCCCATTGGTTTGATTGTCAGCCCTCCACCTGAGGGTCCATCGCCCGGTGCCCCAATCGAAATATCCGCCCGACCAGAAATCAGAGCATCCCAGTTGCCGCCAAAGACTTCTTGCGTTACCTTGATGCGTGTGCCGAAGCCGATAGCATAAAAATCCTGAAGGATCTGCAACAGAGGCGTGATCGGTAGGATGTCACTAATAGCAATGGTAAGCGTTGTTTCAATGCCAGTTGCGACACGTCTTACTCGTGCTTCAAGTTCACTAGCTGCTTGTAATAGGTGACGACCCTCTTGAAGAAGCTCTTGCCCCGCCTCAGTGAGCATTGCTCTATGTCCGGTGCGATTGAATAGCGTGACCCCTAAGTCCTCTTCTAACTTGCGGATGCTATAAGTGATTGCCGAAGGGACACGGAAAAGTGATTCTGCAGCGGCAGCAAAGCTTCCTTTGCGGTCAATGGCATCTAAAATCTCAAGCGCGTCTAAAGTGATTTTTTTGTTCATATTATTTGAATAATATATGCAAATTTATTCGCTATCTAGTTTAGTTTTGTTAATTTAATATAGCTACCATTATTCAGAAAAGTTGAATTAAGGAATACCTGATGGAAATTCGTCGTTCGAATTCACGTGGGCATGCTAATCATGGTTGGTTAGATAGCTATCATTCGTTTTCATTTAATCGATATCACGATCCTGAGCGCATGGCGTTCTCTGTTCTGCGTGTGATTAATGAGGATGTGATAGCCCCTGAGTCTGGGTTTGGGATGCATCCCCATCAAAACATGGAGATCATTACCTATATGTTATGTGGGGAGCTGGCGCATGAGGACAGTTTAGGAAATGGTTCGATTATTAAGGCTGGCGACGTGCAGCGAATGACCGCTGGGACTGGGATTGTGCATGCGGAAATCAATCCATCTCACACGGAAGAGGCGTATTTGTTACAAATCTGGCTAACGCCAGCAGTGAATGGTCTGCCGCCTAGCTATGAAGATATGCGCATTGAACCCGATCGTAAGCACAATCGCTGGTGTTTGATTGCATCACAAGATGCACGAAATGGTTCATTATTGATTCACCAAGATGTGAACTTATGGACAAGCTATTTAGATGCCGATCAAGCCTTAGTCTATCAAGCACCTCAAGGGCGCAGCGCATATTTACAGTTGGCGAGGGGGCGCTTACGCGTCAATGGTGAATGGCTAGATCAGGGGGATGCGTTGGCTTTAGAAAAGTCGATTGATTTGACTTTGCAAGCAGACACAACGGCTGAAGTCCTATTGTTTGATCTGCCACCAACTTAATTATTTAATGAGGAGTTTTAAATGCATCAATTAAATAGAGTGTTATGTGCAGCGGGTTTCTTAGCTGCTTCCATGAGTGCATACGCAGACATCGAAATTTATAAGATCGATAACGCGCATAGTTTTGCTAACTTTAATATTCGCCACGTTGCCTCAAAGCTATCAGGAACTTTTAGTGATGTGACAGGTACTATCAATATTGATCGTGCTAACCTCATGAATTCTTCGGTGGATGCTAAAATCAGCCTGTTGAGCGTCAACACCAGCTTTGTTAAACGTGATGAGCATATCAAGAAAGAAGAGTATTTAGATGTTGGTCATTTTGCGGATATGCAATTTGTCAGCACGAAAGTCATTGCGAGTGCTAAGAGCGCTAATGAAGGCGTGATCACAGGCAAATTAACAATGCACGGCGTGACGAGAGAAATGAGTTTTCCCTTTAAAGTATTGGGCTATGCAAATGACCCATGGGGTGGCTATCGCACTGGGGTTGAGGCACATACTAGCCTCAAAGCTTCAGATTTTGGTTTCACCTGGGGGAAGCCTGGAAGTCCGGTAGGTGATGAAGTTGAAGTCACCTTGCTAATTGAGGGCATTAAAACAAATTAAGTATTAGGGACATTTTGAGTTTAGATTTTTTGATAAAGGATAGTCGATGACCGATTTATTTAGTCCAGTGAAATTAGGCAGTATTGCCATGAGTAACCGCATGGTAATGGCGCCGCTCACTCGTAACCGTTCTAGTATGGAAGGTGTTCCGCAAGAGATCAATGTGACCTACTATGAACAACGGGCCTCTGCAGGATTAATTATTACAGAAGCAACGCCAATTTCTGCAATGGGACATGGCTATCCTTTGTTGCCAGGTATTTACACAGATGCTCAAGTCGCTGGTTGGAAGAAGGTAACGGATGCAGTGCATGCTAAAGGTGGCAAGATCGTTATACAGCTTTGGCACGTTGGCCGCATTTCGCATCCAAGTTTATTGAATGGTGCAACGCCAGTGGCCCCATCTGCAGTTAAGCCGGCTGGAAAAGCTTTTACGTTTCAGGGGTTGGTTGATTATGTTGAGCCCCGTGCTTTAGATGTCAGCGAATTGCCAGGTATTGTGGCGGATTACGTGCATGCTACACAGTGTGCATTAAAAGCGGGTTTTGACGGGGTGGAGATTCACTCAGCGAATGGTTATTTGTTAGATCAGTTCTTGCGTGATGGCACTAATAAACGGGCTGATAATTACGGCGGTAGCATTGAAAACCGTGCGCGTTTATTAATGGAAGTGACCAAGGCTATTGTTGAGGTTGTTGGTTCAGACAAAGTAGGGATTCGTCTTTCCCCAGTGAATGCATTCAATGATATGGAAGACAGTAACCCGCAAGCATTATTTAACTACGTGACTGAACAATTAAATGCATTTGATTTAGCCTACTTGCACGTGGTCGAGGGCGCTATTCATGGCAACGGCCTTGCTGATCCATTTGATTTTGCAGCGATGCGTAAACTTTGCAAATCGCCCTACATGGCAAATTTATCCTACGATAAAGCCCGTGGGAATGCCGCAATTGCAAGTGGTTATGCCGAGGCGGTCGCTTACGGCGTACCCTTCATTGCAAATCCTGATTTGGTGGAACGTTTTCGCAAGGATGCGCCTCTTAATGAGGCGGACTCAAAAAGCTTCTATGGGGGCACTGAAAAAGGTTATACCGATTACCCAACATTATAAGAAGATAGATATATGAAAAAGCCAGCCATCACTCAGGTTGCAATTGATAAAACGATCGCGGAGCGTTGGAGCGGTCGTGCATATGATGGGCTAAAGCCAATTACGCATGAGCAAACCATTGCTTTATTAGAAGCTGCACGCTGGGCACCCTCATGTATGGGCGATCAGCCATGGCGAATGTTGGTATGGAATAAGGCGGTGGATGCAGAAGGTTGGCAAGATGCTTTTGACTGTCTTGCTGAAGGTAATCAATCTTGGGTGAAGAATGCACCATGGCTCGGTTTGATTTGTGCGGATACTTTGTTCACTAAAAATGGACAACCTAATCGCTGGGCCGAATACGATACC
>CAIVUE010000187.1 GCA_903909015.1 uncultured Methylophilaceae bacterium
CACCATCGAACATGGATTTAGTGGCACTGAAAAAGTGTTTAAGTTGATGGCGACCAAGGGAGTAACCTACATCCTGGACTTCCCCTACTTTCGTAGACGTTTCTTAACTTCCAATGGACTACCCACGATTTTGTAGACACCTAGCCTTGTTTGCGCCAGACCTCTTCAAACGCTTCAGGGCTCATCCCATTTAAGTGGGAGTGACGTCTAGCCCTGTTATAAAACACCTCAATATAATCAAAAATATCTGCACGTGCTTTATCTCTCGTATGATACACATGGTTGCGTATTCTTTCCTTCTTTAAGCTACTAAAAAAAGATTCCGCCACTGCGTTGTCATAACAATTACCTCGGCGACTCATGCTTGCCTCCAACTGATGCTGCGCGCAGAAACGCTTCCATTCATCACTGCTATATTGCGAGCCTTGGTCCGAGTGAATGATGACTGGTTTTGTTGGTTTGCGTCGCCACACAGCCATCAGGATAGCGTCTAATACAATTTCTTTACCTAGTGTCGATTTCATCGACCAGCCAATGACCTTGCGAGAAAATAGATCTAATACCACCGCCAAATACAGCCACCCCTGAAAGGTTCGAATGTAAGTAATATCAGTGACCCAGGCCTCGTCGGGCATCTGCATAGAGAATTGTTGAGACAAGCGATTGGGGGCTGCTTTAGCAGGCTTGTGATAATGAAATCTGTGAGATTTATAACCCCGTAATGCAGCGATCTTATGCGCACGCATAATCCTCGCAACACGGTGTACCCCGCACGTTTCACCCACTTCTCTCAAATCACAGAAGATTCGCTTGCTGCCATAAATGCCCTGGCTAGCTTCGAATGATGCTCTGATCAGCCCCAGTAAACGTCGATCTTCAATACTTCGCTTAGATTCTGGATGATGGCGCCACGCATAAAAACCACTGCGATGGACACCGAGCAATCGACAAAGTAATACCACGCCATGCTGCTCTTTCCATGCTTCTATAAATGCATACTTTACTCGGACTGCCTTGCAAAGTATGCGGCGGCCTTTTTTAAGATATCACGCTCTTCCTGTGCACGGGCTAGATCAGCTCGTAACCTGAGATTCTCTCGTCTGACTTCGAGCAACTCTGCTTTGTCTTTTTGATCATCAGAGGGGCTTGAGACTCTCACCCACTTATAAAGACTTTGGGCAGACACCCCTAATCGTTTGGCAACATCTGCAACCGTATAACCCCGCTCAGTCACTTGCCTCACTGCTTCAGATTTAAACTCTGCCGCAAATCGTTCATTTGCCATCATTACCTCCGCTATGTTTAATTAAACTATAACGGTGTCTACCATAATGTGGGAAGTCCACTGGTGCAGGTATTGCGGCGATTGTCTTCAACTATGACGGCGGTGTGTATGCGTCTGATGAAAGCCGAATGCTTGCAGAAATGGGCAATGAAAGTTTCCGCTTTAGACACAGCACGGCGAACAATAGAAAGGAGAAATAAACCAACATACCAATCCTATAAATTGTGCTAAATTAACAACAAAGGGTGGGTCAGTTTTAAATGCAATTGGTGGGTCAATTATTAATGCAATTCAACACAGGGTGCTTGTAAAGTAATGCAGCTATTAGTATCCAAGTTTCCATTTCTTTGTTTCCTAATGAATTATTGCGTCATAAATGCGCCCATTGTCGTCTAGGCAAATTGCACTGCCGTGCCCCTGACCATCGCCAATGACGTCACAACGAATACCATGATTATCAGGCGATGAGAGTATGGCTTTGGCTGTATGATTTCCGCCAAAAGTTTGAGAAGAGCCAGTAACACTTTTACCCTTTCCATAGACTTGGAAAAACCCAAATGAATCATCAGAGCCAGTATGAACACCTATCCCTTTATAAGTTTGACCTTCAATAGGGATTGAAATGCTGACTGAACCGATACCAGTGTGCGTGATTGTTCCACTATAAATCTTGCCACTATCTCTTGGCATTAAATCCATCTGCGTAGCACATCCAGATAAAAAACTAATTATTAGAATAAGGTAAATTCTTTTCATCTTTTGTCCCTTAATTGTTGATTATCACAATGACGAGTATGCTTACCATGCCTTCAAAATCGAAGAGTATTAAAAAGTTGTGCAATCCATTTGGTTACCATTAATTTGACAATTAGTGGATCTAAGTCGATTTACTGGAGCTGGTACTACTGCTGGCCTATACATATCCGCATATACTTTTTGCTGCTCTATAAATACATGCTGCTGCTCTAAAGCCAAGCGCTGAGCCTTCTCATTAGCCTCTGCATTTTGAGCTTTGGCCTCATTAATAATTTTCAACCTACCCTCTTGATAAAGTGAGTTATTCTTTTTAAGTATTCTTTCATAATCACCATAAGATAACTGCCCCTTATAAAGTGACATTGTCACTTGATTAACAGTATCTAATACAGTTCTAAATAATGGAGTGGTTGGGTCATTAGGATAATAAACTTGGGCAGCTGCAAATAGCTTATTGCAGTGGTCCCTTTTAGATGCAAACAAAGCTATTGCCTGCTTTTCATTCTCAGTAGGGGTTGAATCATTAGCCAGCATAGCGAAAGTTGCATTATCGGCATTATCGAGTGCAATCTTATCTTTAATTGCATCAAGTTGTGGATCGTCTTTAAGCTTAGCCTTGCAATGACGCAATTGTTCGCCTAAATCTCTATATGCGGACAAATTCTCTGCTATAGCCACATTTCCATGTTTATTAACTATCGTTTTGATTTGAGAAATTAACGATGTGACATGTGATTTTCCATCACTTCTCTGCGTTCTCCACCAAAATGAAATTGAGTATGCAGTTGGCTCGACCGAGTCTCCATCTGCTAAAGGATTAAGCCAAGCACGAACATCTGTCTGCCCCGTCAAGAAGCCAGGAAAGCTACTATTAAAGCCTAAATTCTCAGACATTGGAGTGGTAACTCCTCTGCTAAACTCTATATTCATAGCCTCGTTAAGTACTGAAAGAACGGTCTCTTTTTGACCTACAAGAACCAATGTCAAAGGGCCTGGCTGTATTTCTGCTTGAGATGAAATGGGAATTAAAAATGAAAGTATTAGAAAGGCAAGTTTAAGCATACTGCAAATCCTATTTAATATAGATTACAAGACCACTAAATGTAGCTACTACAATAAGACCCTACTCGGGGGTGTAAATAATTTTGTGTAAACGTCATTTTGCAGGAAACTGCTATTTTCAGAAATGGAATCAAAATGACGACCAAGAAAGCACTCCCCGACGATTTAATTGATAG
>CAIVUE010000188.1 GCA_903909015.1 uncultured Methylophilaceae bacterium
CCCCAAAATTAGCGGACATCCGTAAGGGTGTGATGGAGCTTTATATCTCAGACCATCCGCTTGATTGCCTCACGTGCGCGACCAATGGTGACTGCGAGTTGCAAGATATGGCAGGCGCTGTGGGCTTGCGCGAGGTGCGTTATGGCTACGAGGGTGATAATCACCTCAAGTCAGAAAAAGATACTTCAAATCCTTATTTCCAGTTTGATCCTTCAAAATGTATTGTCTGTTCACGTTGCGTCCGTGCATGTGAAGAGGTGCAGGGCACATTTGCCTTGACCATTCAAGGTCGCGGCTTTGAATCTAAAGTCGCTTCTGGCACAGAAAACTTCTTAGAGTCTGAGTGTGTTTCTTGCGGCGCTTGTGTACAAGCTTGCCCTACAGCTACCTTGATTGAGAAGTCAGTGATTCAGCATGGCGTGCCTGAGCATTCAGTGACCACCACCTGTGCCTATTGCGGCGTGGGTTGTTCTTTTGATGCTGAAATGAAAGGTGAGCAAGTCGTTCGTATGGTGCCAAGTAAAAATGGCGGTGCGAACCATGGTCACTCATGTGTTAAAGGTCGCTTTGCTTGGGGTTATGCGACCCATCAAGACCGAATCACGACGCCGATGATTCGTAAGAGCATCCATGATGCATGGACCGAAGTGTCATGGGATGAGGCGATTAATTATGCGGCGAGCGAAATCTCACGCATCCAAACCAAATATGGCAAGGAAGCGGTGGGCGGGATCACTTCATCACGTTGTACTAATGAGGAAGTGTACGTTACTCAAAAATTAATCCGTGCGGTATTGGGTACCAATAACGTTGATACCTGCGCGCGTGTTTGTCACTCGCCAACCGGCTACGGCTTAAAACAAACATTAGGTGAGTCAGCAGGGACGCAGACGTTTGACTCTGTGATGCATTCTGATGTGATCTTCGTGATCGGGGCGAACCCAACCGATGGCCACCCAGTATTTGGCTCACAAATGAAACGTCGCTTACGTGAAGGCGCGAAATTGATCGTGGCTGACCCACGTCAAATCGACTTGGTATCATCACCGCACGTAAAAGCAGATTACCACTTGAAATTACGTCCTGGCACTAACGTTGCACTGATTGCCGCGATATCCCATGTGATTGTGACCGAAGGTTTAGTGAACGAAGCTTTTGTTAAAGAGCGCTGTGAGATTGACTCGTTCGAAGCTTGGCGTAATTTTGCGGCAAAACAAGAAAACTCTCCTGAGGCCTTAAGTGAAACGCTAGGGGTGCCAGCAGAAGAACTCCGCGCGGCAGCACGTTTGTATGCAACGGGCGGCAATGCAGCGATTTATTACGGTTTGGGTGTGACTGAGCACAGCCAGGGTTCAACCATGGTGATGGGTATCGCTAACATTTCAATGGCAACCGCGAACGTCGGCCGTGAAGGGGTAGGGGTGAATCCACTGCGCGGTCAAAATAACGTACAAGGCTCATGCGACATGGGTTCTATGCCGCATGAATATCCAGGCTACCGCCATGTATCCGATGACGCGACCCGTGCTTTGTTTGAAACAGCTTGGGGTCGCCCGCTCAGTAAAGAGCCTGGCTTGCGCATTCCAAATATGCTTGATCAAGCCATTAGCGGAAGCTTTAAGGCCTTGTACTGCGTAGGTGAGGACATCGTTCAATCAGATCCAAACACGCAGCACGTGACCCATGGCTTAGAGTCGATGGAGTGTGTGATTGTGCAAGACTTGTTCTTGAACGAAACTGCGATGTATGCACATGTGTTCTTCCCTGGTGCTTCATTCCTTGAGAAATCAGGTACGTTTACTAATGCGGAGCGCCGCATTTCACCGGTACGCCGTGTGATGAGCCCGAAAAACGGATTCGAGGATTGGGAAGTGACTGCTAAGCTTGCGGCCGCCTTGGGTTACCCCATGCATTACTCACATGCATCTGACATCTTGGATGAGATTGCGGCATTAACGCCAACATTCAAAGGGGTAAGCTTCAAGAAATTAGATGAGCTTGGCAGTGTGCAGTGGCCATGTGATGATGCAAATCCTGCTGGTACGCCAACCATGCACATCGATGAATTTGTGCGCGGCAAGGGTAAGTTCTTTATTACTGAATATGTGCCGACCACTGAAAAGGTGAACGCGAAGTACCCATTGATTTTGACGACTGGCCGTATTCTTTCTCAATACAATGTGGGCGCGCAAACACGTCGTACGGATAACGTCACATGGCATACGGAAGATATTATTGAGATTCACCCACATGACGCAGAAGATCGCGGCATCAATGATGGAGATTGGGTGGGTATTACGAGCCGTGCTGGTGAGACAGTGCTTCACGCTAAGATTACTGAGCGTGTTCAGCCGGGCGTAGTGTACACCACGTTCCATCATCCAGAATCTGGTGCGAATGTGATTACGACTGACAATTCAGACTGGGCGACTAACTGTCCTGAGTTTAAGGTGACGGCGGTGCAATTAACTAAAGTATCTCAACTATCTGAGTGGCAACGTGAATACAAGGCTTTCAGTAAAGAGCAAATTGGTTTTGTGCAGCACCCAAAAAACGAAGCCAACGTATAATTCGCTTGCCTCCTGATGTCGTTACCTAAAAAGCCATTGATTGCGGAGGCAGCAAGTAGTCGTGTGCTGGTGCAGAAGTGGCAAGCGGGTGAAGTTAAGCTACTTGAGGATTTTGTGGCAGAAGAAGTGCCGGTTGCGATGATCTATAACGGCATCTCGCATGCAGTGATGCTGGCAACCCCGCAAGACTTGGAAGACTTTGCATTAGGCTTCTCGCTCGCTGAAGGCATTTTAAGCAGTCCAAAAGAGCTCTATAGCATTGAAGTGGTAGGGGAGGCCTCAGGGATTGAACTGCGGATGGAAGTTGCGAGTGAGCGTTTTGCTCAGTTAAAAGATAGGCGTCGCAGCATGACAGGCCGCACGGGATGTGGACTCTGTGGTGCAGAGAGTTTAGCGCAGGCGCTTCGTTTGCCAAGTAATGTGAACGTCTCAAAAGAGGTGTTCGATAAAGAAGTGGTGCTTAAAGCCCTAGAAAACGCTGCTAATCAGCAAGTCTTGCAGGCGGAGACGGGTGCCACCCACGCAAGTTTTTGGGTGCAAACGACGGGCGAGATTACGATGGCGCGTGAAGATGTTGGCCGTCATAATGCTTTAGATAAGCTTCTAGGCGCAAGTGCCAAACAGGATAAACAAGCAGGTTTTGTTTTAACGACAAGCCGCGCGAGTTATGAGATGGTGCAGAAGGTCGCAGTCGCTGGTGTGTCGATGTTGGTGGCAATCTCAGCGCCAACAGGCTTGGCTATTCGTGTGGCGGAGCAGTGCGGCGTGACATTAATTGGGTTTGCGCGCCCCCAGAAATTCGTGGTGTATACGCACCCAGAACGTATTAAGTTGAAGTAAGTGTTAAGGAAAAGTAATGAATATTGAGCAGTTAATTACCATGGCCAACCAAATTGGTACTTTTTTCAAGTCTTCACCTGACAAAGAGCAGGCGAAAAAAGATATTGTCATGCACATCAAGCGCTTTTGGGCGCTCAGCATGCGTTTGCAGTTGATTGAACACACACAAAGTCATGCGGGTAAAGGCTTGGAGCCTATCGTTAAAGATGCGATTATTGAGCATCAGGCTTTGCTAGCTTAAATTGTTCCCAATCTCATTGCCATTGACGCAATAAAATATCATGGCAAAATTTCACGTCATCATTCCCGCCGCGGGCTCTGGAAGCCGGATGGCAACTGCGCTGCCTAAGCAATATCTTTTGCTTCTAGACCGCCCCATCATTTCATGGACACTAGACACTTTTTTAGCGAGTGAACGTATTGCTTCAGTGCATCTTGTGCTGAGAAGTGATGACGCGCATTGGCAGGCAAACGCTATCCATCATCCCAAGTTATCCATATTGCATTGTGGCGGAGAGACGCGCGCTGAAACGGTCCTTAACGCCTTAAAGAGTCTTGATGTTGATCAAGCTGACTGGGTGCTCGTGCATGATGCTGCAC
>CAIVUE010000189.1 GCA_903909015.1 uncultured Methylophilaceae bacterium
AATGAGTGTCTGACGAGCACGTGAAATATAAGAAAAATATTGAAGCTGTCGAGAAATCTCACTCGGGTCCTGCTCTTGCAAAATAAGCTGTACATAGCTTTGTTGACCGTGAAGATATTGTTGATAAATCTGCTTGCTCAGCTGATTTTTTTGACCATCAATAGTGTTTTCAAGTCCTGACTTTTGAGATTGAAGTTCCTGCAATGATTCACTCCGTTTTTTTTGTTCTTGTTGCAGATCAAATAACTTACGGTTTGATTCGCTGATGGCTTTTTCGCTTTCTTTTAGTGCGTCCGTAGCATCGGCGTGAGCTTCTTTTGTTTTGCCTAACTCTTTGGTGAGTGATTCAATGCGCTCACGAATATTATTGAGATTCTCTTTTGGTTTTTCGGTTTTGTTCGCCGCGATAATAACTGTTGAATGAAGTGAGAATGTCAGCAAAATCGATATAAGAAAAAAACGCTCGGCATGTTTCAACATGTTTATTTGATGCTCACTAATGAATGGCCTGTCATTTCTGCTGGTTGGGGCAACCCCATAATTTTAAGCATACTCGGTGCAATGTCCGAAAGTGCGCCAGTTTTTGATATTTCGGCATCGCGGCCAATATATAGTAATGGAACAAGGTTTGTTGTGTGTTGGGTGTGCGGCTGATTATTTTCAATATCCTGCATCATTTCAACGTTGCCGTGATCTGCTGTGATAATAATTTCCGCCCCCACGCTTTGTGCGGCATTCACTAAACGACCTATGCAAACATCAAGTGTTTCAACAGCTTTGATCGCTGCAGACATGATGCCTGTATGACCTACCATGTCGCAGTTGGCATAGTTACAAATAATGGCTGCGTATTCTTTGCTGATAATTGCAGCTTCTAACTTGTCCGTCAGCTCAAACGCACTCATTTCTGGTTGCAAGTCATAAGTTGCTACTTTAGGAGATGGAACAAGAATACGGCTTTCCCCATTAAATACCTTTTCTTCGCCACCGTTAAAGAAGAATGTGACATGCGGATATTTTTCAGTCTCTGCAATTCGAAGTTGTTTAAGCCCATTATTGGCGATGTATTCTCCAAAGGTATTGTGAATGTCGCTTGGTGGAAATACAGCTTTAGCATTTACTTCATTTTTGTCATACATGGTGAGCGTGTAATACCCCCCAAGTTTTGGTAGCTTGTTACGAGTGAAACCTTCAAAGTCTCGATCTAGGAAGCATGAAGTCATTTGACGAGCTCGGTCTGAACGGAAGTTCATGAATACAATTACGTCGCCATCATCGACAAAAACAGGAGCTTCCCCTGATTTGATAATTGAAGTTGCTTTTACAAACTCGTCATTTTCCCCACGCGAATATGCTGCATCAAGGCCCTCAATTGCACTACTAGCTGAGAACTCAGCTTTGCCTTCGGTAATTAACTTATAAGCGGGCTCGATTCGCTCCCAGCGCTTATCTCTGTCCATTGCGAAGTAGCGGCCGCAAATGGAAACAACTTTGCCTGCGCCAATAGACTGCATTTTCTTTTCTAAGGCTAGCAGATATGGTTTTGCGCTAACAGGTGGGGTGTCGCGACCATCTAGGAATGCGTGTACGTAGATTTTTCTTAACCCTTGCTTTGCGGCCATATTAATCATGGCATAGATATGGTCTTGATGGCTATGAACTCCCCCATCGGAGAGTAAGCCTAGTATATGTAGAGATTTTTCTGAATTTTTTGCAATATTTATTGCTTCCAGTAGCGCTGGATTCTGATTGATTGTACCTGTTGCAATTGAATTGTTGATCCTTTCAAACTCTTGAAAGACTACACGGCCGGCTCCAATATTAAGGTGACCGACTTCAGAATTTCCCATTTGGCCTTCTGGCAAACCAACAAAGCTTTCAGATGCATTGATAAGCGTATGCGGATAATTCTCCCAAAGTTTTTCCCAGTTAGGTTTTTTTGCCTGGGCAATGGCATTATCTGTAATGTCTTCCCGATATCCAAAACCATCTAATATTAACAATACAACAGGCGTAATCTTCATGCAGACAGGTTTCTTATAATGTGTTGGTGTATTGGGCTATTTTAGTGATTTTTGCTTAATAAATCTGCATTATTTGCCGAAATTCTTATTGTCGATTCTTTTTTGTGACCTCTGTTTAGGTACAATTCATTATCTAATTAAATCGTGGCAAGTAGCAATTTTTGTCTAAAAGGGTATTTCATGGCTAAAGTTTTAATGTACACCAGCGCTTATTGTCCATATTGCGTTAATGCGGAACGCTTGCTAAGCAGCAAGGGAGTGGAAGAAATTGAAAAAATTCAAGTGGACACTGCACCTGATTTAAAAAATGCAATGATTGAAAGGACTGGCCGTCGAACTGTGCCACAAATCTATATTGGGGATCGCCATATTGGTGGGTTTGATGATTTGCGCGCTTTGGATTTGGCTGGTGATCTTGATCAGTTGTTAGGAAAGTAAAAATTAAGCAACACAAGCAAATAGTATAAGCATCGGTTAAAATGTGAGCTTTATTTATTATCGTTAATCTGCGTTATTGCTTAATAAACGCAATTTTTTATAAAATTTTTTTTAGGGAAAATCATGGCAAATAAAGAAACACTTGCTGAGCAAACTTCAGAGAATCAAGCACTAGAACAAAATCAAGCGCCAGGTTTTGGTATTGAGAAATTGTATGTGAAAGATTTGTCATTAGAGTTACCTAATGCACCACAGATTTTTACAGATCGTGATGCTCCGCAAATTGGTATCGAAATAAGTAATGCTGCAAGTAAAATTGATGATGGAATTTATGAGGTTGTACTTACAATTACAGTCACATCAAAAATTGGTGAGAAAACTGCGTTTTTAATTGAAGTTGCTCAAGCGGGTATTTTTCAAGTGCGTAATGTGCCAGAAGAAAATCTTGAGATTATTTTTAGCATTACCTGTCCAAATATCTTGTTCCCATATGCACGTGAGGTCGTTTCAGATCTCTCAGTTCGCGCTGGCTTCCCTCCCGTTGTTCTTAGCCCAATTAATTTTGAGGCTTTGTATGCACAACAGAAACAACAACAAGTACAAGATGAAGCATCTAAAACTACGCATTAATTTCTTATGGGTGCTTGCGTTATTCACGCTGTGGCCAAATCTAGCGGCAGCGGAATTCCGTTCGGTCGCTGTTCAAAAGGCGATTGTTTATGATTCGCCTTCAGCGCAAGGTAAAAAGCTATATCTGCTTGGTCAGGGTTACCCTGTTGAAGTAATTGTTAATCTTGCTGATTGGATTAAAGTGCGAGATCAGCAGGGGAGCTTAAGTTGGATTGACGCTAAACAACTAGTCACTAAAAACACTTTGTTGATTGTTTCTCCTCTGGTTGAAATTAAACAAACGCCTGAAGCTGGAGGTTTAGTGGTTGCTAAGGTGGAAAAAGATGTGGTGGTTGATTTGCTTGAGCCGGCTAAAAATGGATGGGTGAAAATAAAGCATCGCGATGGGTTGGTTGGCTTTATACAAACCTCAGCGGTTTGGGGCTTGTAAGGGTATGCAATGAAAATAGCCGTATTAGGAGCAGGCGCTTGGGGAACAGCTTTGGCGATGCACATCAGCCAGCAGCACCAAGTTTCCCTTTGGGCGCGCAAGGTCGCTCATGTTGATGGTATGCGTAAAATACGCGCCAATCCAATGTATCTTGGCGATTTTAAATTTAACGACAACCTTAGCGTTGAATCCGACTTGTCGGTTGCCCTCAAGGGTGCCGATTTCATCGTTTCTGTTGTGCCTACTTGTGGTTTTCGCGATATGTTGCAATCCATAAAGTCGCTAGGTGTTAAGGCGCCATTGATTTGGGCCAACAAGGGTTTGGAGCCGGTGACTGCAAAATTACCACATGAGGTTGCGTTTGAAGAGCTAGGATCTCATCAAGCTTGGGGTGCGCTATCCGGCCCTAGTTTTGCTGCCGAATTGGTTCGGGGTTTGCCAACGGCTGTTTCATTGGCAGTTAATGAAGTTGACTTTGCAAAACAAGCGGGTGCGGCACTTCATGGTGGTTCGTTGCGTGTTTATACAAGCACCGATGTTGCTGGCGTTGCCGTTGGTGGGGCCCTTAAAAACGTAATGGCAATTGCAGCTGGTATTTCTGATGGTATGCAGTTTGGTAACAACGCTCGTGCAGCGCTAATTACTCGTGGTTTGGCTGAAATGACTCGCTTCGGTATGGCAATGGGTGCGCAAAAAGACACCTTTATGGGATTGGCGGGTGCAGGGGACTTGATTTTGACGTGTACTGGTCAATACTCGCGTAATCGTGAAGTTGGTTTACAGTTAGCGAGTGGAAAACCTTTGGATGAGATTTTAGCAACTTTGGGCCATGTAGCGGAAGGGGTTTATACTGCCCGTGAGGTGGTAAAACGCGCCCAAGATTTAGGGGTGGACATGCCTATTACGCATGAGGTTGACCAAGTTTTATCTCATGGAAAATCACCACGCGATGCGGTGATGGACTTGCTTAGCCGAGAGCAAAAGGAAGAGTCTTTTAATTAGACGCCTCCCTCAAACCCAATCTGTCTCCAAGCCTCGTATAACAACACCGCTGCCGAGTTAGATAAATTCAAGCTGCGACTTTGTGGCAACATCGGCAGTCTCACACGATTTTTTGCGCTAAATTCATTAAGTATATTCTCTGGTAGGCCCCGAGTTTCTGGGCCGAATACAAACACATCATCCTTTTTAAATTGAAAGTTGCTTGGAAAGCTGCTGCCTTTTGTGGTGATTGCAAACATGCGTTTGTCCATAAAATTAGATTTGCACACTTCCCAATTATCGTGAATTTGTAAGTTGGCGTATTCGTGATAGTCCAAGCCCGCACGCTTGAGCTGTTTGTCTTCTAATGAAAAACCTAGTGGCTTAACCAAGTGTAATCGTGCCCCAGTATTGGCGCATAAGCGAATGATGTTGCCAGTATTAGGCGGTATTTCTGGTTCAAATAAGACGATATTAAACATGAGCTTTAAGAGTATTTTAGATTAATACATTATTTTACATGAGCAGTCTCATTTGCCTTCACTGCTTTTGCATGCCCTTTTTACCCAGTTTTTTTCCTTAAGTGCATGTAATTTAGATGAGAGAAAAAACGCAATAAATACATTTGATTAAAATTTATACAAATGTTATTTATATATTGGTTTTTACTTAACAATGTATAATTGGCTTTTTTATTGATTAGATAAAAGTACGCGATTTATGCAATCATTTTCAGGAACGCATCATATTATTACTGCTAAACAGCAGATGCGAGCTGCACAAGGATTTACATTCTTCTCATGCTTGGCTGTCTTTTTATTACCTTTAGTTATTCCGCTATTTATTTGGGTGGCCGCCTCTATTTTTATGTATGCCGCTGCGGCTAATCATCCAAATCCAAAAGTATGTGAGTACATTACTCAGTCGGGGTATCGATTTTATTCGACTTTTGCATTGCTGGTTGTGATGGCATTTTTTGGTTACATGATAGGCGAAAAAATTGGTGTGCTAAATGTCCTATTTTTAGTATGGGGCATTAGTGTTTTGTTGGTGGTGCCTTTAGGCATTAGAGATATGTTGCGCGCTTCAAAAGAAGATTGGCAAGACATGAAGATGGAGATTGAAGAATGAGTGAGCTAAATATGAGTATGGTAGATGTCACTTCTATCAAGCGTAATGTCTCGTCACTTGAAGTCGAGAAGCGTTGGACTGTTGCGCAAATTGTGGAATTATTTGAATTGCCTTTTAGTGATTTAATCTATCGCGCACAAACTGTCCATCGTGATAACTTTGATCCAAATGCAGTTCAAGTAAGTACTTTGCTTTCGATTAAAACAGGAGGGTGTTCTGAGGATTGTGGTTATTGTCCACAAGCGGCTCGTTATCACACTGATGTGGAAAATGAGCCATTGATGCCAATCGATGAAGTTTTAGCTGCAGCACGAGCTGCTAAGGAAAGCGGGGCAAGTCGTTTCTGTATGGGTGCTGCATGGCGAAGCCCCAAGCAAAAAGACTTAGAGCCTGTGCTTAAAATGATTTCAGAGGTGAAAGCCATGGGCTTGCAAACCTGCGCAACTTTAGGCATGTTAAAAGAAGGCCAAGCTGCACAACTGAAGGACGCTGGCCTTGATTACTACAACCACA
Source organism: uncultured Methylophilaceae bacterium (assembly GCA_903909015.1). Classification (GTDB taxonomy): domain Bacteria; phylum Pseudomonadota; class Gammaproteobacteria; order Burkholderiales; family Methylophilaceae; genus Methylopumilus_A. Next base: position 6,148 of record CAIVUE010000189.1, read on the forward strand.
ATCTTGATACAGCGCCAGAATTTTATGGTGATGTCATTACTACACGCACTTATCAAGATCGTTTAGACACGCTTGATAGCGTTCGAGAAGCAGACATTAATGTTTGTTGTGGTGGAATCATTGGAATGGGCGAGAGCCGCAATCAGCGAGCTGGACTCATTGCGCAGCTAGCGAATATGGAACGACCTCCAGAAAGCGTGCCAATTAATCTGCTTACGCAAGTTGAAGGTACTCCATTGCATGGAGTTGATGAGTTAGATCAGTTTGAATTTATTCGAACGATTGCTGCAGCACGTATCACGATGCCTAAAAGTTTTGTGCGTCTTTCAGCAGGTCGCCAAAGTATGCATGAAGGGGTTCAAGCCTTGTGTTTTATTGCCGGCGCTAATTCAATTTTCTACGGTGAAAAATTGCTCACCACTGGCAACCCAGAAGCGGAAACAGATAAACAGCTGTTTGCCAAATTGGGTCTACATCCAATTTAATCATTTTGCGTGACGTGTAAACGTAACGCGCATTTACAAAATGATAGAACAACTTAAAGTTGAACTCGCGGAGCGTGCGCAAGCAGGTTTAAAGCGTAAGCGCCGCTTGCTGCAAAGTCCTCAAGTCGCGCATTTGGTCGCAGATGGTCAGCGCCTACTCTCATTTGCAAGCAATGATTATCTAGGCTTGGCGAATCATCCTGATTTAATTTCAGCGCTACAACATGGCGCTTCAAAAGCAGGTGTGGGTGGCGGTGCTTCGCATCTCATTACCGGGCATCATCAATTTCACCATGATGCAGAACAAGCATTGGCGAGCTTTGTCGGTTTGCCTGCAGGCTTGCTGTTTAGCACGGGCTATATGGCGAATATGGGCGTGGTTGCAGCTTTGCTTGGACGTAATGATGCGATTTTTGCAGACAAGCTCAATCATGCCTCATTGAATGATGCGGCCGTTTTGTCGCGTGCAGAATTAAATCGCTATGCACATCAAGATTTATCACAGTTAGAAAAAATGTTAGTGGCGAGCACAGCACTAAGAAAATTGGTGATTGTTGATGCTGTATTTAGCATGGATGGCGATATCGCGCCGGTGCCTGAACTGCTAGCACTTTGCGAAAAATACGATGCATATTTGTTGCTAGATGATGCGCATGGTTTTGGTGTCCTAGGTAAGCAAGGGCGCGGCATTTTGAGCCATTTTAATTCAGATTCCCCTCGTGTTATCTATATGGCAACCTTGGGGAAAGCGGCTGGTGTAGCAGGCGCTTTTGTAGCGGGCGATGCAACGATTATTGAGTACTTAATTCAGTCAGCCAAAACTTATATTTACACGACGGCGAGCCCTCCAGCGTTGGCGAGGGCTTTAGTGGCGGCTGTGAATGTGATGCAAAAAGATGAAATGCGTCATCAGCATTTGCGGGATTTAATTGCTTCTTTCAAAGAAAATTTAAGCTTAAAAAAATGGCAGTTAATGCCATCAGATACCGCGATACAACCTATCCTGGTTGGCAGCAATGAAGCGGCGCTCGGACTAAGTGACTATCTCCTAGCGCGGGGTGTTTTGGTGCCGGCCATCCGACCTCCGACTGTGCCAAAAAATACTGCACGACTTCGTATTTCACTATCTGCAGCACATACTTTAGATGATGTGAAATTACTGATTCAGCATTTGCATGAAGCGGAACAGGCCTTACTCACATGAGTTTGCATATCGAAAGAATAGGGCAGGGTGAGCCGCTGGTGATGATACATGGCTGGGGCATGCATAGCGGCATGTGGATGCAAGCGCGTGATTTACTCAGCCAGTATTTTGAATTGCACTTGGTTGATTTGCCAGGCATGGGCTATAGCGAAAATTTGGATGTTTACAGCTTGCATACCGTGGCGGAAAAAATTGCTGAGGAAATGCCAAGCAACGCCTATGTTTTAGGCTGGTCTTTAGGCGGATTAATTGCCAGTAAAATCGCCTTAATCACACCAATTAAAAAGCTGATTTTGGTGGGCAGTACGCCATGTTTTGTGGCGCGGGATGATTGGCAACAAGGCATGCCTAGTGATGTATTTGAGAGTTTTTTTGCAGGGGCGATGCAAGATTATCAAGGCACAATGAATAAGCTTTTGGCGCTTATTGCGATGGGAAGTGGAAACGCCCGAGCAACATCCAAAATGTTGCGAGAGGCCCTTAGTCTTAGACCTGCGCCTAACCAGCAAGGCTTGCTTGGCGCTTTGGATATTTTACGCACAGGAGATTTGCGTGCTGATTTGCCTCGCTTGGAAATACCGACTTTATTGATTCATGGTGCACACGATAAATTAGCCTCATTAAGCTCGGCCGAGTGGACAGTTCAAAGCTTGCCGAACGCACAGTTGTTAGCCTTGCCAAGCGCTGCACATGAGCCATTTATTTCGCATCCTGAATTGTTCAGCCAAGAAGTGACCGAGTTTTTACACGCATGAGCCAAGCCCCTACTCAGCAAGATATTTACCATTTAGACAAAGCCCGAGTGCGTGCTTCGTTTGACCGTGCGGCGAATACTTACGATGCGGCGGCAGTGATGCAAAAGCTAGTACGTGAAGAAATGCTCAGCCGATTAGATTTGGTGAGCATGCAGCCAGCGCGCATATTAGATGCGGGTTGTGGTACAGGTCATGCCAGCCATGTCTTGATTCAAAAGTACCCACAAGCTCAAGTCGTTTCGCTAGATTTTGCCATGGGCATGTTGTACAAAACGCAGTCCATGAACACTTCTCTGACGCAACGCATCAAGCAAACTTTAGGCTTCAATAAGCAGCATTTGCTGTGTGCGGATATTGAACAACTCCCTTTGGCGGATGCGAGTTTGGATATGGTGTGGTCTAACCTTGCAATTCAATGGTGCAATGATTTAGATTCTGCTTTCACCCATATGCACCGCGTGCTTCGTACAGATGGCTTGCTGACTTTTAGTACGCTTGGTCCCGACACACTTAAGGAGTTGCGTGCGGCTTCAAGTGTGGATGGTGAGCATGTAAACGTCAGCCGTTTTATTGACATGCACGATATTGGCGATGCCTTGGTGCGTGCGGGTTTTGCAGCACCAGTTTTGGATGTAGAGCGCATTACGCTCACTTACGATGATGTAATTTCTGTCATGCGTGATCTGAAATCTATCGGCGCACACAACGCCGCTGATGGCCGTAGTCGTGGCTTGCAGGGCCGAGGTTTTTTGAAGCAAATCACTGAAAACTACGAGCGCTTTAGAAAAGATGGCAAATTACCCGCCACGTTTGAAGTGGTTTACGGTCATGCGTGGAAACCTGCTGCCAGACCTAAAACAAAAATAGAT
>CAIVUE010000190.1 GCA_903909015.1 uncultured Methylophilaceae bacterium
GCCGTCCAATCCGCTCACGGAAGTTTGTGATATTCAATTGCTAGCAACAATTGCACACGGCGCCGGCGCTCTGCTGGTGGTTGATAATTGTTTTTGTACGCCAGCGATACAGCGTCCATTAAAATTGGGTGCTGATATTATCATTCACTCAGCAACCAAGTACATTGATGGGCAGGGTAGATGCTTAGGTGGCGCTGTGCTGGGCTCAAAAGTTTATATGGAACCGGTGTATGCCTTTTTACGCACTGCTGGTGTCACGATGAGCGCATTTAATGCCTGGGTATTTTTAAAAGGACTTGAGACCTTGTTTGTACGCATGGAGGCGCATGCAAAAAATGCTTTAGCGTTGGCCACTTGGTTAGAAGCTCAGCCACAAGTGGCGCGTGTTTTTTATCCAGGGCTTAAATCTCATCCACAACACGAACTTGCTATGAATCAACAGGTGAGTGGTGGTGGGATTGTGAGTTTTGAGGTAAGACCTAAAGCGGGTCAAACAGCTCAAGATGCGGCTTGGGCTTTGATTGATGCAACTAAGTTGATTTCAATTACAGCTAACTTGGGTGATGCAAAAAGCACGATTACCCATCCTGCGACAACGACGCATAGCCGTGTCACTCCAGAGGCAAGGGCTGCTGCTGGAATTACGGATGGCTTGGTAAGGATTGCTGTGGGCTTAGAGCATCTGGAAGACTTGAAAGCAGATTTGGCTTCATTAACTTAATAGTCGAAAATTTGACCAATAAAAAAGGCGCTAAGGCGCCTTTTTTATTGCTGTTTTTTACTGAATTAGCGCAATGTTCTGCCGAACATTTGTAAGGCTAATTGATATCCCATAGAGGCTAACTGAGGGTCGTAGCGGTCTCCTTCATCACGCATGAACGCGTGTTGGCCGTTAAATTCGTGCCATGTGAATTTGAGGTCTGTTGCGCTCAGTTCGCTATACACTTTTGCGCGGCCTTCTGACGGAATGTGTGGATCTTGTTTACCCCAAATCATGAGTAATTCGCCTTTGATTTTATCCAAGTTCTCCATACTGTGTTGACCTAGCTTGTTTGGAATTACTTGTGTGTGTAGGTCTGTTGCATAGAAGCATGCGGTTGATTTTACTTCCTTTTGCAGTGCTGCTCGGAAAGCTAAGTGTCCGCCAATACAAAAGCCCATCGCACCAATGTCGCCACTGCACCAAGCTTGTTTTTTAACAAACTCAATCATGGCTTGGTTGTCAGTATCGTAGCCTTGCACATCTTTTGCTGCTTTGTCTGCATTGCCTTTGTCGCGGCCTGCGTCATCGTAGCCAAGCACCGTGCCAATTGGGTTAAGTTCGTGGAATACTTCTGGCACAAGTACCGCATATCCATGGCCAGCCATAAAGCGAGCAGCGCGTTCGATCGGGCCAGTTTGTTGGAATATCTCTGAGTAAAATAAAATCGCAGGATAGGCATCTTCCCCACTAGGACGGTGCACATAGGTGCGCATAACCCCAGTTGGGGTTGGTAAGTCGACAATATGGCTCTGAATGTTCACGAAGGCATCCTCAATTTTTTGTTAGTGAGATTACTGTACCTTGATATTTTACAATATTTCGCTGAGGGCCTCATTAAGAACGTTTAATTTATTGACACTGATCAAATATTTAAGCTGTTTGATGCGTGAAGTAGGGACAGCTTGCTTGGGGTATAATTGTTTCATGATAGAAATTCTCACCCTCATTTTTTCAATTGTTGCATTGCTATTGCTGGCCGTTCTGCTTCGCCAATTGGGGAATAAGCCGGATATGGATGGTGCCTTGCTTGCACAGTTAGAAGAGAAACATCGTTCAATGCTGCGTGATTTGCATGATGGTTTAAATAAATTAGGGGACAGGTTGAATGCATCCTCTCAAGACGCTAGCGAGCGACTCCGAGGGGCAGTCGCGGAAGAGTTGGCCAAGACGCGTGAAGCGATGCAGGCATTACAGACGGCGCAAACTGCTAGTCTTGCTCAAACACGTGAAAATGTGATCGAAAAACTGCATACGACTTTAGCTGAACAGGGGAAGGCGGAGCAAGAGCTTATCCAAGCCACTATGCGTCATGCAACATTGCAATTAACTGCCAGCATTGAAAGTTTAAGTAAGGTGGTAGATGCTCGTTTAGAGGAGATTAGCGGTAAGGTTTCTGAGCGACTAGATGAAGGCTTTAAGAAGACGAATGATACGTTTGTGCGGGTGATGGAGCGGTTGGCCACCATTGATAAAGCCCAAGAAAAGATAGACGGCTTAACGACCAATGTAGTGAGTTTGCAGGCCTTGTTAGGTGATAAGCGATCACGTGGCGCCTTCGGAGAAGTTCAGTTAGAAGGTCTAGTGCGGAATGTGATGCCAAACGGCACCTATGAAATGCAATACAGCTTGCCTAACGGCACACGTGTGGATTGTGCATTGTTCTTACCTGAGCCGACTGGATTGGTTGCGGTTGACTCGAAATTTCCTCTTGAGAATTATCACCGCATGTATGAAAACGGGGTGAGTGATCTTGAAAAAGTTGCTGCTCAGCGACAATTTAAGGCGGATGTTAAGAAGCATGTGGATGACATTGCGAATAAGTACATTATTGCCGATGTCACCTCAGACGGGGCAGTGATGTTTATTCCAGCAGAAGCGGTCTTTGCTGAGATTCATGCCAATCATCGTGACATTGTCGACTACGCGATGGCGAAAAATGTGTGGGTGGTTTCGCCTACTACCTTGATGGCGGTGCTTAATACGGCACGCGCTGTGCTTAAAGATGTTGAAACGCGTAAGCAGGTGCATATTATTAAAGAAGAGTTAGGCAAGCTAGGAAAAGAGTTTGGTCGTTTTGATTCAAGAATGAAGAAATTGGCGGATCATATTCGTTTGGCCCATGAGGATGCGCTCGAAGTTCAAACGACGAGCCAAAAGATTTCAAGACGCTTTTCGCAAATCGAACGTGTAGAGTTGGCTGGAGATGCTGCCTCATTGGCATTGCCAATTGACGAGATTGTTGAAGCCGATCGCTTGGTTGATGATTTAGAAGAATAAGGGCGGATGATGTCTGAAAGTAATATCCAAGATCATGGTGCAAGCGAAACAGTTTTAATTATGTTGGTTCAGCAGTATGCGGCAAAGTTTGGTATTACGTTTAGTTCCAGCCTGATGAATAACTCCGCCCATAAACAGAAATTAACGCAGTTAATGGCACAGGCGATAAGCGGTCAACGAGGCGCAGTAACGGATTCAGATGTGATGGGAGATGACCAATTTGATTAAGGTGCTTTATTTCGCAAGATTGAAAGAATCGCTTAACTATTCCACGGAGGACATGGATTTGCCTGCCGGGGTTAAAACGATTGCGCAGCTCAAGGACCATTTGGCAAAGCGTGGTGAGGCCTGGGCGACCTTATTTAATGGTCAGCAGTCCATTCGTGCCGCGATCAATCATGCGCTAGTAGGAAATGATGCCATTATCAAAAGTGGCGATGAAGTGGCATTTTTTCCGCCGGTGACCGGGGGTTAAGTTCACATCATGTCTGTGAAGGTACAAACTACAGATTTTGATGTTGGGGCTGAAGTCGCTGTCATGCGATTGAGCTCTGCCAATATTGGCGCCCTTGTTTCGTTTGTGGGTCAGGTCAGAGATTTTAATGACGGCGACAACGTCACCTCAATGTTTTTGGAGCATTACCCCGGGATGACTGAGAAGGCGCTGTCAGAGATCATTGCGCAAGCGAAAGCAGGGTGGTCGATTGCCGATGCAACCATTATCCACCGCGTAGGTGAATTGAAACCCCAAGACCAAATTGTGTTGGTTCTTGTCGCCTCAGTCCACAGGCAAGATGCTTTTGCTGCTTGTGAGTTTATGATGGATCAGCTCAAAACAAACGCCCCTTTTTGGAAAAAAGAACAGACTCAGAATGGGCTTCGATGGGTCGAAGCGAAAGCTTCCGATGAGGCTGCACGTCAGCGCTGGTAGTCCAATACAAAAAATTAACGATTAGAAAATACGGAATGTCTATTTCATTAAAAGCCCCGCAACTTAACATCCCACTCCAAGCAAGTGATTTGGGTTTCGTCAATACATCCACTTTGAATACCGAAGATTGCTCTTCATGGATCGGTCAAGGGGATGCATCGCAGGCAACCAACTTTGGCTTAAGTCTATTTGAGCCAGGTTTCAATATGCTGGTGCTTGGTGAGTCTGGAAGCGGCCGAAAGTCGCTATCATTGAATGCGATCCGTGCAGCTTCTGCTAAGCGCGCTAGACCCTATGACTTGGTTCTGCTATATCACTTTGAGACCCCAGAAAAGCCACTTCCGCTATATCTAAATGCTGGCCACGGTGTGCGTTTGCGTCATGAGATGGATGCCTTTATCCGTCAGATGGTGAAAACGATCCCAGCGATGATAGCAAAGGCCGCTGCCAAAGAAGATCCTAAGGGTGAAAAAGCACCCAAAAAAGTCGTCACAGAGAAAAAAATGGCCGAAGAGTTAAAGTTATCGCTTGAGGCCTTTTTTAGTGAACAGTTCGCTCGTCTAATGGTGATCGTTAAGGGGGATGCCAGCCCCTTGGCCATGGCAGAACTTCTCAAGTTTGATCCTTATCTTGCGGCCTTGATGCGTGAGGTTTGCGAGAATATTGAAATATTTAATCCGGCACCTGGGTCAGACAATGAGGGCCTCTTGGAGGGGTTCCTGGGTCGTTTCCGCGTCAATGTGATGGTCGATAATACATCCTACGTGAGCGATGTGAATCTTGGGTCCCCAGTGATCTTTGATGAAGATCCCACCTTTAGTTCACTCTTTGGGGGCTTGGAGAACGCTGACAGTAGCAACAATACCGCTGACTTCATGCGCCTTCGCGCAGGCAACTTGCTTCGGGCGCATGGTGGAACCTTGATGTTCTATCTTCGAGATATCAACGCGGATCAGCAGTCGGGTAGTCAGATTTTAGAAAAGCTCCATCGATTTTTGCGTAATGGCACAATCCAAATTGAAGAGGCGAGTGGAACGACCGGACAGAACGCGGGGATTCATTTCGCACCGGAGGCACTCTCCGCGAATGTAAAGTTAGTGTTAATTGCCACCCGCGAGGAGTACTACGCCCTGCAGGATGAGCTACCAGAATTTGCTCGCTACTTTCAAATCAAAGTCGACTTTGTGGAGAGTATGCCCGCTAACCCCGAGGGGTATTCGGCGCTTGCGGGGTTGATCGCCAAGTTCTGTCACCAACATGCATTGAAGCCCTTCGATTCCTCCGCGGTCGTGAAGCTCATTCGATTTATGCACCGCACGATTGATGATCAGGCACGAATTGGTACCCGCTTTTCATTACTTGAGAAGTTGGTCTTAGAAAGTGCAGTGATGGCTAATTTAGCGGTTTCAGAGTTCGTAACAGCCCGGGATGTGCAGGCGGCATTAGATGCCCGCAAGAAACGACATAACAGCCCGGAGCGCCAACTGCGAGAGTCCATGATCGACGGCGAGGTAATGATCAACGTGACCGGAGAGCAGGTGGGGCAAATTAATGGCCTCACGCACATTGATTTGGGGGACATGAGTTTTGGCTCCCCGGTGCGCATCTCGGCGAGGTGCTATGCCGGCGCGGAGGGGGTCATTAACATCGACCGTGAGGTGGCGATGACCGGGCCAAATCATGACAAGGGCTTGATGATCTTACGTAGTTGGTTATCAGCGAGCTTTAGTAGCCTCACACCCCTGTCGCTCACGGCGTCCTTGGTGTTTGAGCAGGAGTACTATGGTGTGGAAGGTGACTCAGCCTCGTGCGCCGAGCTCTACGCATTGCTCTCCGCACTCTCGGGTGTGCCGATTAAACAGGGGCTGGCGGTGACCGGCGCCATGAACCAGCACGGCGAGGTGATGGCAATTGGGGGTCTCAATGAGAAGATTGAGGGCTACTTTCGAATTTGCCAGGCGATCGGCTTGGATGGTAAGCAGGGGGTATTAATCCCCAGTCGCAACCTTGCACACCTAATCCTTGATGATGAGGTGATTGAGGCGGTTAAGATCGGCAAGTTCCATCTATATCCGGTGAGTAACGTGCTGGAAGCGATTGAACTCCTGACCGATGTTCCGGCTGGCAATTTTGTCGAGGGGCGTTACCCTGACGAGTCAGTGCTTGGACGGGCACAGCATCACCTGGAGACCTTCCGGATGGCCTTGCAGCATAATCGTGCGATTCAGTTAACCCATCCTCGTTAAGTTTGATTGATGACGATCGACCAAGCCTCTGATGGTAAATGCCGTTTAGATAAGTGGCTCTGGGCGGCACGTTTTTACAAAACGCGTAGCCTCGCAACGGATGCGATTGATGGCGGCAAGGTCCACGTGGATGGTGATCGCGTCAAACCCGCTAAGGAGGTCCGTGTGGGACAGGTGATTGATATCAGGCGCAAGGAGCTGGATATGGCGGTCGTAGTGAGGGCGCTGTCGGTGACGCGTAAGGGCGCGCCGGAGGCGGCGCTGCTCTACGAGGAGACCCCAGAAAGCAGCGCTAAACGTGCTAATGCTGCCGTGACCAAGCAAGCGGACCACGCTAAGCGCGAGAGGGGTGCGGGTCGACCTACTAAACGGCAGTTGCGTGACATAAAGAAATTTACCGGGATCAGCAACTATTAAAAAAGGCGCCACAGGCGCCTTTTTCTTTTTCTTGGTTTTTTAGTCAGAGTTGTCGGTGTAGGGGAACTTCACGTGACCGTAACGCACAATCAGAATCGCTAGCGCAATCAGTAGGATCGAGCCGGATAGGGCCCACATCCTGAAGGCATCGAGTTCCTTAATTTCAAGGACCAAGAAACGGGCGAGGGCGATGATGCCGATGTAGAGCGGGTAGCGTACGGGCAGGTTGCCTGAGCCGAGGTAGTGGCCGAGCATCGACATGACCTCTAGGTAGAGGAACATCAGGAGCAGGTCGCCGACGGTCAGGGCCTGCGCCTGCCAGATGTGCAGGATCTCCTGGCCTACCGCAAAGATCGTGGCCACGGCGATAATAATTAAGACGATTTGGCCAACGAGGCTTAGTCCCCGCTGCGTGAATTTGGTAAAACGATTGGGGGTCATTGGTCGACTCAGTTTCAATTGTGATTAACGAATTATAGCGTTGAACGGGCACGTGGAGAATTTTTTTGAGGGGCCGATAAATGGTATTAGCGTGCCTTAAATTTCTCGGCATTAGAGAAGTTTTCTGGGGCGATGAAGATAAAAAGCGAATTTGCCTGGAATGGCCCCCGCGGAAGGTTTGGCTTCTAGTATAATATTCCTCAATTTGAGCAGGGAAATTTAGCGATTCATGACTATTTTGGTAACAGGCGGGGCGGGCTTCATCGGTTCTAATTTTGTATTGGATTGGTTAGCTCAATCTCAAGAGACAGTCGTTAACCTGGACCTGCTCACCTACGCTGGGAATCTCGAAAATCTCGAGACTGTGAAGGACGACCCGCGGCATGTCTTTGTGCGGGGCAATATTGGCGACTCAACTCTTGTCACGTCCCTGCTTAGTCAACATCAGCCACGTGCAGTGCTCAACTTTGCCGCCGAGAGTCACGTGGACCGCTCGATCCATGGCCCGGAGGACTTTATCCAGACGAACGTAGTGGGCACCTTTCTTCTGCTCGAGTCCGTTCGCGCCTATTGGGCTGGGCTGACAGCGGATCAAAAAGAAAACTTTAGGTTTCTTCATGTCTCGACCGATGAGGTTTACGGGACCTTAGCTCCTAAGGATCCTCCATTCACGGAAAATAC
>CAIVUE010000191.1 GCA_903909015.1 uncultured Methylophilaceae bacterium
ACCAATCTCATTCGTCTGATGGTGAGAAACCAAGCCATGTTAGATGGTATTGAAACCGGACTAGCCAGCATCACTTCGCCTATTCAATCTTGGTTACATCGAATCAATAAAAACACACAACAAGGAAGTCGCAGAAATATCTCAGCCCATTACGATCTCGGGAATGATTTTTTTAGATTAATGCTCGACCCTACCATGATGTACTCATCAGCAATCTTTGAAAAACCCGACCAGTCTTTAGAAGATGCTTCCAATGCAAAATTAAAAAGAATCTGCCAAAAACTAGACCTCAAGCCCGCTGATCACGTGCTCGAAATCGGCACTGGCTGGGGTGGATTTGCCATTTATGCGGCCAAAAATTATGGTTGTCAGATTACGACAACAACGATTTCACAAGCGCAATATACGCTTGCATTGCAAAGAATTAAATTGGCTGGTCTCGAAGATAAAATCAGCGTTCTGCTTTCAGATTATCGTGACCTTACTGGCACTTACGATAAGTTAGTATCGATTGAGATGATCGAAGCAGTTGGACATCAGTTTTACAACGCCTATTTTGGACAATGTGGAAAACTGTTAAAAGCAGATGGCATGATGTTGCTTCAAGCCATTACGATTGCAGATCAACGTTATGCGTCCGCAATTAAATCTGTCGATTTCATTCAACGCTATATATTTCCTGGAAGTTGCATCCCATCAGTCACCGCGATGCTAAACAGCATTACCAAGTCTTCTGATCTGCGCTTGTTCGACCTCGATGATATCGGGCCACATTACGCCAAAACGCTTGCAAAATGGCGTGATAATTTTTTCGAAAACATTGCTGAAGTCAGGAAACTAGGCTACCCAGAGACATTCATTCGCATGTGGGAATTTTACTTGTGTTACTGCGAAGGCGGGTTCGAGGAACGGGCGTTAGGTGACGTTCAAATGCTACTTGTAAAACCCAGCAATAGAAGACTTTCCATGCTGAACTGAGATGATTGCCATAACTCAAAAATAAGTTCATCATTCAGTTTGCTTCGTAAAAAAACGAGGCATTTATTTTGATAAAACAATAAAACAAATGTGGAGAAAGTAATGAAGAATTTATTCGCTTTATTAGTTGCTGTATTTGCTTTGAATGTCATCTCTATTGCCTACGCTGAAGAACAATTACCTGAAATTGCAGCCGTGGATGAAGTCGCGGTTCAACCCCTCCCAGATTTTGTAGCTGCTGAATAAGATTGAAAAATAAAAAAGGTGAAGCGTGTGCTCCACCTTTTTTATATCCAATCTTCGATTAATTAGAAAAAATCAATCTAGGGAACACCATGGATAAATCTTTAAAATACCTCATGGGCATTGTGATCACAGCTGCATTTTTTGGCGTGGTGATTTATAGCCTCACTCACCTTTTAACCTATTAAATAGGCTTAAATACCATCCAATAAATATTGATGAGTGGAAGTCCAACAGCGATGGCGCCAAAGATATTCCATCTTTTGCTTAACTTCCAATAATCATCAGGGATCGATTTGCTGGTTGCAAATTGACGGGCCATGCGGGACTGTTTGATCTGAGTTGGAATTAATATCGTAATCCATATGATTCCAGATGCAATAAAAAGACTACGGCCCCAAGTAACCCATTGAATGTTCCAAGTGTTAGCCATAAATTGATAAGCCATAGAATCACCCGCAACAATCGCTAACAGGGCCCCGGGCGCTGTAAACACAAAATCCGTAAGAACGACCTGCCTTTGGGCGAAAGCAATCACGCTTGGGTCTTTGGTTTTGTCTGCCATGAACTTCCACCATGCCGTCACCATGATGTTCCCCATCAACAAAATGACGCCAAAAATATGGACAGATTTTAATACTAGATAGGTATTTCCCATTTAAGATGCTCCACGTCTTCATCTAACTAAAGCTAGATTGATAATTAGAACACAAAAGAAATTTAGCCTTCGCATTTATTCCAATAAAAAAATGAAACAAAAAAAATTAATTGTTATACATTTATATTTTGAGCATTTAACCAGAGGTCCCCATGCAAAATAAAGCGATCATTCTTCAAACTGGCGGCGGTTACGACAAAGTCACTATTGGTTCACGGGAAGCTAAAGCACCAGTGGAAGGTGAAATAACCGTTCGCCTGCATGCAAACTCACTTAACTACCATGACTTTGCAGTAGTAAGCGGCATGTGGGGGCCAATTGAGCCTCGAATCCCAATGGCGGATGGTGCTGGCATAGTAACTGCAGTGGGAGATGGGGTCACAGAATTTTCAGTAGGAGACCATGTGGTCAGCACCTTCTTCCCGACCTGGCTCGCTGGGGAACCCCTGGTGGAGGGATTCGCAACCACACCAGGGGACGGTGTTGATGGCTATGCACGTGAAGTGGTGACTACCTCAATCAATGCCTTTACCCTCGCACCAAAGGGTTGGAGTCATGTGGAGTCTTCAACGCTGACAACTGCGGCGCTCACATCATGGCGCGCACTAATGTCAGATGATGCTTTAAAACCAGGCGATACGGTTCTCATTCAAGGTACTGGTGGTGTTTCAATCTTTGCATTGCAGTTTGCCAAGATGGCAGGCGCAACAGTGATTGCGACCTCTTCTAGCGATGAGAAATTAGAACGACTAAGATCCCTGGGTGCTGATCACCTGATCAATTACAAAAAAACGACAAATTGGGGGGAAGTGGCCCGTGAAATTACTGGCGGCCGCGGCGTTGACCATGTAGTCGAAGTCGGTGGTCCTGCCACCCTCGATCAGTCGATGCTGGCTGCTCGCGTAGGCGCACATATTTCAGTGATTGGAATTTTAACTGGGCTAGGGGGTGAGGTGTCGATTGTGACGGCACTGATTAAGCAACTCCGTTTACAGGGCCTCATCGTAGGCAACCGTTCGCAGCAAAAAGACATGGTAAAAGCGATTAATGCCAACGGTATGCGACCTATTGTCGACAAAGTATTCCCACTAGAGAATATTGTAGAAGCTTTTCAGTATCAGGAAACTAATAAGCATTTCGGCAAGATTTGCTTAGAAATGTAAATCTAATGAAGCACATCTTGGTCTATTCCGATTCGATCTCCTGGGGCATTATTCCCATGTCACGGAATCGTTTTGACTTTAATCTAAGATGGCCTGGAATTTTAGAACAAAATCTCAATGCCCAAGGTCAGAATGTGCGCGTCATTGAAGACTGCCTAAATGGTCGTCGAACCATTTATGACGATCCAATTCGGCCTGGGCGAAATGGCCTCATTGGACTCTCACAACAAATTGAGATTCACTCCCCCCTGTCATTAATCATCTTAATGCTAGGCACCAATGACTTCCAAGCGAACCATGACCATACCGCAGAAGATGCGAAAATTGGCATGCGCACGCTCATTTATGCCATTAAAAACACTGTGCTTGAACCTGGCATGAAAATGCCAGAGATACTGGTAGTTTCCCCACCACCCATCTTAGACCCCAAGGGTGACATTGCGGCTAAGTTTAAAGGCGCTAAGAACAAATGTATTGGCCTTGCAGAAGCTTATCAAAGTTTGTGCAAGGCGGAGCAGTGTCACTTTTTTGATGCTGCTTCGGTGACCACCTCAAGCAAGGTCGATGGAGTGCATTTCGATGCCGATCAACATGTGGTTTTTGGCAATGCCATCACTGACTTTATTCTTCAGCACATAAACATTGTCTAGTACTGCTTCATCAACTCAAAGGTTAAGGCAACACCAAAGCCATTCACATCACTCGCTACCGCCCCCAAGCCTCCCTTACGGTTGTATGAAGACAAATCAACATGTAACCAAGGAATCTCGTTTTCAATAAACTTAGCCAAGAATCGTGCTGCGTGTACATGGTCCGCGCCGCCCTCTAAGGTACATTGCTTCACATCGGCTATGCTACTTTCGAGGTCTTCCTCATAATCCTCATCAAATGGGAAAACACACACCCGCTCACCGACTGCCGCACCAATCCCAACAGCCTTACATAACAACTCAGGCTTATTGCCTAAAACACCGCTGTAGCGATCACCTAAAGCACTCACCATGCTGCCAGTGAGCGTTGCAAAATCAATAATCCAATCGGGCTTTTCACGGGAAGCGAGTGTCAATGTGTCGGCCAGCACCATGCGCCCCTCTGCATCAGTATGCACAATCTCAATGGTCGTTCCATTAAGCGCCGTTACTACATCATTTTGTTTATAAGCGAGTGGTCCAATATGGTTTTGCGCTATCGCGAGCCAACAATCAATTTTGATTGGCAATTCTGCGCGGCTTGCAGCCAATAGAACGCCCAGCGCCACCGCAGAACCATTCATGTCTTCATGCATGCCGTTCATATATTTTGCTGGCTTGAGGTTGTGTCCGCCAGTATCAAAGCAGATGCCCTTGCCCACCAATGCAATATGCTTCTCAGCCTTCTTAGGGGTATAAGTTAGGTGCACGATGGCGGCATCAAGAGGGTCGGATCCTTGGCCTACGGCTACAAAAGCCCCAGCCCCCATTTTCGTCAGCTGTGTCATATCTAATTCTTGATATTGCCAACCATTTGATTTTGCAAGTTCGGCAATTTTAGCGCGATATTGAGTCGGGTTAAGCTCATTTGACGGCGTCATCGTTAAAGATCGCGTCAAAAGACTTCCTGCAATAACAGCGTTAATTTGTGCAAATCCGTCCGCCTCAATCCATCCTGATAGCGTAATCGCTTCAAGCGCAACAGGCGCTTCATCCTGATGAGAAGTCTTACCCTTTCGCACAGGCAGCTCTGCAGCATTCACGCTCACAACATAAAATGCATCTTTTGCTGCAGCCTTACGCACCTCTTCAGTGCCATACACCGCAATCGTTAAGGCATTAGGCTTTTCATCCATTAAAGGCTTGATGGCCTTACGCAGTAAAGTTTGGCGCTTAAACGTCGTCAACCCCTCCTCCAACACCACCCAACTTGCGATCGCGCCACATGGCAAGTCCGCCACCAAAGCAGATTTACTCAAGTCGGTATATTTCTTGCTGGTACGCTTTAGCTTAGCATCCAAAATCTCAGAGAAGGGAAGTTGGTCGGGGCGCACTGCCGGCAAAACGAAGAGTAAATGGCTGGAGGTAGCCAATGATTTTTCATCGGCAATGGCAAAATCCTGTTTCAGGGTGATGGACATACAAAAACCTCACTAATTTCGTTTAAATGTCGTTAATTGTTACTAATTTCGTTAAATTTACTAAACTATGTATTTGAATAAACACAGCAAAAACCCACTAAAACTTGACCGATTGCCCCAAAAAAGCGATGATAGCGCCTAGTTAAATAGCGTCTTTGCAATATTAAGCATTTATTGATAACGATCTAGAGTTGCAGTATTTCTAGCTGATTATACCTTTTAGCTTGGGCTAAAAGCTTCCCGGAGAACCACCACATGGCAATGACCCCCGATATTGACCCACAAGAGACCCAAGAATGGCTTGAAGCTATTGATGCGGTATTGGCCAACGAGGGAACCGAACGTGCACATTTCTTACTAGAAACGCTGATCGATAAAGCGCGACGTTCCGGTGCTTACCTTCCATATAATCCAACGACTGCTTATGTAAATACGATTCCAACACATTTGCAACAACGCTTACCTGGCAACCCCGATATGGAGCGACGCATTCGTGCGCTGATTCGATGGAATGCCATTATGACCGTGCTTCGCGCCAATGAAAAATCACCAGGCGTAGGTGGTCACATTGCCAGTTTCCAATCTGCTGCCACTTTATATGACGTGGGCTTTAACCATTTCTTCCGCGCAGCGAACGATAAATTCGGCGGCGACTTAATTTTCTTCCAAGGCCATTCATCTCCAGGGGTCTACGCTCGTGCGTTCTTAGAAGGCCGCTTAACTGAAGATCAAATGGATAACTTCCGCCAAGAAACGGGTGGTCATGGTTTATCTAGCTACCCTCACCCTTGGCTTATGCCAGACTTTTGGCAATTCCCAACCGTTTCAATGGGCCTTGGCCCATTGCAAGGGATTTACCAAGCGCGCTTCCTTAAATATCTCCACGACCGCGGCATTGCCGATACTTCGGACCGTAAGGTATGGGTCTTCTGCGGCGACGGTGAAATGGATGAGCCAGAATCATTAGGTGCAATTTCACTCGCCTCTCGTGAGAAGTTAGACAATCTTATTTTTGTGATTAACTGCAACTTACAACGTCTAGATGGTCCAGTGCGTGGTAACGGCAAGATCATTCAGGAACTTGAATCAGACTTCCGAGGTTCAGGCTGGAACGTTTTGAAAGTGATCTGGGGTTCTTATTGGGATCCGCTCCTTGCGATGGACAAAGACGGCTTACTTAAGAAGCGTATGGAAGAATGCGTGGATG
>CAIVUE010000192.1 GCA_903909015.1 uncultured Methylophilaceae bacterium
CCGCAAGTAATGCATTAGAAATTGCTAATAATCGATACAAGTCCGGCTATACCGGTTACTTGGATGTGCTCGATGCGCAGAGAGTATTTAATGACGCTTCTTTAGCATACGTTCAGAGTCGGCAATCTAGATTAACATCGACAGTTGAGCTATTCAAAGCATTAGGTGGTGGCTGGTCAACAAAAGCACCAAAGTAGATTTATTTTAATGTAAAACTAATATGCTTTCTTTTTAATACTTGTTTGATTTTTAGATACATGATTGTTGTTGATAACAAAAGAGTGATGGCATTAGCTAAGATCACAGGCATGCTCTCAATGAGTAGTCCGTAGAAAAACCAGAGTGCAACGCCCACTGTAAATAAACTATACATTGTCAATGAAATGCCATCTAAATTGCGTGTTTTCCACGATTGATAAGCTTGGGGTGCAAAAGCAATAGTAGTTAGAAATGCTGCGCAATATCCAATGATGTCAGTTAAGTTTTGATGCATTTATTTTCGTAAGCTTTTTTGAATAAGACTTGATTAGATCATAGCCCTAATTTTTTGGTCAAACAAATTGTCTTATCCTTCTAGGGATAAGGTTGACGTGATAAAATTCTCCTATTAAATGTACAACAAAGATAATTATAAAAATGACAGTTAGAACCCGATTTGCCCCCAGTCCTACAGGCTTTCTTCATATTGGCGGTGCACGTACCGCATTATTCTCATGGGCATATGCAAAAAAACATAAGGGTCAGTTTATTTTGCGCATCGAGGATACTGATGTTGCACGCTCAACGCCTGAGGCGGTTCAAGCAATTTTGGATGGAATGTCATGGCTCGGTCTTGATTGGGATGAAGGCCCTTTCTACCAAATGCAGCGAATGGATAGATACAAAGAAATCATTCAAAAAATGATTTCTGAGGGTCATGCCTATCTATGTTACTCAAGTAAAGAAGAGTTAGATGTCTTACGTGAGCGTCAAATGCAAGATGGTGTAAAGCCACGCTATGACGGGCGATGGAGGCCGGAAGTGGGCAAGCTGCTCCCAAAGATCCCCGATGGTATTCAACCCGTTATTCGATTCAAAAATCCAAAAACAGGATTAGTGGAATGGAATGACATGGTTAAAGGACATATCGCCATTTCAAATGAAGAGTTGGACGATCTTATTATTGCTAGGGGTGACGGAACGCCTACCTATAACTTCTGTGTAGTGGTGGATGACTGGGAAATGGGAATTACACAGGTAATTCGTGGTGATGATCACGTCAATAACACTCCCCGTCAGATTAATATGCTTAAAGCCCTTGGTGCGACGATTCCTCAATATGCTCATTTATCGATGATTCTAGGGGATGACGGTCAGAAGCTATCAAAACGTCACGGTGCGGTTAGTGTGATGCAATATGATGAAGACGGGTACCTGCCAGAAGCTGTGCTAAATTATTTGGCACGATTGGGCTGGTCTCATGGGGATGACGAAATTTTTAGCATGGAACAATTCTGTGAATGGTTCGATTTGGACCATATCACACCTTCTGCTGCACAATTTAATACCGAAAAGTTGAATTGGATTAACGCGTTTTACATCAAGCAAGCGGACATAAATGCCTTGGCTGCTAATGTTCATAAACGTCTTTTAGCTAAAGACGTTAAAACAGATGGTGGGCCTGACCTAAATGGTGTTATTGCACTGTATCGCGATCGCGCAAATACACTTAATGACCTAGTAGCCAGTATTGAATACTTCTACAGCAAGCCTTCGCTTGATACTGTTGCTGCGCAGAAGCATTTAACGTCAGACATTATGCCGATTATGAAAGTGATGCTTGATGAATTGGCTGAAGTAGATTGGACTGTTGAGGCCATCCATCATGTGATAGAACAAACCGTTCTAAAAAATGAATTAAAGTTTCCTAAGGTTGCAATGCCGCTTCGAGTGATGGTCACCGGTGGCGGTCAGTCGCCAAGCGTTGACGCAGTTATGCACTTGTTAGGAAAAGAAGAAACGCTGAAACGTATGTCCGAGTTTTGTGCTTAAACATATTTAAGTGTGTTGAGAACGAACGGCATATACTGATAGTCATAAAAACACAGTTTTAGTTACTTTTAATTAATTACCAAGAAAAAGGTGAAAACATGAATCCTAAAGGGCAGTTGTTACAAGACCCATTTTTAAATGCTTTGCGTAAGGAACATGTGCCAGTCTCTATTTACCTCGTGAATGGCATTAAGTTGCAAGGGCAGGTTGATTCATTCGACCAGTACGTGATTTTGTTGAAAAACACCGTCACTCAAATGGTTTATAAACACGCTATTTCTACGATTGTTCCAGGTCGTGCAGTCACTATTCCTAATGGGATGGATGAAGAATAATCTAAGTGTTTAATGTTTTGGTATTAGATGATAATTTCTCTGATAGTGTTTTTTCGTAATGCTTGATCGGCCAGAGGGAAGCAGCGACGCCATCTTGGTGAGCTTGGATTTTGGCGATACAGGCTACGAAGAAAGTTTAGAAGAGCTTAAGCAACTCGCTATTAGTGCTGGAATCGAGATTCGCGGAGTGCTTGAAGGCAAGCGCGATAAACCAGATGCTAAATACTTTGTCGGTTCCGGCAAGGCTGAAGAACTCTCAGAAATGGTGAAAGCCACCGAATCACGAGCGGTCGTATTTAATCACGACCTTAGTCCGTCCCAGCAGCGCAATCTAGAGCGGATGCTTTCTTGCCGCGTTGCAGATCGTACAGGTTTAATTCTTGATATTTTTGCTCAACGTGCTAAAAGTCACGAAGGCAAACTTCAAGTTGAGCTTGCGCAACTTGAGCATCTTTCAACACGTTTAGTTAGAGGCTGGACCCACTTAGAACGTCAAAAAGGCGGTATTGGTGTGCGAGGCGGTCCAGGTGAAACCCAACTTGAGTTAGATAGACGTATGTTGAGGGTCCGCGTAAAACAACTTCGTGAAAAGCTCGATAAGCTTAAGCAACAACGAGGCATGCAACG
>CAIVUE010000193.1 GCA_903909015.1 uncultured Methylophilaceae bacterium
GCCAATCGTATTCTTGCTGCATTGGATACGCACTAGCATTAAGATGAATTCAACCTCGCTCCTTGGTCGCCATATCGTGATTACGAGACCAGTTGGTCAAGCGGAAAAATTATCGCAGCTCATCAACGCTGCAGGCGGAGAAGTCATCCCCTTTCCGCTCATTGAAATCGCACCACTTGATGATTACCAAACATTTAAAAAAGAGATCAGCAACCTTGCTGATTATGATTGGGCCATCTTCATCAGCAGTAATGCCGTCCAAAATGGGATGCCCTTTGTAAGCAAACTCGACCTCCCTGCCTCATTAAAATTCGCAGCGATCGGGCCAAGCACGGCCGCTGAATTGGCGAAGTACGGGATCCAAAATACCCTCATTCCAGAACATCGTTTTGATAGCGAATCACTCCTGGCACTGCCTGAAATGCAAGCGGTCAACAATCAACAGGTCATGATTTTTAGGGGCGTCGGTGGTCGTGAGGTGTTAGCAGATACCCTTAAATCTCGCGGGGCCAGCGTCACCTTTGCTGAATGCTATCAGCGCATCAATCCCCAAGAGGACCTCAACACGCTCAATGCGCATAACAAAAATCATGGCCTCGATGCGATCGTGGTAACGAGCTCGGAGGCGATGCGACACCTGTTAGCGATGGCAAACCATCAAGACTGGCTTAAAAATGTTAAGCTATGCGTTAATCACGCGAGGATTGCCGAAGAACCAAGCAAACTGGGCTTAAAGGTTCATGTCGCGACTGCCCAAGGTGATGAAGCAATGTTGACCTGTTTAATTGATGCACTTAATGATTAACATATACGACTAAACGATGAGTCCAGCGCAATGACCGAAGAAACCAATCAAAATCCAGAAACAGCGATCAAACTAGAATCCCTCAGCGATCCCAAATCCTCGCGTACCTTAAAAATTGCACTAGGCATTTCGCTCGCTTCGCTTCTCGCGGTGGGTTTACTGTGGCTAGACAGCGCAAAAAACAATCAAAACGTTGAGCATGCCCTAGCCTCCAAACTCGATACATTTAATGAGAAGAATCAACAAAGTTTAGCGCTCGCTAAAAATGCAGATACCCGTAGCTCTGAAATTGCTGCCCGTGCAGAAATTCTAGAAGAAAAGTATAACGAATCGTTTGACCAGCAAGCCGCCCTCAAAGCCTTGTACCAAGAACTCGCGAACAACCGTGAAGAGCGCATGCTCTCAGACGTTGAGCAATTGCTCGTGATCGCGAATCAACAGCTACAACTCGCTGGCAACATCAAACCTGCCCTATTAGCCCTTCAGGCCGCTGAAACTAAGCTCTTAGGATACGACACCCAAAAAGCGGTGCAGCTAAGAAAATCTATTGAAAATGATATTCAACGTCTACAAAAATTGCCCTTGGCTGACATTACCAGCATCAGCCTGAAACTTGCGAGCCTGACTCAGCGTATCGACCAATTGGCTTTATTAAGTGACCATCGCCCAAGCGAAAGACAAAACAGCAACGCACCAGAATTATCGAACAACCCTTGGCGCAGGTTTGCCCAAGAAATATGGCAAGACATCAAGGGCATGATCCGCATTGAACGGATCGACCACCCTGAACCACCGCTCCTCGCCCCAGAGCAAAGTTTTTTCTTACGTGAGAATATTAAGTTACACCTCCTGACCGCTCGGATTGCACTACTTAGACACGATGAAGTCACTTATAAGGCTGACTTAGAGGCGGCGCAAAGTGCCATCAATCTCAATTTTGATGTACGTGAGTCCCTCACCAAAAACACCTTGGACGAGATTAAAAACCTGACCAACGATCATATTGCGACCGAATTGCCCGACATTGAACCAAGCTTGCGCATACTCAATCAGTACAAATTAAGTTTTGTACCCAGTGCAAATCGCGAAGCAAAAGTAAGAAAGCAACCATAATGCGTTGGCTATTTTGGGTACTCTTCATCATGGGCCTGGCAATTGGTGTCTCTTTGCTTGCAGGCGCAAACAGCGGCTATGTGTTAGTTAAAACACCCACCTACCGTTTAGAAACCTCACTTAACTTTCTGATTGTTACGATTAGCTTAGCCTTTGTGCTACTTCACCTCGCACTGCGCTTGTTCAATTACACACGCAACCTCCCTGCCATCGTTCGTGCTTACAAAGATAGCTTACGTAAAAAGGCGGGGCATCAAGCCCTCATTCAAAGCCTGCATGCCTTAGTTGAAGGACGTTATGAGCTCGCTGAAAAAACCGCGACCAAGGCACTCGATCTAGGGGAAGATGCTGGCC
>CAIVUE010000194.1 GCA_903909015.1 uncultured Methylophilaceae bacterium
ATTCGATCGACCGCCATTACGTTTGGTCGCTTCGATGTGGCCTTGATCCTGTGCTTTTATATCGCCATGCTCGCGATAATGGCCTACGTTGGCCATTTGTTAAACGTTCATTGGCCCTATCATGTCAGCCTCATCGGCGCCTTGGGCGTGGTGTTTTATCACTATCAATTGATTAAACATCGTGAAGAGGCCAGGTGCTTTAAGGCCTTCTTACATAATAATTGGCTGGGCGCCGTCCTCTTTGTCGGCATCCTCATGAATTACTATGTGTAATAGATAATTTGCAAACCACCGTCTCATGAGTGATTTTTTACACAAAAAAGATAAAAGAATCACAGATACCGTTTGACAAAGGGCTCGAGGGTGACATAAAATCCGCCTCTTGATTTTTTTTGTGATTATTGGCTTACCAATGAAAACCTTTTCAGCTAAAGCGCACGAAGTAAAGCGCGACTGGTTCGTAGTTGATGCTACGGATTTAGTGCTAGGCCGTTTGGCTAGCGAGATTGCTCACCGCTTACGTGGCAAGCATAAAACGATTTATACACCGCACGTTGATACAGGCGATTACATCGTCGTGATCAATGCGGACAAAATCAAAGTAACGGGTACAAAGGACTTAAACAAGTTGTACCACCGTCACTCTGGTTATCCAGGCGGTATTTCAACAACGAACTTCGGTAAGATGCAAGAGCGTTTCCCAGGCCGTGCCTTGGAAAAAGCTGTGAAGGGCATGTTACCAAAAGGTCCTTTGGGCTATGCAATGTTCCGCAAGATGAAAGTCTATGCTGGTGCTAAGCATGACCACGTGGCACAACAGCCACAACCTTTAGTCATCCAAAGCCAAGCTTAAGGAATCGATATGATTGGTAAATATAATTATGGTACTGGCCGTCGTAAAAGCTCAGTAGCTCGCGTTTTCTTGAAGTCTGGTAAAGGCAACATCGTTGTAAACGATAAGCCAGTTGACGAATATTTCTCACGCGTGACTTCACGCATGATTCTTCGCCAACCACTTGCTTTGACAGATAACGAATCAAGCTTCGACATCATGGTAAACGTGATCGGTGGCGGTGAATCTGGCCAAGCTGGTGCAGTTCGTCACGGTATTACTCGTGCTTTGATCGACTATGATGCTGCGCTTAAGGGTGCATTATCTAAAGCTGGTTTCGTGACACGTGATGCTCGTGAAGTTGAACGTAAAAAAGTTGGTTTACGTAAAGCGCGTCGTCGTAAACAATTCTCTAAACGTTAATTCATTAACGTTCAGCAAAAGAAGCCGCGTAATTGCGGCTTTTTTGTTTTCTGGTGTGGCTTTTTGTTACTATGCTGTTTTGAGGGTCATTGGAATGACCCCCGCGAATTTTAAGAATGGTCTGAGTGTATGGATAAAATTAAAGTTGGGATCGTTGGCGGCACTGGTTATACCGGCGTTGAGTTGCTACGTTTGTTGGCCATCCATCCAAATGCTGAATTGACGGTCATTACCTCGCGCGGCGAAGCAGGCATGCCGGTTGCAGACATGTTCCCAAGCTTACGTGGCTATGTGGACCTTAAATTTTCTGACCCTGCGCAAGTCGATTTATCGATCTGCGATGTGGTATTTTTTGCAACGCCTAATGGCATTGCCATGCAACAAACCAGAGAACTACTCGCTAAGAATGTCAGAGTGATTGATCTGGCGGCAGACTTTAGAATTAAAGATGTAGCGACTTGGGAAAAATGGTACGGCATGACCCATGCCTGTCCTGACTTAATTGCTGAGGCCGTTTATGGCTTGCCAGAAATTAATCGTGCGCAAATTCGGGATGCTCGGTTGGTCGCCAATCCAGGTTGCTATCCTACCGCAGTCCAATTGGGTTTTATGCCCCTACTTGAAGCTGGCGTGATTGACCCCACCTATCTGATAGCGGATGCTAAATCTGGCGTGAGCGGAGCAGGACGTAAGGCAGAGGTGCATGCTTTGCTAGCCGAGGCGGGCGATAACTTTAAGGCCTATGGCGTGGCGGGCCATCGTCATTTGCCAGAGATTAGTCAGGGCCTCACGGCAATGGCGAATGCAGAGGTGGGTTTAACCTTTACCCCGCACCTGCTGCCAATGATTCGTGGAATTCATGCGACCTTGTATGCAAAATTGACCAAGGCTGTGGATTTACAGAAGCTATTTGAAGATCGGTATAACAAAGAAGCGTTTGTGGATGTCTTGCCATCTGGCAGTCATCCTGAAACACGTTCTGTCAGAGGTTCAAACCAATGCCTGATCGCAGTGCATCAACCACAAGGTAGCAATACCGTCGTGATTTTGTCTGTGATTGATAACTTGGTGAAAGGCGCTGCAGGGCAGGCTGTGCAAAATATGAACATCATGTTTGGCCTCGCTGAAGGCCTAGGTTTGAATGTTGTCCCATTGCTACCCTAGTTTTTCTGATATAGTAGAGCAATTCAATCAAGTATTAAGCACCTAAAAATAGGTGGGTATTAAAGAATAAGTGATTATTAAGGAGTGAGAGATGAATGCAGTAACTGAAATGCCAAGCCCGTTAATCTTTACTGATAACGCGGCAAAAAAAGTAAAAGAGTTAATTGAAGAAGAAGGTTCGCCTGATTTGAAATTACGTGTGTTCGTGAGTGGTGGCGGCTGTTCAGGTTTTCAATACGGTTTTACTTTTGAAGAAATCGTGAACGAAGATGACACGCAAATTCAGCGTGATTCAGTCACCCTATTGGTCGACCCAATGAGCTTGCAATATCTGATGGGTGCTGAAATTGATTATCAAGACAGCCTACAAGGTTCGCAGTTTGTGATTCGTAATCCAAATGCGACGACGACATGTGGTTGCGGTTCTTCTTTCTCTGCATAAGTTAAGAAGCCAGCAATAAAAAAGGCGCTTGAAGCGCCTTTTTTATTGCCTAAACAAACCTAGCGTTTGTCGATGGGGACAAACTCACGTCTTGTTTGGCCGGTATAAAGTTGGCGTGGACGGCCAATTTTACCCTCAGGGTCTGAGATCATTTCGGTCCATTGGGCAATCCAGCCAGACGTTCTTGCGAGTGCAAAGATCGCAGTAAACATCGAATTCGGAATCCCCATCGCACGCATCACGATGCCAGAATAGAAGTCGACGTTAGGATATAAACGACGACTGACAAAGTACTCATCTTCCAAGGCAATCTTCTCTAATTCAAGCGCCAATTTGAACATTGGATCATCATGCAATCCAAGCTCATCGAGAACTTGGTGGCATGTTTCACGCATGATCGATGCACGTGGGTCCATATTGCGGTAGATACGATGTCCAAAGCCCATGAGCCTGAATGGATCATTTTTGTCTTTAGCGCGCTTGATGTACTCGCCAATGCGGCTGACATCCCCAATTTCTTCAAGCATATCGAGCGTCGCTTCATTCGCACCACCATGTGCAGGCCCCCATAGGGAGGCAATGCCGGCAGAAATACATGCAAATGGATTCGCGCCACTTGAACCTGCTAAACGCACGGTTGAGGTTGAGGCATTTTGTTCATGATCCGCATGCAAAATCAAAATACGTTCAAATGCTTTTGCCAGAATAGGATTCACTTCGTAATCTTCACATGGCGTTGCAAACATCATGTGAATGAAATTTGATGCGTAATCGAGCTTATTTTGTGGGTACATGAATGGTTGCCCAATCGTGTACTTGTAGCTCCAAGCCGCGATCGTTGGTACTTTTGCAAGTAAACGGTAGGCGATGACTTCGCGCATCTTTTGATCGTGGATGTCTGAAGTTTCACTATAGAACGCTGACATCGATCCAACCACCCCAACCATGACGGCCATAGGATGGGCATCACGTCTAAACCCTGTAAAGACTTTGGTGAGCTGATCGTGCAGCATGGTGTGTTGGTGCACTGTCTTAGTGAAATTTTCTCTTTCTGCTTCCGTCGGCAATTCACCATGAAGTAGTAAATAAGAAACTTCCATGAAGCTACAGTTCTTCGCTAATTGTTCGATGGGGTAACCGCGGTAATAAAGCAGACCTTTTTCACCATCAATAAAAGTAATGTCAGAACTGCATGAGGCTGTCGATAAGAAGCCTGGGTCATACGTGAAAATGCCGTGTTTACCTAGGCTACGAATATCAATGACATCCGTGCCTAAATTGCCAGACAAAATAGGGAGTTCTATAGGTTCGCTGCCATTATCAAATGTAAGCGTTACTTTAGTTGGTTTGTTCGTCATTTAACTTTTCAATCAAGTGTTGTATTGGTCAATTAACAAGCATAAATCGCGCCTAAAATTCGCGACCCATCAGCCCCAGTGACATTGGGTAAATTTCCTGGCGCCTTTAATATGGCTTGTCTAGCCAGCCATGCAAATGCGGCTGCTTCCACTGCACTGACATGAATGCCTAAAACATCCGTGCGCTCAATTTTCACAGGATGCAGCAATTGTCGCAAGTGTTCAATGAGTGCTTCATTAAAGGCACCGCCACCGCACACATAAATCTCTTCAGTACTTGGGGCATGATCCTTCACCGCATTGGCAATCGAATGGGCAGAAAATGCCAAGAGGGTGCGTTGAACGTCTTGAGGTAAGTATTCAGCCTGAAGATAAGATTTCAACCATTCCAAATTAAATAAGTCTCGCCCTGTGCTTTTAGGTGGCGCAAGATCGAAATAGTCATGTGCTAATAATTGCGCTAATAATGGTTCAATCACATGACCAGACATGGCCCACTGACCACCCGCATCATAACGCTCTCCAATACAAGCTTCAGCCCAAGCATCCATCAGCATATTGCCAGGGCCAGAATCAAATCCTGTGATTTCTTTTCCCGTATTTAAAACGCTTAAGTTGGCAATGCCGCCAATATTCAAGATGGCGCGATGCGTCAGAGCATCTCCAAATACGGCTTCATGAAATGCAGGAACGAGCGGGGCGCCTTGCCCGTTAGCAGCAACATCCCGGCTACGGAAATCAGAAACAACGGTAATGCCAGTGAGCTCTGCCAATAAGGCCGCATTTCCAATTTGGATGGTGTAACCAAGCTCGGGTCGATGTCTAATCGTTTGCCCGTGGCAGCCGATGGCTAAAATTTGAGTGGCATCGATCCCAGTATCCAAAAGAAGGCCCTTGACGGCATCGGTATAAAGTCTTGCGAGTTGATTGCCGGCGATGGCTGAACGTTCTATTTCGTTTACGCCCGGTTCGTTGAGTGCTAATAACTCTTGACGCAGGTCCGCACTAAAGGGGAGAGAAAATGTGCTGAGGACTTTGGTCTGTAGCAATTGCTCTGGG
>CAIVUE010000195.1 GCA_903909015.1 uncultured Methylophilaceae bacterium
GCAACATATGGCGGGATTGGATACATAACAATGCCAGGTGGTGGACATGACAATAGTTATTACTACTATCCAAGCGACCCAAGGTCTGTGTTTGAATCTCTAAGCTATAATTTTTGATGCAAACCTTTTTTAGACGTTACAATACTATTAAATATCAATGGAGTTAGCTATGCCTGAAAATACAAAAAATTCAACGTTGATTGGAATTGCTCTTATCGCGTTAATTTTACTCACTCGCACCAGTCATTTTGGGACAAGTGTTCTTTTGCCTGATGCTACAATCGCAGCGCTTTTCTTAACGGGCATCCTTATGAAAAAGCTCCGTTGGCTAGCGATCTCAATGGTCGTCGCTTTTGCCGTGGATTTTTATGCTTTGGGTTTTGCTGGCGTTTCTGACTACTGCATGTCTTTAGGTTATTGGGGGTTAATTCCTACCTATGCCATGGTATGGGGCGCAGGCCGCTATATCGCTAAACAAGACAATCCTTTCGCTCTAACTGTTTTCATCCCTGCAGCCTTATTAACTACCAGCTTGGCATTTATCCTATCAAATGCTTTTTGGTATGCATTTTCAGACAAAGTAAGTTCATTAACGGTCATTGAGTTTTCACAGCGCGTTGCTCAATACTTCACGCCTTACCTCGGTTTCACGATTTTCTACGTTGGAGTTGCTTGGGTTGCACAAGCAGCATTCAAAAAATTATCTGCTACAAAGAGTCAAACCGCTTAACGATTAACAAAACCAAGGCGCGTGATTCCATCATTGATAACAATATGGGTCACGCTACCGAACTTCACCTCAACTCTTGACGCTTCCCGCAAAGGCTTGTTAAGCGCCTCAGAAACCAAAGCACGAATAACACCAGCATGAGTAAACACTAAGGCTTGTTTACTTTGCTGACACTCTCCCAAATCCTTTAAAAACTCTGTTGCTCTTTGATGTAATTGGAAATAAGACTCTCCGTTTGGCGGGGCTTCTTTAACGTGTTCATCAGACCATTCACCCAGGACTCCTTGAGGAATATCTGCCCAAGGTTTCAGTTCCCAATCACCAAAGTTAAGTTCTAGCAAACGTTCATCTGTTTTTAAAGACCTGAAATTAAAATGTTCAACCGCTTTTTGAGCAAGATTCAAACAACGTTGAAGTGGGCTAGTAAAAACTAACGGATCAACCAAATGAGAAATTTTTGCATTCAATTGGTTAAATTCATCATCGAAGCTACTTGCTAGACCAACATCAGCTTGACCATAGCAAATGTCAGATCTGACGTTTAGCGTTGTATGGCGTACTAAATACACGTCCATCTAAGACCTTAAGATAATAATAAACAATGCACCAATTATTGCATAAGGCACCATCCGCCGAACAAAAAGGGCTAAAGTCGAAGCAATTTAAAGAGAAAAACATGCAGATTCAATCTTGGGGATGCCATAAGACATATAGTTTGCTATAATGCCGGTCTTTCGTGATGTGCAAACATCAAGAAATGATGGCTGGGTAGCTCAGTTGGTAGAGCAGCGGATTGAAAATCCGCGTGTCGGCGGTTCGATTCCGCCCCCAGCCACCACTCTTCCAAGCTGTTAAATGTAGGGGTTATGTGAAAACATAGCTCTTTTTTTTCGCCCAAAATCTCGCCACACACCGGTTGCGCATTTCACACTTTGAAAAC